>JBBQVQ010000014.1:0-55211 GCA_038211425.1 Candidatus Limnocylindria bacterium | reverse complement strand
CAACGCCGGTGCCGACGCCGCTGCCCACGCCCACCCTCCGGGTGCCGTCAGTCCCATAGCCGCCCGCGGCTCATGGGCAGCGGCCGCGTGAAGGGATGGCCTCACCGGCCCCCACGGCCTCCCCGCTGGGGCCGCCAGCGCTACCGGGCGCGCGGTCCGGCTAACCCTGGAGAGCGAGGAGGATCGCGCCGACCCCCTGCTGGCCGCGCACCCGCGACCGTTGCAGCAGGAACATCGCGCCCTGGGACTGGGACGAACCTCCGGCCTTCTTGTACGCGCTGAGGTAGCCGCACGACGCGAGGGCTCCGAACGAGTCCCCGTTGTAGTCGCCCGACGGGTAGGCGAAGTGGCGGACGTCGATGCCCGTCCACGCGTCGAGGAAGGTGCGCGCGGTGCACATCTGGTAGCGCTGCTGCGCCGGCGAAAGCGCCGCCATGCTGACGTGGTCCATCGCGTGCGACTGCACGTCCATGCCGGCCTCGCTGAGCTCCCTGACCTGCTGGCGTGTCACGTAACCGGGCCGACCGACGAGGTTCACGGTGATGAAGAACGTCCCCACGAAGCCGTACTGTTTGAGCAGCGGCAGGACGACGGAGGCGGCGTCCGCGTACCCGTCGTCGAACGTGAGCTGGATGGGCTTGGCCGGTAGGGGACCGCCACGGTCGAGGGTCCACCAGAGCTCCGAAGAGGTGACCGTCGTGTACCCCTGCTCGCGCAACAGCTTGAGCATCCCCTCGAAATCGACCGGGCTCACGGTGAGGTCGCGCCGGAGCGCGTCAGCGGCCGGCGGAAGCCACGAGACGTAGTGGAACATCAGGGACGGCACGCGGATCCCCCGGTAGCCGCCGACCAGGCTCGGGTGGTAGGTGCGAGGCGGCGTCGGAGGGGCGGTGTCGGCCGGGGCGGGAGCGGGCAGCGGAGGCACGCTGCTGTCGTCGGCCTTGACGACGATGTACCAGTAGACCCCGTAGTCCTCGAGCCAGCTCACGCCTTCGATGAGCGGACGCACCGCAAGGCGATACACGCCCGCGACCGGAGGTGCTTTCACCGAGAACTGGAACCACGCGACCTGCCCGGGGCCGACGTAGTCGCTTTGGACGCGCGCGGGCCGGTCGGCGGCCGGCCACCCGGTCCTCGGTGACCCTCCGGTGCCGTCGCCGCCCAGGTAACTCGGGCGATCCTGGCCGGGATCCGGATTCCACGTTCCCAGGAGCGGCGGCGCGCTTCCCCGGGGATACCAGCCGATGGAGCCGCTGTTGTAGTACGCGATCGTCAGGGTCGCCGTTCCGCCCGGGCACAGCGTGGGAACTCCGCTCTGCCCGTACCAGGCCGCGTGGTACCCGGGCAGCCCGCCCGGGACGCGCGCGGGCGGCGCCGAGCCCTCGGCCAATGTCGGTGTGCACGTCGCGGCCGGGGACACCGGGGACGGGTCGAGCGCCGTCGGCTCCGCGCCCAGCACGGCCATGGGCACGGCCAAGGCGACGCCGAACACCAGAATGAGCGCGAAACGCGACATCGCCACCCCTCTCGCGGACGCGGCCCGTCGATCGCTGCGCCCCGACGGCGCGAGATGCTACGAGCCGCGCGATCAACGGGTCAACGCTCCCTCGGCCCAAGGGTCCGCCGGTTACTGCGAGAAGCGGGCCAACGAGGCCGGGATCACGTAGGGCACGCCCTCGCTGGTGCCGACGGTGAGGCCCTCCCCGAAGGCGCCCCGCACCAGGTCATCGGTCAGGACCTCGCTCGGGGACCCGTCGGCCATTATGCGCCCGCCGTGAAGGAGCACCACCCGGTCGCAGAGCGCTCCAGCGAGGTTGAGGTCATGGAGCACCGCCAGCACGACCAGCCGCCTGCGCGCGGCGAGATCGGCGATGTGCGCGAGGGTCGCGCGCTGGTGCGCCGGGTCGAGGTGGACCGTCGGCTCGTCGAGGAGAAGCACGTCGGCCTCCTGGGCGAGCGCCATCGCGATCACCGCGCGCTGCCGCTCGCCGCCGGAGAGCGTATCGATCCGCCGCCCCGAAAGCGCCCCGAGGTCCAGCTCCTCCATCGCCGTGGCGACCGCCCGGTGGTCGCGCGGATGCGCCCGTCCGAGAGCGCCGAGGCGGGCGACACGGCCGAGGCGGACGACCTCCTCCACGGTGAACGGGAACAGCGTCTCGAAGAGCTGCGGCACCACCGCGATGCGACGCGCGATCGCCCGGCGGCCGAGGCTTCCGAGTTCGGCCCCATCAAGGCGCACCGAGCCTTCGCTCGGCGCGATGAGGCCGGCGAGGCAGCGAAGGAAGGTGGACTTGCCTGCTCCGTTCGGTCCGATGAGCGCGGTCGTCTGCCCGGCGGCCAGCACGAGGTCGACCCCGGCGAGGACCGGCCGGTCGCCGTAACCCGCTCGGAGGCCGACCGCCTCGAGGCGGGTCATCGGACTCGCGAGCGCACGAGCAGCGCGAGGAAGAACGGGCCGCCGATCAGCCCGGTGACGGCGCCGACCGGGAGCTCCGCCGGCGCCAGCGCGACCCGTGCGCCGAGGTCGGCGAGGGCGAGCGCGGCCGCGCCCGCGAGGAAGCTCGCGGCCACCAGCCGGCGGTGCGTCGCGCCGACGATGCCACGCAGCGCATGTGGCACGACCAGGCCCACGAAGCCGACGAGGCCCGCGAGGGCCACGGCGGCGCCGGCGAGGAGGGCGGTCGCGGCGAGGATCGCGGTCGTGGTGCGCGCTGGATCGACGCCGAGCGTCGCGGCGGTCTCCTCACCGAAGGCATACGCGTCGATCCGCGGGGCGAGGAGCAGCGCGAGCGCGACGCCGGCGGCGACCACGCCCGCGGCGAGGGCGAGCTCGGTGCGGTCGATCACGCGGACCCCGCCGACCAGGAGGTCGACGATCGTGCCGACTCGCAGCGCGAGGCGATCGTTGGCCACGAGAAGGAGCGTGATGACCGCGCCCGCGAAGGAGGTGAGCACGATCCCGCCGAGCAGGACCGTCAGCACCGTCGTGTGCCCCCCGATCCGAGCGATCCGCCAGACCCCCGCGGCCGCGGCCAGTGCCCCCCCGAACGCGGCGAATGGGACGATCGGCGCGGCCGCGGCGCCGCCGATCGCGATGGCGCCGACCGCGCCCAGGGAGGCCCCGGCCGACGTGCCGGTGACGTACGGGTCGGCGAGGGGATTCCGCAGGAGGCCCTGGAGCATCGCCCCCGCGACCGCGAGGGAGCCGCCGACGAGGACGGCCGCGAGAACGCGCGGCAGCCGCAGGTCGCGGACGATCGTCGCCGAGGGACCACCCGCGCCGCCGAGCGCGGCGAGCACGTCCGAAGGCGCGATCGCGACAGCGCCCACGAGCACGCCCGCCGCGATGCTGGCTACCAGGGCGGCCGCCAGGACGGCGAGGACGAAGGCGAAGCGCATCGGTCAGTAGATCTCGGGGTGCAGCAGCCGGGCGTACGCCTCGGCCGCATCTCCGAGCCGCGGGCCGGGGCGGCTGACCAGGCTCCCCGCGACCCCGATCACCCGATGGTCCTTCACGGCGCTGATCTCCGACCATCCCGGGCGCGCGGCGACCTGGCCCGCGCTCACGCCATAGTCGGAGTCGCCGAGCACGATCACCTGGGGATCCGAGCGCACGATCTCCTCGAGTGAGAGCTGGGGATAGGAGCTCGTCGTCCCGGCGGCCACGTTCGCCCCTCCCGCGATGTCGATGAGGTCGGCGATGAAGGACCCCGGACCGACGGTGAAGGGCCTGGTCGGATCCGACGCATCGACCTCATGGAAAACGCGCGGCTTTGGTGCCGAAGACGTCTTCGCGCGCACCGCCGCGACCTTGGCGTCGATCCGCGCCGCCAGCGCGCTGCCGTCGGTGCCGAGGGCGCTCCCGAGCAGCACCGCGGTCCGGGCGACATCGGGGACCCCCTGGGGGTCGACCACCAGGAGCGCTGGCGTGATCTCGGCGAGGCGCTCCACTGTCCCGTCCGTGAACTTCGTGGTGATGACGAGGTCGGGGCGGAGCGCGGTGACCTTCTCGAGGCTTACCTTCACGCCGCCGACCTTCTCCTTCGCCCGCGCCTGGGACGGCTCATCGGAGAAGTCGTCGACCCCCACGACGCGGTCTCCCGCGCCGAGCGCGAAGAGGAACTCGGTATTCGAGGGGCCGATGGACACGATGCGCTCGGGCACGCGTTCCAGCGTCACCCCGCGTCCCTGGAAGTCCGTCAGCGTGCGCGGGAACGTCGAGGCCGCCGGTGCAGTCGCGGCACCGCCACCCGCCGGTGCAGGCGTGGCGAGACCGCAGGCGAGCGCGAGGGAGACGACGAGGGGCCCGAGGGAGGCGAAGAGCGTGCGTCGCGTGACCTGCATGGCTCACCCCTTTCTCGCGAAGGCGTGTCGGCCGTGCAGCGACGGGAGGCGACCCGAGTTCGGACGTTCGTCGTCCGTCACGGTGGCGGGACCCTGCCGGAATCTCACCGGGCTTCGCTCCAGCTGCTGCGTCTTCAGTTGTGCGCGGGTTCGGCTTGGCGCGTCGTCGTCAGGCGGGAACGTGCTCCTGCGTGTACCGCAGATTCTCGGGAAGGTGTGCGGAGAACATGCGCTGGAGGGTCATGACGTGAGCGCACAGGCGATGGGACTGGAAGTGGTCACACTGGCAATGCCATTCATCTCCCCGCAGGCCGACGGTGTGCGAGCCGTTGTTGCCGCGGAAGCCTACCTCGAGACTTTCAAAGCGGATCCGTTCCGGCTCGGTGGAATAACGCTTGGCCTTCTCGACCATGGAGATGAGGCTCGAATGCATGAAGACCTCCCCTGTTCCGACGTCTGCCCGGCCGTCTGGAACGGGCGAAGTATAGGACGGGCCGCTCTTTCACCGGGCATTCGAGAACTCAGCGGTCCACCGCCAGGAGGAGCCATCAGGGGCGTTCCACCAGGCGCGCAGGATGCCCGCTTCGCCACCGGGCAAGAGGACCACCGCTCCGAGATCCGACTGCACCGGCCAGCGGTCCTCCCTCTCGATGCCGTCGCCGTTCCTGCGCAACCGCGTCATCGGGAAGTACGCCGCGGCCCTTCGCAGCGGCTCGCCCCGCGCGATCACGCGGTCGTCGCCCTCGCGCACGGTGACCGCGATGACGTCCGGCGCGGAGTGGAACCAGAGCACATCAGCGGGATCGACGCGACAGCGGGCGAGAGGAACGCCGGTCGCGGCGGCCCCCGGGTAGTAGAGCTCCCACGTCCAGAGGGAGCTCACGGCCGTGCGGGCTCGAATGACTTCCACGCGTCGAGGCCGGCGGCGGTCGAAGGCCAGGCGATCTCGGAGAGGGGTGGCAGCGACACCTTCGGGAAGAACGAGCCTTCCGACGCCTCGTCAGGCGCGACGCGTAGTTCGCCGCCGACGATGTGCGAGCGGTAGGTGACCACGACGATGCCGAACGCAGGGCGCATCCAGGTCGTGAGCAGGCCATCGAGGGTCACGTCGAAACCGGTCTCCTCCCTGGTCTCGCGCACGGCTGCGGCCTCGATCGATTCGTCGTTCTCCACGAGCCCGCCCGGGAGCGCCCAATGACCGCTGCGCGGCCCGTAGTTTAGTCGCAGCAGGAGCACCTCGCCATCGCGCTCGACGATCGCGTTCGATCCGATCTGGACATGATGGAAGTCGGCGAAGCCGCACAGAGGACACGCGGGACGGTCGCGACCGTCGATGCGCGTCGGCACGAGCCTCGTACCGTCACGCGGACAGAACGCGAAGCCCGTCACTGGTGGGTCGTCGCCGCTACGCCTTGGCGAGCCGGTCCTTCAGGTAGTCGATGGACCTCACCGGCGAGGGATCGGCGCCATTGAGCAGCGCCACGTAGAACGAGACGTGGTCGGTGAAGAGCACCATCTGAAGGACCTCGGACAGTGCCGAGGAGCCGGGGAACTCCAGCGTCCGGTGCGCGATCCCGGCTTTGTCCAGGAGCTCCGTGGTCACGTCGAAGCGCACCTTGTGGCGCGGGTTGTCGCGCGCGCTACGCAGGATGAGGACGGTCAGGGCCTCCCTGGCGACCAGTGGATTCGGAAAGCCGACGACGGCGTTGTGATTCAGCTCGCTCATGACGTCGAAGGCTCCCCAGTTCTTCGCGTTCTCGTTCCACTGGTCCTTCACCCGGCGCGCCATCACACCCATGACGCCGGCGCCGAACGCCACGGGGATCCGTCCCGCCAGCTCGATCGCCAGGGACTTCGCCTCGTTCGTCGACGCGTTCTCGTCCAGCCGAGCCTCCAGCTTGGCCAGATCGCCCAGCGCCCCCGCCACCGTCTTCGTCTGGTCGCCGGCGTAGCCGAGCTTGCCAACGACGCCGAGCACGAGCGCGAGCGAGTACCCCAGGGCTGCGCGCGGCTGGGCCTGGTACTGGAACCCGATCGCCGGAAAGCGGGCGCTCTTGGCCGAAGCGGCGAGCTTGCCGCCGGTGGTGATGGCGACCACTTGCGCGCCGCGGCCCCGAGCCTCCTCGAAGCCCGACAGGGTCTCCTCGGTGTTGCCCGAATACGAGGACGCGATAACAAGCGAGTCCTTCCCGACGTACGCGGGAAGCCCATAGTCGCGGTGCACGCTCATTGGCACCTTCAGCTCATCGGCCAGGAGTGCGGCGGCGAACTCGCCGCCGATGGCCGATCCGCCCATGCCGAGGACGGTGATGTTCTTCGCGCCGGCGTAGCCCGCGGGCAGGTCGCTGTTCTGCGCGATCCGCCAGGCGTCCTTCACCTGCGCGGGCAGGTCCTTGATCCGCTGGAGCATCCCCCCGGGGTCCGCGGCCTTGATCCGGTCGATCGATCCGATGGTCCCAGCGTCCATTCAACCCGCCTCTTTCACGATCCTGGTCCCCTCGTCGAGGAGCGCCGCGAGTTCGCCATCCGCCTTCGTCTCAGCGTAGACGCGTACGAGCGGTTCGGTCCCGGATAGGCGTATGAGGAGCCAAGAGCCGTCGTCGAGGAAGAACTTCGTCCCGTCCTTCGTGTCGAGCTGGACCACCTTTGCGACCTCGTGTCCGGCAAGCGTCTTCGGGGCCTCCGCACCCAGCGTGGCCATGATGCGCTGCTTCTCCGCTGGGTACGCGGAGGCCGCGAAACGGACGTCGCGACGCAGGTAGAACGACGGACCGACCATGTCCATCAGCTCCGCGATGAGCTGCGAGGGACGCTTCTTCGTGCGCAGCATGAAGTCGAGGAAGAAAAGGTCGGCCACGATGCCGTCGCGCTCCGGCAGGTGCATCGCGAAGCCGAATCCCCCCGACTCCTCGCCGCCCATCATCGCCCCGGTCTCCTGCATCTTCGGCGCGATGTACTTGAAGCCGACCGGGACCTCGTACACGGGTACGCCGTATCTCTCGCCGAGGCGGTCGGCCATGGACGTCATGTTCACGGTCTTCACGACGGGTTGCCGCAGCCCGCGTACCTCGAGGAGATACCACATCAGCAACGCGTAGACGGTGAGGGTCGTCACGAATCTTCCGCGCTCGTCAGCGAGGCCCGCGCGATCGGCATCGCCGTCGACGGCGAGCCCCACGTCCGCCCCTTCGATGGGGATGCGCGCGAGGAATTCGTCGATGTTCGGCGGGATCGGCTCCGGGTTGACGCCGCCGAAGAAGGGGTTGCGCTCGGAGTGGAGCTCGATCACCTTCGTCCGTCCGCCACCGATGAGGCGCGGGAAGTAGCCGGATGCTGAGCCGTAGAGCGGCTCGCAGACGACGGTATGGCCCGCGGCGCGGAAGGCGTCGAGATCGAACAGCTCGGCGACGTGGGCAAGGTAGTCGGGAGCCGGATCGAACACCTCCACTCGGCCCCGCCGCTTGGCTTCGTCGAGCGGCATCCGGGCGACCTTCTCCGGGGTGCCCTCGAGCGGATGGATGAGCGCCTCGAGCTCGGCGATGAACGAGGGGGCCGCGGCCGCGCCCGTCTCGGCCTTGACCTTGAAGCCGTTGTCGGGCCAGGGGTTGTGGCTCGCGGTGATGACGATCCCCGCCTTCGCCTTGCGCCGCATCGTCGCCCACGAGAATGTCTGGGTCGGCGCCGCCGCGGATGCGAGGTGAACGTTCACGTCGTGCGCCGCGACGACCTCTGCGGCGGCGTCGGCGAAGTGCTCGGATGCGAAGCGCCGGTCGAAGCCGACGACCACGCCGCGGGAGGGTCCGTCGGGTTGCCGCGCGACCCACTCGCCAACCGCGTTGGCGCAGACGCGCACCGCGTCGAACGTGTACTCCTCGGCGATCCTCGCCCGCCAGCCATCGGTGCCGAAAACGATCTTGGGCATGCCTCTCTAGCCGTCCACCCTTTCCACTCGCGCGGCGCCCTGGTCCCCGACGGGTCGGGCCCCCGCGGCCTCCACCGCCGCCACCGGACCGGCTGTCAGTGTCCGCCAGTACTCGAGCGTATCCGCGAGCGAGCGCTCGAGCGGTATCACCGGCGACCAGCCGGTACGCTCGCGGAAGCGGCTCGCGTCGAGCGCGAGCACCGCCGGCTCGCCGTCGCGGACGCGCGCGGGATCGAGCTCGGAGCGGATCGGGACGCGCGCGAGGTCCAGGAGCACCGCGAGCACTTCGGCGATGGACACCGCACGGCCGGTGCCGACGTTGTAGGTTTCCGCGGCCGCAGGCGAAAGCCGCGTGGCCGCCGCGTACGCGAAGGCCATGTCACGAACATCAACGAAGTCCCGCCGCCCGTCGAGCCGGCCGTGACGGATGACGGGCGGCCCGATCCCGGCTTCCGCCAGCGCGATCTGCCTCGCGAAGCCTGACGCGGCGAGCTCGGGACTCTGCCGCGGGCCGTTCTGGTTCGCCGCGCGGAGGATGACCGTCGGGTTGCGGCCTCGGTCGCCGAACTCGCGCACCAGCGCCTCAGCCGCGGCCTTGGTCGCGGCATAGACGTTCCGCGGGCGAGGCGGCGCTTCTTCGCTGACCGGGACCGACGTCGGCGCGCCGTAGACGTCGGCGCTCGACGCATACACCAGCACCGCACCGGGACACGCGCTCACCACGTCGAGGAGGACCGCTGTGCCGAGAACGTTCACCCGGACAGCGCCGAGCGGATCGGCGGCGGCCTGCGTGGGCACGGCGTGGGCGGCGAGGTGGATGACCACCTCCGGCTTCGCGGCCTCGAGCGCTGTCTCGAGCGCGGCGCGATCCTGGAGGTCGCCGGGATGGATGCGGATGCGCCCTTCCACCTGGCTCAGGTACCTGTGGGGCGGAGGCTCGTGGGCGAGGCCGACGACGCTGTCGCCATCGGCGACAAGGCGCTCGGCTAGATGGCTGCCGACGAAGCCGGTGACACCCGTCAGGAACACGGTCCGGGGCATGGCCGAATCGTACCGGCTCGCCCCCGGCCGGCCGCCGGTCGCCATTCCCTGCGGGCCGATCGCCGAATGCGCGCGCCCGGAGACCGATCCGCGCGCTCAGGGAGCGAGGTGGTAACGCGAGCGCGGGCGGCCCGGTCAGGGACGAACGGGGCGCGCGATCAGAAGCCCGCCCTCACGCGAGACCGGCAGGGCGAAGTCGAAGCGGTCGACGTCGCACGCCAGCTCGGCGTCAGCGCGCGGGAACCACTCGGGCCAGAGGCGGCCCTCCCAACCCGAGCGCATCAGCACCCTGGGGGGTCGCGTGACCGGATGCCCGAGCAGCAGGCCCTCGAGGTAGGCGGCGCACGCCTCGTCCTCCTCCGCCGGGCGGGTGGCCTCGTCGCCCATGGCCACGAGCGTGACCTCCTCGGCGCGCGCGGCGAGGTAGCGGCAGGTCGCGGAGGCGGTGACGAAGCTGCCGAGGAGGATCTCGTCGGCGCGTACCGCGGCGACGACGCCCTGCGTACCTGAGCTGCTGCGCTGGATGACCCGGCGACCGGTGAGGTCGAGCGATCCGATGGCGGAAGGGGAATTGCCGGCGTCGAAGCCGTCGATCGGCCGCCCGCCCACCTCGCCCGTCAGGAATGGCGGCGCGGAGGCGACCACCGCGTGGCGGTCCGCGTCCGGCGGGGCCGCGTCGTCCGCCCGGAACGGTCGTGCGAGGCGCCGCGCCTCCGCCACCGTGGACACGAGCACGATCTCGCGAGCGCCCGCGGCGATGCAGAAGGCCGCGGTGGTGAACGCGCGGTACACGTCCACGATGACGACGTGGCCGATCGCGGCCCGAGCGCCGCCGAGAAGGCTCGCACGCAGCACCCGCATCAGAGCACGGTGGGCGTGAACGGGTGCCGCCCCTCGGCGAAGCGCCCGAGGGAGAGATCGTCGATGGCGAGCGTGTGCGGGCGCCCGTCGAGGAGCTCCTCGACAACGAGTTGCGCGGTCGCGGGCGCGTGCATGAAGCCGTGGCCCGAAAACCCCGCGGCGATCGCGAGGCCCTCGACGCCGGAAACGCGCCCGACGATGGGATGGTCGTCCGGGGTCATCTCGTAATAGCACGACCACGACCGCCCGATGCGGATGTCAGCGAACGCCGGGTGGCGCCACGCGGCCCTGGCCTTCACCCATGGCTCGAGCGACGACGGCACCTCGAGGGGCGCGACGTCGTACTGAACGAAGGCGCCAGGTGGCGAGCCCGGGCCCTTCTCGATCCCGCCGTCCGCGGTGATGTTCGGCATCGCGAACCGCTGGTACTGGCCCTTAGGCCGGAAGTGGAATCCGGACTCCCATTCCACCACGAGGGGAATGCGCGCGAGGGCGGGATAAGGTCCCGCCTCCATGATCGAGCGCCGGTACGGCCAGATCGGCACCGCCACCGCGGCGGTCGCGCACAGCGCCGCGGTCCAGCAGCCCGCGGCGACGAGGACACGCTCGGCCGCGACCGGGCCGCGGCTGGTCGACACGCCGGTGACGCGGTCGCCGTCACGCACGAGACGATCGACGCCGGTGCCCTCCTCGACGCGCGCGCCGGCGAGCACGGCCGCGGCCGAGAGCCCGGCGAGGGCGATCAGTGGGTCGCCGTACCCGTCGCGCATGCAATACCGGGCGCCGGCGATATCGTCGACCCGCATCCCCGGCACGAGTTCCCGCATCGCGGCGCGGTCGAGCATCTCCACCGGTAGGCCGCACCTGTCGTAGAGCGCGAGCGGCGCCCGGAGCTCGGCCAGGCCCGCCTCGGTCTCCGCGAGGAAGAGGTAGCCGCGCTCCTCGAATTCGTGGCGCGCGCCGGTGCGATCCTCGAACTCGCGCCAGAAGGCGCTGGAGAGCTGCGAAAGCCGCACGTCCAGCTCATCGACGAACTGATGGCGGATCCCGCCCAGGCCGCCCCCGCTGGAGCCCGATCCGAGTTGGCCACGCTCGAGAAGGAGGACGTCGCGCTCGCCACGCTCCGTTAGGAAGAAGGCAGCCGCGACGCCGACGATCCCGCCGCCGACGATGACGGTCGAGGCCGTCGGCGGAAGGTCGCTCAGAAGGCGGACCGGCAGTCCATCACAGCGCTTCGTCACCCGGAAGTTCCGTGTACGTGTACTCGCCCTCGGACTCCGAGATGCGGCCGAAACGCGGCACATCGTGCGTGAAGCCGACGATCCAGCGTTCCGCCGCGGCGCGCGGCAGGATCGTACGTTTCGCCTCGAGCGTCTCGAGGGGGAACAGGTCGAAGGCGGGGATCCACGGGAGCCTCAGGTGAGCGCGGTCGGGCATGAAGTCCGACGAGAAGAACAGTGTGGCCGCGCCGCCGATCACGCGAACGGTCTGGGTGCCGCGCGTGTGCCCGCGGACCTGGTCGAGGCGGATGCCGGGGAGGATCTCGACCGAGCCGTCCACGAGCTCGAGCTTTCCCGCCGCTTCCAGCGGAGCGAAGTCCTCCGGGTAGTAGGACCCGCGGGTGCGCTCGTTCGGGTGCATCGCGTCATCCCATTCCGCGCGCTGGAAGACGTATGTGGCGCGAGGGAACGTCGCGGCGAGCCGATCCCCGTCCCGGAACGTGTTGCCGCCGGAGTGGTCGAAATGCAGGTGCGTGTTGACCACGAGCGTTACGTCCTCCGGCTTCACCCCGCGCGCGGCGAGCTCGGTGAGGAGCGCGGGCGGCCGGTCGATCCCGTAGATCTCGCGGGAACGATCGGTGAGCTTGGGCCCGGCCCCGGTCTCGACGACGACGACGTGACCGTCGGGATCGCGGATGAGGAGGCAGTTCATGTCCATGGTGATCCGGTTGCGCTCGTCCGCCGTCTTGTACCGGTGCCAGAGGACCTTCGGCACGATGCCGAACATGGAACCACCATCCAGCTTGAACGTGCCGTCGCTGAAGATCTCGACCTGGAACCGCCCCACAGTGATCATGCGGCTTCGCCCGTGACGCAGAGGGCTGGTGGTGTTCGCGCGTCGCGGGAGACCCGCTCCTGACCGATCACGCGGCTTCGCCCGCGGTTCGCTTCGCCTCCGACTTCACGCACCGCAGTATGTCAGCGGTGGAGATCCGTGGATTCGCGCCCACGGACGCGGAGGCGCTCGAAGCGTTCTGGGTGCGGTGCGGCCTGCGGATCCGGCCGGGCGATGACGCGGCTTCTCTCGTGCGCTTCGCGGAGCGCAACCCGGGCCTGTTCCTGCTCGCGCACGAGAGCGGGCGGATCGTCGGATCGGCGTTGGCCGGGTGGGACGGCCGGCGCGGCTGGCTCTACCACGTGGGCACCGACCCGCGCCGCCGGCGCGCTGGGCTTGGCCGCGCGCTCGTGTCGGCGATCGAGACGCGGCTGCGCGCACTCGGCTGCCCGAAGCTCAATCTGATGGTGTGGGAGGACAACGACGCGGCGATGGCGTTCTGGCTCGCGCTGGCTACCGCCGCGAGCCGACGGTGGAATTCGCCAAGGAGCTCCAAGTCGTCATCAGCGCGCCGCGCGCGGACGTCGGGCGACCGGAGCCTGGCGTCGATCGTGGACCGGACGCGAAAGAGCCCGGCACCGGGCCGGGCTCTTTAGGGACAAGTGGTGGTCGGCGCTGATCCGCCCGGCTACCCCGCATCCGGGTGGGGGTGGTCGGTCACGCTCCAGCCCTGATCGGCGACGTCGTCCCCGGTCGCGCTCAGATCGGCGGGCTCGACGTCGTGGACCGAGCTGGCGCTATCGGAGCTCAGGTCCACCGGCGCCACGTCGTGGACCGCGCTGAGCGAGGCGAGCGGGGCGTCGTCCGCGGCGCCGAGCGAGAGGTCGGCGGGAGCGACGTCGTGGACCGCGCCGGCGGAGGGACCGGATGCGTCGTCCGCAGCGGCGAGCGGCTGTGCGTCATCGCGCCAGGCCGGGGCGCCGGATTCGGTGGCCGCGACGGTCGGCTGGGGGTCGTCCTGCCATGTGGGTGCCGCCCCCGAGCCCGCGCTGCCGCTGTCGAGGACGTCGGTGGCGCCGGAGCCGGCGGTCCCGCTATCGAGCGAGTTCGTCGCGCCCGAGCCGACGATGCCGCTGTCCATGGTGTTCGTCGCACCAGATGCGGCACTACCGCTGTCGAAGGCGTTCGTCGCGCCGGATCCGGCGCTGCCGCTTTCCTGGGCGGCGAGGTGGGAGCCGTCGCCCGACTCCATCTCGAGCCGGGTCACGCCACCGGTCGAGTTCGGGACGTCCGTCATCGGATCGGAGTTGAGCGCGCCCCCACCGAGCCCGAAGGCCTTGCTGACGCGCTGATCGACTCCGAACGCGGCGAGGCGCCCCGGGTCATGGCTGGAGATCGCGGCTGACTCGTCGGCCGTGAGGTCGAAGCCGCGGAGGGCCGAGGCTGGGTTCGACTGGAGCTGCTGGCGGAAGGACGCGTCGGAGACCGCGCGGTGGATCACCTGCTGGACTGCTGAGCTGGACATGGTCGAGTACCTCTCTTTTCGCTATTCGGTATGCCGGCAGCCTACGCCGCGGCGCAAGACGGAACACGCTGGCGATAACACGGGCACCGTCAAATCGCCAACAGTCGACACCCCGGGACCGGGACGCGCGCCAGGCAGACCGCACTGGTCTGACGGGTCGGGGTCTACCGACCATCGTGCGGGACCGCATCGAGCCCTGAATGCCGGTGAAAGGAAGGTCACGGTCCCGTTCGGGAGTGCGTCGACACCGGGAAATTCGGACTTCGGCGGATCCTTGCCCGCGCGACGTCAAACGCTGCGTCGCAGGCGCGGGTCCAGCGCGTCCCGGAGAGCGTCGCCCAGGAAGTTGAAGGCGAACACGGCGACGAAGATCGCGAGTCCCGGACCGACGCTCATCCACCACTTGAGGTTCGACAGGTAGCGCTGTCCGTAGTTGATATCGAAGCCCCACGTGGGCGCCGGCGGCTGCGACCCGAGACCCAGGAACGACAGCGACGCCTCCGCGAGGATCGCGAACGCGATCGAGAGCGTGGCCTGCACGACGAGCGGGTTGGTGATGTTGGGGAAGATGTGGCGCGCGACGATCCGGAAGGGCGTCGCTCCGACCGTGCGCGCCGCCGTCACGAACTCGCGCTCGCGCATGCTGAGCACCTGACCGCGCGTGAGCCGCGTATACAGCGGGATCGCCACGACGCCGATGGCGATCATCGCGTTCTCGATCCGCGGCCCGAGGGCCGACGTGATCGCGATGGCGAGGATGAGCGCGGGGAAGGCGAGCAGCGCGTCGATCCCGCGCATCGCGACCAGGTCGAAGAGGCCGCCTGCGTAACCGGCGAGGAGCCCGAGGCTGACCCCGACCACGAGTCCGATGCCGACGGCGATGAGACCGACCGACAGCGAGATGCGCGCGCCCCAGATCGTGCGCGAGAGGACGTCGCGTCCGAGGTCGTCGGTCCCGAGCCAGTGCTGCGGACCGGGCCCTTCGAGCGACACCGCGGGATCGGCGGCAGTGGGGTCGTAGGGCGAGATGAGCGGCGCGAATATCGCGGCGAGCACGAGCATGGCGACGAGCGCGCCGCCGATGATGATGCGCGGGTTCCGCCGCGCGAACTCGCTCACGCGCTGCGGCGGCCGAAGGAGATGCGCGGGTCGAGGACGCCGTAGAGCACGTCGACCACGAGCGTGGTGAACATGAACGAAAGCGCCGACAGCAGCACGATCGCCTGCACGACGGGGTAGTCGCGGCCGGCGATGCTGTCGACCGCGAGCTTCCCCACTCCGGGCCACGAGAAGACCTGCTCGGTGATCACCGCGCCCTCGAGGATCGCCCCCACCTGCAGGCCGAAGATCGTGACCACCGGGATCAGTGCGTTCTTGAGCGCATGGCGCGCCACCACGACCGCCTCCCGCAGGCCCTTCGCGCGCGCGGTGCGCATGTACTCCTGCCCGAGCACGTCCAGCAGGCTCGATCGGACCTGCCTGAGGTTCACGGCCATGCTCGCGGTCGCGAGCGTCACCGCGGGTAGGACCAGGTGGCGCAGGTTGTCAGCGACGTCGTCCTTCAGCGCGGTGTAGCCCCCCGGCGGGAATACGCGCACGGCGAGCCCGAATACGAGGATCAGCACCAGGCCGAGGAAGAAGTTGGGCAAGGACACACCCGCGAGCGTGAACCCGCTCGCCGCGAGGTCGAGCGGCGAATTTCGGCGGAGCGCGGATAGGGTGCCGATGAGCAGCCCGACGGCGATCGAGAGCACCAGGGCGATCCCGCCGAGTTCGAGGGTCGCCGGAAAGCGCTCGAGGATCGCCTCGGCGACGGGCTGCCGCGTCCTGATCGACCGGCCGAAGTCGAACCGGATCGCGCGGGTGACCCACGTGACGTACTGGGCCGGGAGCGGCTGGTCGAGGCCGAATTCCTGCCGCAGCGCATCGAGCGTGGCGGGGTCGCGCTCCTCGCCGGCGTAGACGATCACCGGGTCGCCCGGCGTCAGGCGGAGGAGCGCGAACGCGATGACCGAGACGAGGAACGCGACGGGCACCATGAGCACCAGGCGGCGGATGATGTAGGTGCCCACGGTGGCCGGTGCCCGGTCAGCCCGGCGTCACTTCGCCATGGACATCAGCTCGAAGCGGACGATCTGGTCGGGGTATACGGGCGGCGCGACGACCTTCTTCGACGTAAGTAGCTGCGCCGCGCCGAAGCCCAACCAGACTCGGGCGGGATCGTCCTGCGCGTAGATCTTCTCCGCCTGGCGGAAGGCGTCCTTCCGTTTGGCCTCGTCGTTGGTCGTGCGCGTCTGGTCGAGGAGCTGGTCGACCTGCTTGTTCGAGTACGACGAGTCGTTGTTCGGGCGCCCGGTGTAGACGTGGTCATAGGTGTTGCCATCGGGGTCGACCCGGCCGCTCCAACCGATGAAGGTCATGTCCTTGAACGTGTGGGCGGTCTGCAGGTCCAGGATCTTCGCGAACTCCACCTGCTCGATGTCCATGGTGATGTCCGCCTTCTTGAGCTGCGCCTGGATGAGCTGCGCGATCGTGAGCATCGCCGGATCACCGCTCGACACGAGGAACTTGAACGCGAGAGGTCCCTTGCCCACCTCCTGGACGAGCTTCTTCGCCGCATCGACGTCCGGCTTCTCGAAGGGCTTGAATCCTTGATCGAAGGCGAAGTGAGGCGGGGCGATGGTGCCGTAGCCAGGCACCCCCAGTCCGAAATACCCCTTGTCGACCAGCTCCTTGCGATCGACCGCGAGCGAGACCGCCTTGATGTACCGGGCTTCCTCGAAGAGAAACCCCTTCGCGCGGTTCGGGATCATGCTTCGGAAGGAGTAGGCCGGCTTCTCCTGATAGCTAAGTGACGAATCCGACTTCGCGGTCGGGACGTCCTTCCCCGCGATGTTGTTCGCGACTTGCGCGTCTCCCGTTCGAAGGTTGGTGAAGCGCACGTCGCTCGACTTGATCGGCTTCACCACGACCTTGTCGAGGTACGGGAGCTGATTGCCGTCCTTGTCCTTCCCCCACCAGCTGGGGTTGCGCTCGAGCGTGATGTGATCGTCCTTGACCGCCTCGGTCAGCATGAACGGGCCCGTTCCCGCCTTGAACGCCTTGCGCGTGAAGTCCGCGCCTCCCGCTTCGACGGCCTTCTGCGACACCATCATCCCCGCTCGATCGACCAGGCTCGCGAGGAGCGGAGCGAACGGCGCCTTGAGGTTGAGCTTCACCGTGGCGGGGTCGACGGCCTGGACGCTCTCGATCGGGGCGAGCTCGCCGCTGCGCTGCGACCCCGCCGTGGTGCGGTAGCGGTCGAGGTTCCACTTGACCGACGCCGCGTCGAAGGGAGTTCCGTCGTGGTACTTGACGTCGGTCCGCAGCGAGAACGTCACGGTCTTGCCGTCCGTGGCGATGTCCCACTTCGTCGCGAGCCAGGGGATTATCTTTCCGTTCTCGTCGATGCGCACGAGCGAGTCGTAGATCTGGTAATGGACGTTCCGGTCGATGAACGCGCGGGATAGCAGCGGGTCGAAGTTGATCGGGTCGTCCTCGAGCGCCATCGTGACCGTGCCGCCTGCCGCGGGCTTGCCGGCCGGCGCGCCCGATGCGCTCCCCTGTCCCGCGGGCGACCCGCCGGCGCACGCAGCAAGTACGAGCGCCATCACCGCGAGCAGCGGCATCGGTCTCCGCGTCAGCTGACCCACGCATTCACCCCCACGCGAACTCCGAGTGGCCCGCTCACGATACGTGGGTACGTGCCGCGCGGTTCACGTGGGACGCTCTGTGAGACCGATCGGCGCCGGAGCTACTCGGGCTCGGCGCGGACCTCGCGGGGCCGCTCCCGTTCGTCGTCGGGACCGACGCGCTCGACCCGTTCGTGGACCGCCCGCTCGCCGCCCTTGCGGCCGGCGGCCGGAAAGAGGCGGAATGGCCGCGCCTCGCGCACGACCGGGGCCTCCCGAGGCGCGGGGTCTGCTTCGGCGGCCGGCGTGACCTCGGCGGGGACCGGGACGTACCGCGTCGGCGCGAGGAGACCACCGAGCCAGCCCGCGAATATGGTCGCGAGGAAGCCGATGATCGCACCGAAGGTCAGGGCGTCACTGAGGTTCTGCCCGCTCAATCCCCCAACGCCGGGGAACAGGTCGGTGAGCGATCGGACCCCGGATCCGGCGAGGTAGCCGCGGTCCGCCGCGAGCCCCAACAGGAGCGCGACAAGAACGACGAACAGCCCGAAGAACGCGGTCATGAGCCCATGCCAGCTCGTCTTGTACGCTGCCATGCTGCCCGCGACATAGCCGCCGATGAGGTAAGCAACGATGAGGCCGACCACGACCGGAACGACCGAGGCGATGTCGGTACCGCTGGAGCGATTCCCGCTGAGCAGCGTCGCGACGGCGGGGGCGATAAGTGCCGCGGCTCCGACGGACGCGATCCACCCGCCCAGCACCGCGGCCCACGAGGTCCCTCGCTGCGAGTTGAGATGTTGAAGTGCCATGGTCACTCTCCTTCTCCTCCCGCTTGGGCTGCAAGAGGGAGGCCAACCGGGCGGTCAGACGAGCGCGGGCCTGGCCCCCGCCTCTCGGCGGAACGTTTCGGCGAGATCCGTCCGCTCCCAGGGCAGCGCGAGGTCGGGCCGACCGAAGTGCCCATACGTGGATGTCTGCCTGTAAAGCGGACGACGGAGCCCGAAGTGCTCGATGATCGCCTGCGGCCTGAAGTCGAAGTGCTCCTCGATGAGTGCGCGGATCGTCTCGTCGGCCAGCTGGCCCGTGCCGTAGGTCTCGACGTTGAGCGAAACGGGCTTCGCGACGCCGATCACGTACGCGATCTGGATCTCGACGCGATCGGCGAGTCCGGCAGCCACGACGTTCTTCGCGACGTAGCGGGCGGCATAGGCGCCCGAGCGGTCGACCTTGGTCGGGTCCTTGCCGCTGAAGGCGCCCCCGCCGTGGCGCGCATAGCCGCCGTACGTGTCCACGATGATCTTGCGTCCGGTGAGACCCGCATCGCCCATCGGCCCGCCGACGGTGAACCGGCCGGTGCCGTTGATGTGGAAGATCGTGTCGTTGTCGAGCAGCTCGGCAGGGATCGCGACCCGGATCACGCGCTCGACCACGTCCGCCGGCAGCCGATCCTCCGTTCCAGGATCGTGCTGCGCCGCCACCACGACCGTGTGCACGCGCCGGGGTCTCCCGCGCTCGTACTCGACCGTTACCTGGCTCTTTCCGTCGGGGCGCAGGTATGGGAGCTCCCCGCTCTTGCGAACGCGCGCGAGCTGCCTCGCCACGGCGTGCGCGAGCGTGATCGGCAGCGGCATCAGGTCCTCCGTCTCGCGGACCGCGAAGCCGAACATCATCCCCTGGTCGCCTGCGCCGATCTCGGCCGGCTGGCGTCCCTCGCGGGCCTCGAGCGCGCGGTCGACGCCCATCTTTATCTCAGGCGACTGCTCCTTGATGGCCGTGAGCACTCCGCAGGTCTGATGGTCGAAACCGTAGTCGGCGTTGGTGTATCCGATGTCGCGGACGACCTGTCGCACGAGCCGAGGAACGTCAACGTAGCCCTTCGTCGTGATCTCGCCGCACACGATGACCGTGCCGGTCGTCGTTGCGGTCTCGCACGCGACCCGCGCGTCAGGGTCCTGGCGCAGGAGCTCATCCAGCATCGCATCCGATACCTGGTCGCAAAGCTTGTCCGGGTGTCCCTCGGTCACCGACTCGCTCGTGAAGAGGGTCCGGTCGGCGGTCATGAAGCTGGTGCTCACCTCAAGTCCCAGCCTTCCACGAGCTCGCGTAGAGACGCTGCTGGTCGGTCATCGTGTCGATCGGCATCCCCATCGCGAGCAGTTTTTCGCGCGCGATCCGCTCGTCGAGCTCGCGCGGGACGGGGTACACGGCCGGCGGGAGCTGTTGGTGGGCCAGCAGGTACTCGATGGACAGCACCTGGTTCGCGAAGGACATGTCCATCACCGCCGCGGGATTCGCTTCCGCGGCGACGTGGTTGACAAGACGGCCCTCGGCGAGCACGTAGACGCGGCGCCCAACGAGCGCATACTCCTCGACGAACGGCCGGATCTCGCGCCGGCCGCTGGCGAGCCCCTCGAGTGATGCGAGGTCGATCTCGTCGTTGAAGTGCCCCGCGTTGGCGAGGATCGCGCCGTCCTTCATCGATGTGAAGTGGGCGCCCGCGATGACGTTCACGTTGCCTGTGGTCGTGACGAACAGGTCCCCGATGGCCGCGGCCTCGGCGATCGGCATGACGCGGTACCCGTCCATGGCCGCCTCGAGCGCGCGCAGCGGGTCGACTTCGGTGACGGTCACGATGGCCCCCATACCGCGGAGCCGCGAGGCGATCCCGCGGCCGACCCAGCCATATCCGCACACGACCGCCGTCTTTCCCGCGAGCAGCACGTTCGTCGCGCGGAGGATGCCGTCCACCGCCGACTGGCCGGTGCCGTACTGGTTGTCGAACATGTGCTTCGTCCGGGCCTCGTTCACGGCGACGATCGGATACGCGAGTACGCCCTCGCTTGCCATCGCACGCAGGCGGATCACGCCGGTCGTCGTCTCCTCGGTGCCGCCACGCACGCCGGCAAGCAGGTCCCGCCGATCCGTGTGCAGCAGCGTCACGACGTCCGCGCCGTCGTCCATCGTGATCTGCGGCCTCGTGTCGAGGACCGCCCGAATGTGCGAGTAGTAGGTTTGGCGGTCCTCGCCCTTGCGCGCGAAGACCGAGATGCCCTCGCGCCCGACGATCGCCGCGGCGGCGTCATCCTGCGTGGACAGCGGGTTGGAGGCGCAGAGCGCGACCTCGGCACCCGCGTCGCGCATCGCCATCACGAGGTTCGCCGTCTCGGTGGTGACGTGGAGGCACGCGGCGACGCGCAGCCCGGCGAAGGCGCGCGCGCGGGCCAGCCGCTGGCGGATCGATTCGAGCACGGGCATCTCGCGAGCCGCCCAGGCGATCCGGCGCGAGCCGGCGTCGGCCAGGCTCGTATCGGAAACGTCGTGCGCGGGCAGCGTCGTGGCGGTCATGTGTTCCTCCCGAAAATGTTCTCCCGGAGCCTCTCCCATCCGGTGCGGCGGATGGCCGGCCCTTCGACGAACGATGCATGCACGCGGTAGCCGAGCCGCCGATACACCGCGATCGCAGGTGTGTTGTCGCGGCGCACGTTGAGCACCACATCCCGGTGTCGTTCAAGCGCGACCGACGTGACAGCGGACGTGCAGGCCGTGGCCATTCCTCTGCCGCGATACGCAAACCGTGTCAGAACATTGCCCACGGCGGCGATGCCGGCGGCTGCGGAGCGGACGTGTGTGCCCGCGGCGGAGACGAGGCTCCCGCCGGCGTACACGCCGAAGTAGAGCTCGCGTGAGAGCCGCTCCGGCGTGAAATAGGCGCGCGAGGCGTTGCCGTAGAGGTCGATGACGTCGTCCAGCCGCTCGGTGTCGAGGCGCACAACAGGGTGGCTCCCATTCGGCTCGAACGACGACTCGTCCAGGACCATCCGATACATCGTGTCCGAGCGCTCGAAACGGTAGACCGATTCGACGGCGCCACGCGTGGACAGCGGAGCGGCGACGATGATCCGCGGCTCCTGCATGGCCTCGCGCAGAAGCTGGCCGACGGCCACCGGCTCGCCAGTGACGAAGCACGGGCGGAACGGCAGCGACTCGACGACGATGACGAGCGCGACGATCTCCGCCTCGCGCCTGGCCACCCACCATCGCGCCCGGTCGATGCTCTCGCGGTCGAGGTCCGCGAGCGCATAGGCGCCCAGGAGCCGATCGCGTTCGAGGTAGGCGCGGGCGGACTCCGCCGTCGCGTCGGCCTCGATGCGGACGTCGCGGACGTGCGGCGCTGCGGTCAGTGCGGCCTCCGCTCGCTTTCTCTCGAGGGAACGGTCGAGGCTCGAGGCGGGACTCCGCCGGTCGCCGAGGCCTCGCCGGGCGTCACCCTCAGCCTCTTGGATATCCATGGTAGTCGTCCGGGGAGGGGCGCACCGGCTCGCGCGAAGCGCTCCAGCTCGTGAGGTCGGGCGGCCTCAGAGCCGTCTGGGCGCTCCGGGTAGTCCCGCATCGATCGGCGTGACGCGGCCCTCGAGGATGGCGTACGTGGTCGCGCCGCGCAGGCGCATCGGGAGGATCAGCGCGAGGCGCCGGCCGCTAGAAGTCGATGAGCGTGATGATGTCGTAGCCCTCGAGCCGGTCGCGCCCGCGAAGAGCGTGCAGCTCGATGAGGAACGCGAGCGCGACTATCTCGCCCTTCAGCTGCTTCACGAGCTCGATCGTCCCCGCGACGGTCCCGCCCGTCGCGAGGAGGTCGTCCACCACCAGGACGCGCGCGCCGGCGGTGATGGCGTCCTTGTGCATCTCGAGAGTGGCGGATCCGTACTCGAGGTCGTACTCCACGCTGACCACGTCCGACGGAAGCTTGCCAAGCTTGCGCACCGGCACGAAGCCGACGCCGAGCGCGTACGCGATCGGTGCGCCGAAGATGAATCCGCGCGACTCCATGCCGACGACCGCGTCGATCCGGCGCCCCCGTACTTCCCTCAGCAGGCCGTCGATCGCGGCCTTGAACGCCGGCCCGTCCTTCAGGAGGGTCGTGATGTCCTTGAACAGGATGCCGGGCTTGGGGAAGTCGGGAATGTCGCGGACCCGCGCGCCGAGCTCCGAAGCCGCTGTCACGGAGGGAGTCTACCCACGTGGGCGTCGCCGAACAGCCGCTCGACCCGGTACGTGATCCCGTCCGTCTTGACGACGGTCACATTCGTGTTGGTGGCCGGGGTGCGGTCGAGCTCGGGGAGCAGCCCGAGGAAGTGGCTGATGAGGATCCGCGTGACCCCGCCGTGCCCGACGATGCAGATGGTCCGCCCCTTGCCCTCTGCCACGAGCCGTGCGATGACGGCCATCGAGCGCGCGAGCACCTGGTCGAGCGACTCCCCGCTCCGCCACTGGTAGAACCCGGATTCCTCCCAATCGGGAAGGTCGCGGAGCTCGTCCCACGCCTTGCCCGTCGCTTCCCCGACGTCGATCTCGCGGAGGCCCGGGTGCATCTCGACCTCGAGGCCCTGCCTCGCCGCGATGGCGGCCGCCGTGTCCCGTGCGCGGGACAGGTCGCTCGAGACGACGCGGTCAAAGCGGACGTCCGAGAGGGCGTCCGCGACCGCCTCCGACTGTTTTCTGCCTCGCGCGGTGAGCGGACTGTCGGTCTGCCCGCCGAAGCGCCGCGCCGCGTTCGCCTCGCTCTCGCCGTGGCGGACGAAGTACAGGCTCGTCTCGGCCCTCACGGCAGCCTGAGCGCCGCGGCGACGTCCTGCCAGCCGCCCACGCGCTCGATGCGCTCGCCACCCACGTCGCGGTTCCACGGCTGGTCGAATAGCCACACTCGCGTGCCGGCGCCGGCGAGCGCGCGTGCGATGGTCGCGTCGTCCTCGCAGAAGACGTCGAGCGCGAGCTCCCGTGCCAACCGGACCTTGAACCGTGCGGAGCTGTTCGCGTCGTAGCGGCCGCGAGGAGCGTCGGGGACGAAATCGCCCATCGGCTTCAGGTGCACGGCTCGCGCATGCCCCATGAGGCCCTTCCTCCGGAGCCAGGTCTCGGTGGCGACGCGCCGCCGCTCAGCTCGCGCGGTGATGAAGTGCAGCTCGTGGCCGGCTCTGACCATCCGCTCGAGCGTCGCCGGACAGTCGGCGTAGGGCTCGAGCTGCTCGAAGAAGGGGCCGTCGTAGAGCGCGATCCTGAAGCGATCCTTCTCGGCCTGCGGGACCGTTTCGACCTCGGAGAGCGTGTGCCAGCCCACCCCCTCGACCGGAAGGTCCAGCCCGAACTCCTTCGCGAACTCCCGTACGTAGGGCACGGCGCACTCGGCGACGGTGTCGTCGAGGTCGATGCCGATCCTCACCGCCCGACCCCGCTTCGGGGTGGATCGGCCACGACGCCCGTCGAAGATAGAAGGGCGAGCAGCCCGCTGAGCGCGTCCCGCCAGTCGCCGCGCATGTCGAGGACGCGCAGGCGCAGCTGGCGCTGGCCGATCTGCAATCTCGGGTACCTCCTCGCGAGCGTTCCGCGGTCGGCCGGCGATAGGTCGCGCTTCATGGCGAGGCGCAGCTCGGGTCCGCGGACACGCACCTCGCCGACGCCCGCGAGCGCCGCGCGGAGCTTGACCTCGACGCCATACAGCAGGTTGGCCATCGGCTCGGGCGGGGGGCCGTAGCGGTCGCGGAGCTCGTCACGCAGCCCGCGCAGCTCGTCGAGCGAGCGCAGCTCCGCGATCCGGCGGTAGGTCTCGAGCTTGCGGGCCCGCGCCGGGATGTAGTCGTCGGGTATCGCGGTCGATAGCGCGAGGTCCACCACGATCTCGAGAGGCGCCTGCGGTCGCGGAGCGCCGCGCTGCTCGTTCACCGCCTGCTCGAGCAGCTGCGCATACAGCTCGAAGCCGATCGCCGCCACGTGGCCATGCTGCTCGGCGCCGAGGATGTTCCCCGCCCCGCGGATCTCGAGATCCTGCATCGCGATCTTGAAGCCCGCGCCTAGCTCGCTCGCCTCGAAGACCGCCTGAAGTCGTTTGCGCGCCTGCTCGGTGAGGTGCGCCTCCTTGCTGTAAAGGAGATACGCGTAGGCTTTCTCGGCGCTGCGCCCGACGCGGCCGCGAAGCTGATACAGCTGCGCGAGACCGAGCTGACCCGCGCGGTTGATGACGATCGTGTTCACGTTCGGAATGTCGAGGCCTGACTCGATGATCGTCGTGCACACGAGGACGTCGTGCTCGGCGTCCGCGAATTCGACCATGACGCGCTCGAGGCGCCGTTCGTCCATCTGGCCGTGCGCCACGACGAAGCGCGCGCGTGGCACGAGCTGCCGCAGCCGGTGCGCCTCCTGCTCGATCCCCATCACGCGGTTGTGGACGTAATACACCTGCCCGCCGCGGTCGAGCTCGCGCAGGAGCGCCTCACGCAGCACGTCGTCGGTGCGTTCGACGACGCGCGTCTCGATCGGCTGGCGATCCTCGGGCGGCGTCTCGATGACGCTGATGTCGCGAACGCCCGACAGCGCCATGTGGAGCGTCCGCGGGATCGGCGTCGCGGTCATCGAGAGCACATCGACCTCGGTGCGCATCGACTTGAGGCGTTCCTTGTGTTTCACGCCGAAGCGGTGCTCTTCGTCGATCACGACGAGGCCGAGGTCGCGGAATCGTACGTCGTTCTGAAGGACCCGATGCGTGCCGACGACGATGTCGGCCTCGCCGGTGCCGAGAGCGGAGACCACCTCCTTCTGCTCGACCGGCGTGCGGAATCGCGACAGCATGGCGACGCGCACGGGGAACGTCGCGAGCCGCTCGGCGAAGGTCTCGTAGTGCTGCTGGGCGAGGACCGTCGTGGGCACGACCACCGCGACCTGCTTGCCGTCCATCACGGACTTGAATGCGGCGCGCAGCGCGACCTCGGTCTTCCCGTAGCCGACGTCCCCGACGATGAGCCGATCCATCGGACGGGGGCGCTCCATGTCGTGCTTGGTGTCCTCGATCGCCGTGAGCTGGTCGGGAGTCTCGGTGAAAGGGAACGCGTTCTCCATCTCGATCTGCCAGGGCGTGTCGTTGCCGAAGGCGTGACCCTGGACGCTCTCGCGCTCCGCGTACAGCCGCAGCAGCTCGCGCGCGATCTCCTCGACCGCCTTCTTCGCCTTCCGTTTCGTGCGGAGCCATTCGGTCCCGCCCATGACCGAGAGCGCCGGTGGCGCCCCTCCGACGTGCCTGGTGATCTTGTCGATGCGCTCGGTTGGCAGGGCCTTGGTGCCATCGGCGAAGCGAAGCTCGAGATACTCGCGGACCACGCCCGCGACCTCTAGGGTCACGAATCGCTCGAAGCGCGCGATGCCGCTGTCCTCGTGGACGACGTGGTCGCCGGGCCGGAGATCCTGGAGGAAGGAGCCCATGGCCACGCGGCGACGGCGGCGCTCCGGATGGCGCGGCTTGCGGAACCCGAAGACCTCTGCGTCAGTGAACACGCGAAGGTCCAGCTCGGGCACGGTGAACCCTTCCGCGAGCGGGACGTGGAGGAGCACCAGCGCCCCGGCTGCCGGCTCGTCGGCCAGCGTCTCCAGCGGCGTGGTCGCGACGTCCCGGTCCGAAAGAAGCTCCGCCAGGCGCGCCGCCTGCGGTGTCGCGATGACGCGGGTGCCGCCACCTCCGGCCGCGACGTCGCGCAGGAACGCGTCCAGCCGTCCGGCGTAGCTGCCGGCGCCGCCCCAGCCGAGGCGGACGGCGTCGTCCGTCGAGGCGACGCGGATCGCGCCCCTCTCGCGGGCCCGGTCCTCCAGGCTCGTGCGCGCGACGAGCGGCACGGGGAACACGGCGACGGGCAAGCCCTGAGTCTGCAGCTCTTCGCGCCGCTCCTGGGCCTGCGCCTCGTGCGCATCCCACGCCAGCGCGAGCTCGACCGAGTCCTCGAAGACGACCGTCGAGGCGTTCGGCAGATGGTCGAGGAGGGACGCGCTGGCGCCGAGGATTGGGGCGAAGGCGTCGAGGCCGGGGGCGTAGGTCGCCGCCGCGAGGGCCTCGGGGAGCGCGCCGTACGCCGCGAGCTCGGGGTGATCGGCCAGGCCGGACCAGCCCGAGGCCTCCAGCCGATCGGCGAGCTCGGGTCCGCGCTCGAGCGAGAACTCGCGCGCGGGGAGGACGCTGACGGCCTCGAGCGCATCCTGCGACCGCTGCGTGACGGGGTCGAACCAGCGCAGCGTTTCGATCTCGTCGCCGAACAGCTCGAGCCGGACCGGGCGTTCGGCCGACGCGGGGTACACGTCGATGATCCCGCCGCGGCGCGAGAAGGTACCGGGCTCACTGACCTCCGCGACGGGCTCGTAGCCGAGACCGAAGAGCCACTGGGCGGTCTCCCTCCAGTCGAGCCGCTGCCCCGCGCGCAGCGCGCGGCCGAGGCGCTGGAGATCCACGGGGTCGATCGTGTGCTGCAGGAGGGCGCGCAGCGACGCCACGACGGCGACGGGCCGGCCGGACGTCCGGATGCGCCAGAGCGCCAAGAGCCGCTGGTGGACGGCGCCCGCGGATGGCGCCGTCGTGTCGTAGGGCATCGTCTCCCGCTCGGGGAAGGCGATGACCTGCTCCTCGCCGAGCCACGCGGCGAGCTCGCCGCGCCAGCGCCGGGCCCGCTCCTCGCTCGGAGCGACGATCGCCATGGTGCGCCGCCCCTCCGTGACGAGCGCGGCCCAGGCGAACGCACGGGCTCCCGCGCTCGCGTCGGCGACCGCGAACGACCTGCCGGCACCGACGTGCTCGCGCAGCGCGAGGAAGCGCTCGCTGCGCCCGGCGAGCGCGAGGATCCCCCCGAGGCGCGCCGCAGGCGGCGCGACGACGCTAGCCGTTGAAGCGCTCCATCGCGCGCGCGATGCCGTCGCGCAGCGCCACTTCTGCTGCCTCGGCCGCGCGCACGACCATCCCCTCCGCCTGCTCGCGCTCGTCCGCGGCGAACGGAGCGAGGACGTAGTCGGCGACGTCGCCCTCGATCGCGGTGGCTGGATCCGCCGGCGCGACGCCGCAGCGGATCCGCGGGAACCCCTCGCCCACGGCGGCGACGACCGAGCGCATGCCGTTGTGCGTCCCCGGTCCTCCCGATGGGCGGATCCGGATCCGCCCGAGTGGCAGGTCGACGTCGTCGCAGATCACGACGAGCGCCTCCGGTCCGGTCCGGTACCGGTCGAGGAGCTTGCGCACGGCCACGCCGCTGTCGTTCATGAACGTCTGGGGCCGGGCGATCGCGACCGCGACCGTGCCGATGGCTCCCTCCGCGATCCGCGACTCGGCCGCCTTGCGGTCGAACTCCGCGCGCGCGCGTTTGGCGAGCCGGGAGGCGACCCGGAATCCGACGTTGTGCCGCGTGCCGGCATAACCGTCGCCGGGATTCCCAAGGCCGACCAGAACGCGATCGACTCGGGGCGGAGCCGGTGAGCGCAGGAGCCGCGGAAAGGGCAATCGGACCTCCGACCGGGTGTGGGGACGCCAAAAGGGGCTCGATCTCGCATCGGGCCCCCTTGCTCGCGTCTTCTGTTGGCCTAAGCATACGTCCGTGAGGCTGCCGGTCTTCGAGATGGAGCGCATGCAATCGACCTGGGAGCACCGGGTCCGGTTCGACCTTTCGGAGTCGGGCGTCGAACCCCTGACGCTCGGAGAGATCGCGGGCGATCTCTCCTCGCTCGCCCGTCAGCGGCTCGGCTACGCCGCGGGCATGGGGCGCGAGGAGACGCGGGCGCGGGTTGCGGCGTTCCATGCGGGGGCGGACGCCGACAACGTGCTCATAACCACGGGCACGAGCGAGGCGAACTTCCTCGCGCTATTGACGCTGGTCGATCCGGGCGACGAGGTCGTGGTCGTGCTCCCGAACTACATGCAGGTCCACGGCCTCGCGCGGGCGCTCGGCGCTCGGGTGCGCGCGGTGTGGCTGCGGGAGGACCGCGGCTGGTCGCTCGACCTCGAGGAGCTGTCCGCTGCCGTCAACGGCCGCACGAAGGCCGTTTGCGTCTGCACACCGAACAACCCGACCGGCCAGGTCCTGTCGCGGGACGACGTCGCAGCGATCGCCGAGATCGCGGGGCGCCACGGCGCGTGGGTGCTGAGCGACGAGGTCTACCGCGGGACCGAGTACTCGGGCGAAGAGGCCCCGGACTTTGCGGGCGCGGGTGAGCGCGTCATCGTGACCGGCGGCCTCTCGAAGGCATACGGACTGCCGGGGCTCCGCATCGGCTGGATCGTCGCGCCGCCGGACCGGATCGCCGCGGCGTGGGCGGCGAAGGACTACACGACGATCGCGCCGGCCACGCTGTCGGACCTTTTAGCCGAGAGCGCGCTCGCGCGCCGTGCCGAACTGCTCGACCGCGCCCGGTCCCTGTTGAAGGCGCGGTGGCCGATCGTGCGGAGCTGGGCCGAACGTCAGGAGGGAGCGCTCCGCTGGACCACCCCCGAGGCCGGCGCGGTCTGCTTCTTCGCGTACGAGCACGCGATCGACTCGGTCCCCCTGGTGGACCGGCTGCGCAGCGAGGGCGGCACGCTGGTCGTGCCGGGAGCGCATTTCGCCGCCGAGCGCCACCTGCGCATCGGCTTCGGAATGGATAGGGACACCCTCGAGTCCGGCCTGGCCGCCCTCGATGGAACCCTCGCGCACTTTGGGAGCCGGCCGGTTCCAGGACGTGATCCTCGCCCGGTCACCGACGCGGGCGGCGACCTGCTCGGGCTGATCGAGCCGGAGACATCGGCTGACCAGCGCTCACTTTGAACGCGCCGGCGTGACCGGCCTGCCCCACCGTCGACCTTCGCTACCGCGGGCCGCTACGAGCGGCCTGCGGTAGCGAGCACTCGAGGCACCCCTTTCCCGCCGGCCTTGCCCGAGTCGAACGCGCCGCACACCGTTTCGGTTATGAGCCTGGTCACCACGTAGGGATCGCAGTTGGCGTTCGGTCGCCGGTCCTCGATGTATCCCTTGCGGTCGCGGGCGACCTGCCACGGGACGCGGACGGACGCGCCGCGGTCTGACACGCCCCAGGTGAACTCCTTCCACGACGCGGTCTCGTGCAGTCCCGTGAGCCGCTCCTCGATCGCGTAGCCATAGTTCTTGATGTGCAGGTCGTGGTTGCGGCCGAGCGCCTCAACGGCCGCGATGCACGGCTCGTAACTCGCGCGCATCGACTTCGTCGAGAAGTTGGTGTGCGCGCCGGCGCCGTTCCAGTCGCCCTTCACCGGTTTCGGGTACAGCGTCGCGCTGATGCCGAAGTTCTCCGAGACGCGGTAGAGCAGCCAGCGCGCGATCCAGAGCTGGTCGCCGACCTGCGGTGGCGGGAGCGGCCCGACCTGGAATTCCCACTGTCCGGGCATGACCTCCGCGTTGATCCCGGCCAGCCCGAGGCCCGCGCGGATGCACGCATCGAAGTGCGCCTCGACGGCCGCACGGCCGAAGACCTCGTCCGCGCCGACACCGCAGTAGTAGCCGCCCTGCGGCGCGGGGAAGCCGTTGTTCGGGAAGCCGAGCGGCTTGGCACCCTCGAAGAACGTGTATTCCTGCTCGATGCCGAACCATGGCTCGTGTTCGCCGAAGCGCCGCGCCGCCTCAGCGCATGCGTGGCGCGTATTGCTGGGGTGAGGGGTCATGTCGGGTAGAAGCACCTCGCACATCACGAGCCTGTTGTCGCCCCCGCGGACGGGATCGGGACACACGAACACTGGATTCAGCACGCAGTCCGAGTTCGCGCCGGGCGCCTGGTTCGTGCTCGACCCGTCGAAACCCCAGACGGGTGGCTCCTCGCCGGAGGGAACGACCTTCCCCTTGGAGCGCAGCTTCGCAGTGGGCTTGGTGCCGTCGATCCAGATGTATTCCGCTCGGTAGACGCTCATTCCGTTGCCTCCGGCATTCATATGTCCCCGCCTGCGTTCGTTGGTCCCCGTCCCGGACCCTCGTCGGGATACGGCCGAGATCCCGCCGGTCGTCATCGATACGCCGCGTTCAGGCCGCCTGCTGCTCCTCGCCCATCAGCTCGACGCCCGCAGCGCGCATCGGCAACGCCAACCACGCGAGCACCAGTACCGCGAAGGCGACGAATGCGGCGATGTCCATCATGTTCCTCCTCGCTGTTCTAGTCGAGCCCGTACGCGATCTCGCCGTGCTGCGAGCGGTCGAGACCCATGACCTCATCGCGCTCGTGCACCCGCAGTCCGATCGTGAGCTGGATGGCCTTCAGGATGACGGCCGTCGCGATGCCCGCGTAGCACCACGTCGCCGCGACGCCGACGAGTTGGATCAGCAGCTGGCCGGGATTCCCGAAGAGCAGTCCGTCGGCCCCCGCGGAGTTGATCGCGACGGTCGCGAAGACCCCCGTCGCGAGCGCTCCCCACGTCCCGCCGATGCCGTGCACGGCCCACACGTCGAGCGCGTCGTCGACGCGGAGGAGCGGGCGCAGCAGCGTCGCGAGGTAGCACGCCACGCCGGCGCCGAGGCCGATGAGGATCGCCGCGGTCACGTTCACGAAACCGGACGCGGGGGTGATCGCCACCAGGCCCGCGACCGCGCCGAGCGACGCGCCGAGCGCGCTCGGCTGTCCGCGGTGCAGCCAGGACACGGTGAGCCAGGTCAGGGCGCCCATCGCCGCCGCGGTGTTCGTCACGACGAAGGCGCTGGTCGCGAGAGCGCCCGCGGTCAGCGCGGAGCCGGCGTTGAACCCGAACCAGCCGAACCACAGGAGCGAGGCGCCGAGGACGGTCATCGTCGCGTTGTGCGGCTCCGCACGGACCAGGCGCCGCCCCACGACGAGCGCCGCGACCAGCGCCGAGACGCCGCTCGATATGTGGACCACCGTACCGCCCGCGAAGTCAAGGACTCCGAGGTTGCGCAACCACCCGCCGTTGCCCCATACCCAATGTGCGATCGGCGCGTAGACGAATGTCGACCAGAGCAGAACGAAGACGACGAACGCGCGAAAGCTGATGCGCTCCGCGAACGCGCCCGTGATGAGAGCGGGCGTGATGACCGCGAACATCATCTGGAAGACCATGTACGCCTGGTGCGGGACGCCCGGGGCGTAATCGGGGTTCGGGACGAGGCCCACGCCGGTCAGGCCGAGCCAGTCCAGACCGCCGATGAGTCCACCGTGGTCCGGGCCGAATGCGAGCGTGTAGCCCCAAAGCACGAACTGGACGCTGACCAGGCACAGGATGAAGAACGAGTGGACGATGGTCGAGAGCGCGTTCTTCCTCCCGACGAGTCCCGCGTAGAAGAAGCCGAGGGCCGGCGTCATGAGCATGACGAGCGCCGCCGAGACCAGGAGCCAGGCCGTGTTGCCGGTGTCGATCTCCATGCCACAGACGCTAGTGAGCGGCGCCACCCCGGACAGTGCCCTGCGGGGGCCGGTTCGGTTGCGAAATGGTTACTCCGTCGAGACGGTCTGGTCGACGATGTCGCCTGCGGCGCGAACGACACGGAACGCGTCCTCGGCACGCCGCAGGAGATCGCGCGCGGCAGCGGCCTCGCCTCCCTGGCCTGAGGCGGCGAGCGCGGCGGCGTACCCGCGAAGCAGGTCGCCGAGGGCCGCGACCTCGTCCGAGCCGGGCACGCGAAGAGAGACCTTCGCCCCCTTGGCGAGGCGGCCGGGGAGCGCGCCCTCGCCGAATCCCGCCTCGGGGTCGATCCTGATGAACACCATCCCGCCCGACATCCCCGAGCAGATCCACCGCCCGGGATCGCCCAGGACGACGGCGATCCCTCCGGTCATGTACTCGAACGCGAACCCGCCGAGATCGCCGCCGAAGACGACCTCCGCGCCCGAGAGACGGATCCCCGCGCGCGCGTCGGCGCGCCCCTGAACGTAGAAGCGCCCGCGCTGGGCTCCGTAGCCGAAACACTTGCCCACTGCTCCGTCCACGAGCCTCCCGGCGGCATTCGGCGCCTTCAGGATCGCGACGGTGCCGCCGAGCGCGGTCTTCGCGGCGCCGTCCTGCGCGCCGCCGGCCAGCTCCAGGCGGACGCCGTCCGCCGCGTAAGCCGCGAATCCGTTGCCGGCCACGGACCCCGGTCCGAACGCATCGTGCCGTGCGGCCTGCCGCGTGCCGGCGATCGCCGCGCGCGCGATCGCGCCCGCGGACGCCGTCGCCACAACGCGGTCGACGCTCGACAGGAGCGGGGCGCGCCCGGCGCTCGAAAGCAGCGGCGCGCGCTCGCCCGCGGCGTCCCCCGCGGCGACCAGTGCGGGCACTCGCTCGCCGACGCGCGCCCCGCCGGCAGGCTCGAGCAGAGAGGCGAGATCCAGCCGGTCGCGCGCGCCCGTCTGCACGAGCAGATCGGAACGGCCGATGAGGTCGCGCGCCGAACGGAACCCGAGGCCAGAGACGAGGTGCGCGACCTCGTCCGCGAGTGCACCGAAGAAGCGGCAGAGGTTGGCGACAGCGCGTTCGAATTCCTGCGGCTCGAAGCGCCGCAGTCCGCGAGCGGCGGCCTCGGCTGCGGATTCGATCTGCGTGGCGATGCCGACGTGGCACGTGTCCATCTGGCAGCCGCGGCAGATCGTGCAGCCGATCGCGACCATCGCGAGAGTGCCGAAGCCGACGCGGTCGGCGCCGAGGCACTGCATCTTCACGATGTCCACCGCGCTCTTCATGCCGCCGTCGCACCACACCTCGACCCGCTCGCGCAGGCCACCGGAGACCAGAGCGCGATGCGCTGCGACGACGCCTATCTCAGCCGGCAGCCCGGCGCGGCGGAGCGCGTGCTGGCGCGCCGCGCCGGTGCCGCCGTCATAACCGGAGAGGGTCACGATGTCAGCGCCCGCCTTCGCGATCCCGGTGGCGATTATCCCGATGTCCGGCACCACCGGGACCTTCACGGCGATCCGCGCGCGCGGATTCACCGCGCGCAGCTCGTCGATGACCTGCGCCAGGTCCTCGATCGAGTAGATGTCGTGGTTGTTCGACGGTGAGATCAGGTCGACGCCCTCCCGCGCGTTGCGCGCGAGCGCGACCTTCGCCGACACCTTCCGCCCGGGAAGGTGGCCGCCTTCGCCCGGCTTGGCGCCCTGGCCGATCTTGATCTCGAGGTAGTTCGAGGAGTTCGCCAGCAGGGCCGACACGCCGAACCGCCCCGAGGCGATCTGCTGGCCGCGGTGCCGCGGATACCGGCCGAGCAGGTCCGGCAGCTCGCCGCCCTCGCCGTTGATGCAGAGGATGTCGAGGCGGCTCGCGGCCTCGGCGTACGCGCGGTACGCGGTCTCGCCCTGTGAGCCGAACGACATCGACGAGATGTAGAAGGGCGCCGCGTGCTCACCCGCGCGGATGTCCGCCTTCGGACCCGTTCGGCCGTCCACCCGCCTGAACTCGACGACGTGGCGCAGCGCGACCGGGTGCTCTCGCTCGAGCGATCCAAGCCGCTCGGCGTAGGTCGAGTACTCGGCCTCGCCGTTGGCGACGGCGAGAGCGGCCTTCCACACCCGCGGGTACAGGCGGAAGGCAGGCTCGAGCCGGGCGGGAGTGCGCGCGCGCAGGAGCGAGGCACGCTCGAACCCATCGCGCTCGATCGCGTCCCAGTCGTAACCCGCGTCGCCGCTGCCGCCGAACGTGGGGACGCCGATCAGGCGCGCGACGTCGGGTGCCAGGCCGATGGCGGAGAACGCCCGACCGTAGCCCCGCAGCTCATGGATGCCGAGCGTCGAAATGACCTTCTCGAGACCCTTGCGCAGCGCCTCGACGAGGTTGGGCAGCGCGTCGGGATCTCCGGTGGCGAGTGCGTGCTCGAGCAGGAGGTAGGGGTTGACGGCATCGGCGCCCACGCCGAGTGCGACGACGAGGTCGTGCAGATTGCGCACGCTGCCGCTGGATAGGAGGACCGCGCACTCGCGGCGCAGTGTGCCTGCCGGCGACGGCTGGACGCGGAGCGCGCCGTGCGCCGCGGCCACGACGAGGAGCGGGTCCAGCCACGCGCGCCCCTCCTCGAAGACGTGGCGATCCTGGACAAGCACTGCGCGCGACCCTGCCCGCACGGCACGGCACGCCTCCGCGCCAAGGCGCGCGAGAGCGTCGCGTGCCGGCTCCTCCCAGTCACGGTCGGCGTCGAGCACCGCCGCGGGGCGGCCGCGCGCGCCGGCGCGCAGCGCGCCCATGACGTCCTCGACGCGCCACGTACCCAGGCGTCGCGCGAGCACGCGGGATTCGTCCGGCGCGAGACCCGCCTCCGGAGCATGGCCGCCCAGCAGCACAGGGTGCTTCAGCTCGATCCACGGGCGATGGGGCCCGCCGCGCTGCGGGAGCGGCCTCGGACCGACGATGGCCCGGGTCGAAAAGTGCTCGACCTCGCGCTCCCGGTCGATGGCGGGGTTCGTCACAACGGCGACGGTCTCGTGGAGGAAGTCGGCGAGGTTCGGTCTCCGCGCCGCGAGCGCCGCCAGCGGACCGTCATAGCCGAGCGACCCGATGGGCTCCGCGCCCTGCGCCTCCATGAACGACGCTGCTTTCAGATCGTCGGGCTCGAACCCCAGCGCGGCGAGCTGCTGCTCGCGGCGGACCGTGAGCTCGTCCACCTCGTCCGGAGGAAACCCCACCTCCCACCGCGCGCGCGCCGGACCGTCACGCGTCGCGGCGGGCGCATCGTCCGGACCGCCGAACTCGAGGTGGCGACGGAGACCGGGCTCGACCGCGCCGCGCCTGCGCCGCGATTCGAGGAAGCGGGCCCGCACCGCCGCCTCGTCGAGGAAGCGCCAGCCCGCCGCTCCGCGCTCGAGCGCGACGTGCTCGCCGGGTGCCAGCGGGCGGGGGTCGGCGGCGTACCGCGCGAGCGGGACGAAACCGCGCTCGCTCGCGAAGATGTGCTCGTCGTCCGTGTCGACGTGCCAGAGCGGACGAAGGCCCATCGCGTCCACTCCGAAGACGCAGACATCGCGAAGCCGCGCGAGGAACGCCGCCGGTCCCTGCGCGAGGGGCCCGAGCGCCGCGCGTCCCTGCACATACGCGTCCTGGAGATCCTCCGGCATCCGCCGGATCTCGTTCACGATCGGCGGAAAGAGCAGCTCGATGGCCTCGATCGGATCGAGCCCCAGGACATCGACCATGCTCCTGAGCGCGGCATCGACGTCCTGCGAGTCGCTGCCCGCCGGAGTGAGCCTCAGCGCGAGGGAGCCCGCCTCGTCGCGCAAGCGCCCGATGGTGTTGATCTCGCCGTTGTGGGCGAACGCACCGAACGGCTGCACGCGCGCGAAGGTCGTCGTCGTATTGGTCGAGAAGCGGTTGTGGCCGAACGCGAGGCTGGTGCGGAACCGCGGATCGGAGAGATCCGGGTAATAAGCGCGCAGCGCGGCAGGCGAGCCGCGCACCTTGTAAACGACGCTCGAGCGCGAAAGGCTCGCCACCGTCGCGCCCGTTTCCCATTCGACGTCGCTCGCCGCCGCGCGCAGCGCGCGGTCGCCCGTCGTTCCGGAGCGGTGCGCGAGCATCGCCACCTGCCAGAAGCCGGGCGCCTCGGCGCGGCCCTGGGGGCCCAGGACATCGGGACGGGCGACGCCGTGCCGCTCGGCCAAAACGCGCAGTCGGTGACGCGCCAGGAGCGCGCGAATGCGCTCGCGCGTCACATCGTCGTCGGCGGTCCGGGGGATGAGGATGTGGCCGACGGCGAAACGCGGATGCCTCGCCAGCTGGGCAGGGAGGCCGGCGTCGGCCAGCAGAGCGGCCCACAGCTCGCGTGGAAGGTCCGTGAGGATCCCGGCACCGTCCGCCTCTCCGTCCACCTGACCCGAGCGATGTGCGAGGGATTCCAGCCCGGCCACGGCGTCGGCCTGGACCCGACGCGCCGGCCGGCCGTCCTTGCGGACGATCGCCACGAGAGCGCAGGCATCGTGCTCATCGGCCATGTGGATGGTCCGACCGTAGACCCGCGCGAGGTGACGCGACAGGGACGGGAACGTTGCGATTTGGTTGCGGGGTCCACACACTCGGCATGTGGCACCGCCGGCCCGCGGGATCGCGCTCGTCCATCTCCGCGCCACCGACCTGCGTCGCGCGACGTCCTTTGAGATCGGCGACGCGCCTGGCCGCCCCTTCCGGTTCGCCGATCCCGGCGGCTACCGCATCCGAGTCTTCCAGCCGATCGGCTGAGGGTGCCGCGCGCCGCCCGCGTGCCGTATGCGTGCGCCGTCCTGAACGCCGGCGCCGCGATCGCGCTCGCGTCGCTGGCGCCCGGCACGGTCGCGCAGCCAGACGTGCAGACACGGGTGGACTTCGTCGATCAGCATCTGCTCGCGTGGCGGACCGGTTGGGCGGTCTGGATAGCGGCCTCGAGCAGCCTGATGCTCTTTTTCATCTGGTGGCGACAACGGATATGCGGGGGCTTTGCCCCCGCAGACCCCCGGCCGAGTGGCCATCGGGACTCGGCTCGCACGGACCCCCGGCCGAGTGGGCGCTGGGACTCGGCCCGCACGGACCCCCGGCAGAGTGGCCGTCGGCACTCGGCGCGGACGGACCCCCGGCAGAGTGGGCGCTGGGACTCGGCCTCCGCGGACGCCGGGCGGGATCGCGGTGACCCGGTGATGGGCGGCGCGCGCCACCGTTTCCCGCGAGCGGCTTCGCCACTCGCGATCGCCGGGGTCGGACTCGTTTTCGACCTCATCGGAGAGTCGCTGCAGATCGTCGCCGTTCCAGGTGCACCGGCGCTCATGCCTCTCGCGGTGCTGTTGACCGCGGGCGTCGCGAACGGGCTCTATACGGTCACGGGCGCGCTGCTCACGCTCGGGACCGGCCTGTCCGGGCCGCGGGCGGCGTGGACGTGGGCCGTGTGGGCCGCGGGCGCCGGCGTCAGCCTGGCGGCGTTCGCGGGCAGCGTGGGCGGCCTCGTCGCGGCCAGCGCGCTGTTGTTCGTGCTCTTCTGTCCCTGGTGCCTCGCGCTCGAACGGTGGCTCCGGCCATGAGGCGCCTCATCGTCCTCGGCGGCACCGGGTTCTTTGGCCGCAACATCGTCGCGCTCCTCCGCGAGCGTGGCCTCGATCCAGTCGTGGCTTCGCGCTCCGGCGGAGCCGGCATCCGCCTTGACGCGGAGGATCCGGGTGGACTGGTGGCGGTGCTGCGACCGCGGGACGTGATCGTCGACGCCGCGGGTCCGTTCCAGGACCGCACAGCGACGCTGCTCGACGCGGTGATCGACGCCCGATGCGACCTGATCGACCTGTCGGACAGCCTCGCGTACACGAGGCTCGTCCACGCGCGCGCCGCCGCGATCTCGGGCGCGGAGATAGCCGTGCTCACTTCATGCAGCTCGGTCTCGGCGGTATTGGCGGCGACGATCACCGCGAGCGGGATCGCCGATCCGACCCGCGTCCGCGGCTTCATCCGCCCGGCGTCCCGCGACACGAGCCATGCCGCGACGGTGCGAGCGTTCCTCGCGTCGATCGGCCGGCCGATCGCGACATTCGAGGACGGGCGCCTTCGCCGCGCCGTTGGCTGGCGACGGTCGAGGGCGTTCCCGGTCACAGGGTCCAGGAGCGGCCTCGTGGAGAGCGCGGCCGCCCTGACGCTGCCGCGCGCGTGGCAGAGCCTTCGGACCGTCGAGCTCTACGTCGATCCGAACCTGCCGCCGGCGATCGCGATGAGCCTGGATGCCGCGGCGCACCTTCCATCGCTCCGGGGGGCGATGGTGAGGATGCTTCCCGCGGTGTTGGCCGGGGGAAGGCTGCTCGGCTCGCCGCATGGCGCGCTCGCGGTGGAGGTCGAGGGCGGCGGCGAAGGGGTCACGCGGATCCTCTCCGCGCCGCGCGGCAGCTACCTCACCGCGGTGCTGCCCGCGGTGCTCGCCGCGTCGGCGCTCGCCGGGGATCGTTTCGCGGAGACGGGGGTGGTCCGCGCCGACCGCCAGGTCGATCCCGATGAGCTGTTCGCCGCGCTCGGTCGCTCGGGGATCACCTCGCGGAGTCGTGCGAAGTGAAGACCCGCGCCACCCGGGGCGAACGACCAGGCGCCTGCGCCGTCCGAAGAAGGCGACGGCCCGCGGCCGCTGCGGCGGGTGGAGGCGGACTATCCTTCCGGCTGCGATCACTTCGCGGGGAGGTACACGGTGGGCAAGGTGCAGGACACGATGAACAAGCTCTTGGCGGCCATGAACGATCACGATGCGGAGGCTGTCTCGGCGCTGTACGCGGACGATGCGGTGGCCTACGACCCGTTCTACCCTGAGCCGCTGCGCGGCCGGCGCGCCATCGAAGAGGACGCGGCGGGCTTCATGAAGGGCTTCTCGGACATTCGGATGGAGGCGCTGAGCATCCTGGAGAAGGACGACCGCAGCGGCGCAGCCGAGCTGCGTTTCTCGGGGACGCACGATGGACCACTCACCTCACCGGCCGGCGAGATCCCGGCCACGAACAAGCGGATGGAACTGCGTGGTGGCGGCTTCGTGAAGCTGAACGAGCGTGGCCAGATCATCGAAGAGCGCCGCTACTACGACCCGACGCAACTGCTGCGGCAGCTCGGGCTCGCGGGCGCGCAGCCGAGTGAAGCGGGGCAACCCCGCTGAACGCCGCTCGATAGGCCCGGCCGCTCGGCGGCGCGGACGCTGAGCAGGGCAGGGCCGGCGCGAGCCCTGGTGCGCTATTCCCCGAGTGGCGCGATCGTTTCGGGGGCGTCGCTGACGAACATGTGCCCGGGCCGATGCGCGGCGAACCACTCGCACCCGCTCTGCCGCAGCACCGCCTGCGGCGTGACGCCGCATCCCCAGAACGCCGGCACCTCGCCCGGCTGGATCGGGACCGGGTCTCCATAGTCGGGAGCGGCGAGGTCGCGGATGCCGAGCCGCGCCGGATCGCCGACGTGGACGGGCTCGCCGTGCGAGCCCGGATACCGCGAACAGATGGCGCTCACCCGTCCGGCCAGCGCTTTCGGGATCGGCCGCATCGAGACGACCATCGGTCCGTGCAGCCGACCTACCGGCGCGCATTCCGCGCTCGTTCGATACATCGGCACTGTGCGACCGAGCTCGATGTGGCGTATGGCGATCCCTTCGCTCTGCAGCGCGCGCTCGAACGTGTACGAGCAGCCGAGGAGGAACGCGACGAGGTCGTCGCGCCAGAGCGCACGCAGGTCGTCGAGCTCCCGCCATCCGCCGGACCCGAATGCTCGGTACCCCGGGACATCGGTGCGCAGGTCGGCCTCCGGCGCGACGCGCATCGGATGAGGGGACCCCGGCACGGTCACGTCCAGCAGCGGGCACGGCTTCGGGTTGCGCAGGCAGAACTCGCGGAATTCACCGGCCCAGTCGCGCGGCAGGACAACGAGGTTCGCCTGGGCATATCCGTGAGCCAGCCCGGCGGTGCCGCCGCGGTGCCGCCCCTCTCGGATCGCCGCACGCACTCCCGCGGGGTCGAGCGACGCGATGGCGTTCGGGGAGAACGTCACACCGGAGCTCCCTAGATACCGAGGTACGCCTGGCGCACGAGATCGCTGCCGAGGAGCTCGCTGCCGGGGCCATCGAGGACGATCCGCCCGGTCTGCAGCACGTATGCGTGGCTGGCGAGCTCGAGCGCTTCGCGGACGTTCTGCTCGACGAGGAGCACGGAAGTGCCGAGCGCGGGGAGCCGACCGATCGCGTCGAACAGCTTTTCGACCACCAGCGGCGCGATGCCGAGGGTCGGTTCGTCCAGGAGCAGGAGGCGCGGCCGCGACATGAGCGCACGGCCCACCGCGAGCATCTGCTGCTCGCCCCCCGACAGCGTTCCGGCTCCCTGGCGGCCGCGCTGGTCCAGGACCGGGAAGAGCTCGAAGACCGCGCTGCGGGCCTCGCGGATCGCTCGCGCGTCGCGCACGGTGTACGCGCCGAGGCGAAGGTTTTCGCTGACGCTCAGACGCGCGAATACATGCCGGCCCTCGGGCACGTGAGCGATGCCGAGTCGCACGATGTCGTGCGCGCGCAACCCGACCAGGTCCGTGCCGCCCGTTCGCACGATGCCCGCGCTCGGGCGCACGACCCCCGAGAGCGCGCGCAGCAACGTCGTCTTCCCCGCCCCATTCGCACCGACGACCGCGATGATGCTGCCTTCCGCGACCGACAGGGACACCTCGCGGAGCACGGGTACGCCGCCGTACCCGGCCACGACGCTCTTCACCTCGAGAAGCGGCTCGTTCACGAGGACGGCGCGAAGCGCGTCCCGAGGTATGCCTCGACGACCTTGGGGTCGCGGGCGACCTCGGCTGGAACGCCCTCGGCGATCACGCGTCCCTGTTGGAGAACGACGACCCGGTCGGCGAGCGGCATGACGACCTCGAGGACGTGCTCAACGAGGACGATCGTCAGCCCCCGGTCGCGCAGGCGGCGGACCAGCGCGACCGCATCAGCGACCTCTCGAGGATTGAGCCCGCTCATGACCTCGTCCAGGAGGACGACACGTGGCTCGGTCGCCAGCGCCCGCGCGAGCTCGAGTCGCTTTCGCTCGGCGGTGGTGAGGTTCCGTGCGAGCACGGCAGCGCGGGAGGCGAGACCCAGCTCATCCAGTATCTCGAGCGCGCGGCTTCGCGCGCGGCCGACCACAGGCGCGCGCAGCAGAGCTCCGATCAGGACGTTATCCAGCGCGCTCAGGTACGGAAAGACGCGGACGACCTGGAATGTCCGCACCAGCCCGCGCTTCGCGAGCTCGCTCGCCGAGTGGCGCGTCACGTCCGCACCCGCGAGGTGCACGCGCCCCGCATCGGCGCGTAGGAACCCCGTGATGCAGTTGAAGAGCGTTGTCTTCCCCGCCCCGTTCGGACCCAGGAGCCCGACGATCGAACCCTCCGCGACCGAGAACGAAACGGTGTCGTTCGCCAGCACGCCGCCGAACCGCTTCGTGATGCCCTCCACCGCGAGCATGTCGGTCACGATGCGCGCGCCAGACGCCGGGTGAGCCCGTCGCCTGCGGCCGCGAGGCCCCCGGGCTGGGCGACGCTGACGAGGACGATGAGCGCGCCGTAGATCACGAGGTCGGCCCCGCGGCCGGTGCCGCCGAACTGGATGCGGGTGAGCTCCGAGAGCGGGACGAGGATGCACGCTCCGAGGAATGGTCCGTATGCGCGGCCGGCACCGCCCAGGATGGCCACGAGCGCGACGAGGATGGAGAGCGAGAGCGGGAACACTGAATCGGCGTCGATGAACAGAACGTACTGCGCGTAGAAGGTGCCGCAGAGCGCGGTGAGCGCCGCCGAGACCGCGCCCGCCGCGAGCTTGTAGCGCGGGACCGACACGCCGACGCTGCGCGCCGCGGCCTGGTCTTCGCGGATCGCTCGCAGGTAGTAGCCGATGCGCCTCCGCTCGATCAGGAGCGTCACCGCGAGCGCGAGCGCGTACAGCGCCAGCGCGACGAAGTAATAGGGCACCCTGGTCTCCTGGAACTGGTAATTGATCAGGGCGGTCGGGAGGATCGGGAGGAAGAGTCCGCGAGCACCGCCGACGACGTCGCTGCTGCGGACGAGCGTGTGCGCGATCTCTCCGACGACGATCGTCGCTATGGCGAAGTAGTGGCCTGCCAGACGGAAGGTCGGATAGCCGACCACGAGGGCCAGCGCCGCCGCGACCGCTGCGCCGGCGAGCATGCCGAGCCACGGCGTGAGGCCCAGGTGCTGCAACAGCAGCGTGCTCGTGTAGGCGCCGGTCCCGAAGAAGACCGCGTGACCGAAGGAGACCTGGCCGGCATACCCGCCGAGGATGTTCCAGGCGGTGCCGAGTGTCGCGTACAGCAGGACGAGCACGCCGATATTGATCGCCGCTGGAGAGCCGAGCACGAGCGGGTATGCGAGCGCGGCGGCCAGCGCCACCAGCGGCAGCCAGCGGATCACGCTCGTCCGAGCAGGCCCTGCGGCCGGACGAACAACACCACCAGGTACAGCGAGTAGGCGATCGCGAACTTGTACACCGGGTCAACAAGGATGCCAGCGACGTCGGTGACGACGCCGAGCAGAACGCCCGCGAGCATCGCGCCGCCGACGCTGCCAAAACCACCGAGCGCGACGGTGATGAACGCGAGGAGACCGAAGACCGCGCCGACGTCGGGGAAGATGGGATAGTACGTCGCAAGCAGCGCCCCCGCCGCGCCGACGCAGCCCGCGCCGATGACCCACGAGAGGGCGTACATGCGCGCCGTGTCGATGCCCATGAGCTCCGCCGCGACGCGGTCCTCGGCCGTCGCCCGCAGCGCCGTTCCGATCGTCGTGCGATCGAGGAGTCCGAAGAGCAGCAGCGTGACGATGAGCGCGCCCACCGCGGCGACGACCTGCGGCCGGCCGACCGCGACGGGACCGAGGACCACGCCGCCGCTCGAGATCGTCTCGCCCACCTGACGAAACTGCGGCGTGAAGAAGAACTGCGCGAGACCGCGAAGCAGGATCCCGAGCCCGAAGGTGGCGAAGATCTGAGCCAATACGCTGCCCCGCAGCACCGGCCGGATGACCGCGAGGTACACGACGGCTCCGACCAGGCCCAGCACGATGACGACGCCCGGAAGGGCGATGAGCGGGTCGACGCCAAAGAAAGACCATGCAAAGAACGTCGCGTACATTCCGAGCATCAGGAAGTCCCCGTGAGCGAAGTTCACGACGTCCATCACGCCCCAGATGAGCGTCAGCCCGGCCGCGGAGAGCGCGAGGATCAGGCCGAGTAGGAGCCCCGACGCCACGCTCTGTGCGAGGACATCCACGTCAACGCTTCGACCACTCGGGAAGTGGCCAGACCAGTTCCTTGCTCGCGAGCTCGAGCGGCCACACCGTCACGTACTGCCCGCCCTGGATCTGCACCATGATCCCGCGGCCCTTGGTGTTCTGGCCGGTGTCGTCGAACTTGACGCCATCCCAGGGCATGATGATCTGGTCACCCTTCAGGTCGGTCTCGCGCAGCGCCGCTTGGATCCTGGCCGGCTCGAGGGAACGCGCGCGGTTCATGGCATCGGCGAGGACGAACACCCCGGTGAACGCGCGCGCCGACGTGCCGTTCATGTCGGTGCCGTACTTCTGCCGATACAGGTCGTTGACCTGTTTCACGATCGCCTTCTTCACGCCCAGATCCTTCGCCCAGACCTCGCGCGAGAGGAGGCCCTCCGCGTCCTTCCCCACGTTGGTGAGGAACTGCGTGTCGACGAAGCCGGCGTCCATGCCCAGGATGCCCTGGAAGTTGACGTTCTGCTGCTTCAGTCCGCGGATCGCGAGGGTCGCATCCGCGAGGTACGACGCTTCGATCAGGATCGAAGCGCCAGATCCCTTGATCCGCTGGATCTCGCTCGTCAGATCGGGGGTCGTTGCCTTGTACGCGGCATCCGTCTGCACCTCGTACTTGTATTTGTCGGCGAACTGGCGAGCGAACTTGTTGACGTCGCTCCCGAACAGGTCGTCGGTGTGGAGGATCGCGACCTTCTTCGTGACCTTGTCCGGGGACTTCTTCGCGACGTCGTCCAGGAACTGGAAGAAATTCTCGGCGAACATCGAGTCGTCCGGCGTCGATCTGAAGAACCACTTGAAGCCCCTCGTGACGAGCGTGGGGGAGCTGGATTCAGGATTGACGAAGGGGATCTGCAGCCGCTCCGCCGATTGCGAGGCCGTGGCGGTCACGGCGCTGTTGTAGGCGCCAAGGATCGCGGCGACCTTCTCGCTCTGGATGAGGCGCTCTGTCTCGGCCTGGCCCTTCTGCGGATCAGCCTGCGAGTCACCGTAGATGATCTTGAGCTTGGCGCCGCCCAGGTCCTTCAGTCCACCGCCGCCCTTGGTCAGTGGAAGATCGAAGTCCTTGTTCCCGGTGTTGATGAGCTCCACGGCGAGGTCGATGCCATTCTTGAGGTCCAGGCCCGTGGGGGCCTGCGGCCCGGTGAGCGGGTACACCGCGCCGATCGCGATCTCGGATGGAAAGCTCGACGCCGCGCCGCCGCTGGCGGCTGGCTGTCCGCCGCTGCCCGTCCCGGTCTGGACGCACGAGCTCGCAACGATCGCCGCGGCCAGCAGCGCGATCCCGAGCGCTCTCATACCCGCTCCTCCCACCGTGTTCGCGGTAAGCCTACGGCGCCGGTGGGGTCATGCGCATTGGACGAGCTTCATTGGGCGAGCTGCCCCGACGCGCCGTCGCTTCGCGGCCCCACCTCACGGGCCGGAGCGGCGCGGTCAGCCCAGCCGGTAGCCCACCCCGCGGACGTTCTCGGGCAGCGGCGCCGCGGCGGCGTGCAGCTTCGCGCGAAGGCGGGCCAGGTGCGCCTTGAGCCACTCCGGATCCGGGTCACGCTCGTCCGGCCAACCGGCGCGGAGCAGCGCGGCGCGGTCGACGAGCTGGCCCGGGCGCGCGGCCAGCGCGGCGAGGAGGCGGAACTCGGTCGCGGTCAGTGGGAGCGGCGCGGCGCCGACGCGCGCGGAGTGAGCGCTGCGGTCGATCTCGAGTGTCCCTATGCGTACGGGCTCGCTCGATATAGATGGGCCCTGCGCGCGCCGGAGCAGCGCGCGGATCCGAGCCGTGAGCTCCTTCTTGCCGAACGGCTTTTCGAGGTAGTCGTCGGCGCCGAGGTCGAGCAGCTTCGCCCGCTCATCGGTGCCTTTCTCCCCGGTCAGCATCAGGATGGGTGTCGGGCCGGCCGCGCGCAGCCTGCGGCATACCTCGTCGCCGGAGAGGCCCGGCAGCCTGCGGTCGAGGATGACGAGGTCCGGCTGCTCCGCGGCGTGCCGCCGGAGCGCCGCCTCTCCGTCGTATGCGGTCGAAATGTCGAACCCCTCCTGGCCCAGCAGCGCGGCGACCATCCCCACCATGGCCCGGTCGTCATCGACGATGAGGACGGTCGTCACTGGGGAGCGCGCCAGAGCGGTACGCTGAACGCGAAGACCGCGCCCGCCGCCCGCCGCTTCCCGGCCGTGCGGGGAGGGTCTTCGTACCAGAGCTCGCCTCCCTGCGCCTCCACCACTCGCCGGGAGGCGTACAGGCCGATCCCAGAGCCAGGCGCGGGCATGTCGACCGCGCGGACGAACGGGTCGAAGATGCGGTCGCGCTCGGACGCAGGAACGCCGCGTCCCTCATCGATCACCCGGACGATGCCCCGTCCACGCTCGCGCCCGATCCGAACGGCGATGCGCGTTCCCGCCGGCGCGTACTTGGTCGCGTTGTGGACGAGTCCGCCCACGACCTCGGCGGTGCGGCGGCGATCGCCCGCGACCCACAGGGCCGCGCCGGCTCGGGGCGAGACCAGGCGGTGTCCGCGCAAGAGCGGCGCGAGCTCGCGCAGTGACCTGGCGATCGCGCCGCGCAGGTCGAAGCGCGCGCGCCTGACGGCGATGTCGGACGATCCCGTGCGCACCGAGGCGAGGATGTCGTCCACCAGGCCATCGAGGCGCGCGACCTGCGCGATGGCGTCGGAGGTCCCCCTGTGCCCCGCCTTCTTCTCGCGGAGGAGGTCGAGGTGACCGCGGATGACGGAAAGCGGCGTCCGAAGGTCGTGCGTGACGACGGCGACGAATTCCGCGCGGGCGCGCTCGAGCTCCCGCAGGCGCTCGGTCGCTTTTCGCTCGAGGTCGTAGAGCGCTGCCTTGTCGATCGCGAGGGCCGCCTGGTTCGCGAGGGCTCCGACGAACGCCACCTCCTCGTCGAGGAACTCGGTCCGACCGGGAACGTGAAGGACGGCTGCCCCGAGCAGACGGTCGCCGACGAGGAGGGGCACCGCGATCTGGTCGCTGCCCACGATCGGACGGGCCTCCGCGAGCGCCGTGCGAGCCGCGTGCAGCGCTCCGCGGGCGAGCTCCCCAGAGCGCGCCCCTACGCGGCCCTCCGCGCCGTCGCGCAGGACGATGGCGCCGGAGGAGTCGGGGTACACGCGCACCAGCCGGTCGACCACCAGGCCGAGCACCTCGTCGAGCTCGAGCGAGGAGGTGAGCACGTTGGATACCTCGAACAGGGCCGAGACCTCCCGCAGCTTGCGTTCCGCGTCCCGCTGCAGGCGGCTCTTCTCGATGATGCCCGCGACCTGGTTCGCGATCGTCTGAAGGAAATCGATCTCGGTGCGGTCGAAGTCGCGTGGCGCGACGGTCTGCACGTTCATCACGCCGATGACCTCGTCGCGCGCCACGAGGGGAACGGAGAGCATCGACGTAAAGCGGTCCTCGTCGAGCCCGGGGACCCACTTGAAGCGAGGCTCGCTTCGCACATCGCGGGCGTAGAGCGGCACCCGCGCGTTCGCGACCCAGCCGCTGATGCCTTCACCCATCCGCAGCGTCGCGCGACCGATCCCGCGGCGATTGAGTCCGTTCGTCGCGGCCAGCCGGAGCAGCCCTTCCCGCTTCTCGAGGAGATAGAGCGAGGCGACCTCCGCGCGCATCGCGTCGGTCGTGCGGTCGATGACGATCCGCAGCATCTCGTCCCAGTCCCTCGTCGAAGACGCGAGCTGGGCCACCTCGTGAAGGAAGGAAAGCTCGTGCAGCTTTCGCGCGGCATCCGCGCCTTCCATCCGCGAATTCTAGAGATGCGCAAGACCTCGACTCCGAGCAGCGGGTACCGCGCTTCGCGGGGAGCGTCTTTCCGGGACCTCGGCGGCCTGCAGCCATCCGGGACCTCGACCTCGACGATGACCGCATCGTTCGTCGAGATGACCGGCGTTCCTCGCGTCGCCATGTCGTCCCCGTCGTCGCCGCCCGCCCCGCGTTCCAGTAAAAGACGCCAGGCTCGCCGGCGTTGGCGCCCCCTTTTACCGGCTGTCATACTGGCTGGCGAGAAACGTCAAGGAGGCCGGACGATGCGCGAACGTGATGCGTCAAGCGTGAACGTCGGCCTCCAGCGGAGCGCCCCGCCCCGCAGGTAGCGCCGGCCTCCAGGCGCTCGCACACGTGCGCGCTGTCCGTCTTCGATTCGGAGGACAACGTGCGCCGCCCCACGCCTCCCGCACCGCTCTTCCCACCCGACTGGCTCGTCGAGTTCGAATACTCCGAGGAGGAGCTCGGCATCCTGCGGCCCGGCAAGGAGAGCGAGGTCGTGCTCATCGCGCGCGATGATGGAGCGCGCACGAGCTGGATCGCGGAGAAGCGCTTCAAGCTCCGCGCACAGCGCGGATTCCGGAACGACAGCGCGTACTGGGCAGCGGAGGTCATCGGCCAGCGACGCGAGCACCGCGCCATGCGCGGGCGGACGCGAAAGGGCAGGGAGCTGATAACCCAGGCCTGGATCGGCAACGAGTGGTCGGCGCTGCGCGAGCTCGCGGCGGCGGGCGTGACCGTGCCACCCCCGGTCGAGCTCGTGGAGAGAGGCTACCGGATGGCGTTCATCGGTGACGACGGCGTGGCTGCGCCTCGCCTGGCGGACGTCCATCTCTCGCCCCCGCAGGCCGCGGCCATGTACGGCCAGTTGCTCGACGAGGTGGCGCTGATGCTCGACGGAGACCGCGTCCACGGTGACCTCTCCGAGTTCAACGTACTCGTCTGGCGGGGCCGTGCGGTGTTCATCGACTTGTCGCAGAGCGTGCGCGTGACCACCCATCCGCGCGCCCTCGAGCTGCTCCGGCGGGACCTCGGCGTGCTCTGCCACTTCTTCCGGCGCCGAGGTGTGGCCGAGGCGGACGCCGAGCGCGCCCTGGATGAGGTAGGCGCGACGCGCGCCCGGTTCGCGCGCTCGGCGATCTCCTGGTAGCGGCCCGGGAGATCGGGAACGGATTCGGAGGTGGCGCGAGACCGACCGGGGCCTCCGCCAGGACGGCCGTCCTTGGCTCTCTTGCTCTTGCCGGTTGCGACGCCCGGTCAGGGCGTGCGGCGAGGCGCGGTCGCGGTCGGGCGGGGCGAGGCTGCCGCGGGCCGCCGCGGACCGAAGTCGCGCTCGTCAGGGAACGTCCGCGCCTGCGCGATGTTGACGGTCTTACTCGACGTCTCCCCGACGGCCGCTCCGTTCTCGCGCAGCTCATAGTCCATGCGGTAGGTCCCGCGGATCGCGGGAGCGACGAAGGCCGCGAAGAAGGTGCCGCTCGCGCCCGGCTGCAGCGACCCGAGGGCCGTGGCACCCTCGGCGGCGACGTGCGCGGTGGCGGGATCGACGGCGCGCCATCCCAGCGAGAGCACGTGCGTACCGGCCAACCCGGGCGCCGCGGAGTATCCCACCGTCACCAGCGACGCCTCGCCTCGGTGCAGGAGTGCGGGGAGCTGGACCTGCGTGGACGCGACGAAGACGTTGTGGGTCCGTAGGGTGAAGCTCGCTGTCGCGGCGCCGAGAGCCGCGAGACCACGCCCCGCCTCGTCGGCGAGCCCGAGCGTCACGGTGTAGTCGCCGGCCGGGGAGGGCGCGACGAGGCCGAGCGGCACGTCGATCGCCGACTGCGGCAGCAGTGCCCCCAGCGCCAGCGGTGCCGCCGAGCGATCCACGATCTCCTTCTTCGCGTCCCGTACCTCGTACACCAGGCCGACCGCGCTGCCGCCGTTGCCCGCCCAGCGCTCACGACCTGCGTTGGTCACCCGCACGCGGACCACCACGCTCTCGCCCGCGACGGCCGGCACAGGCGCGCGGGGCACTTCGTACCGCGCGTTCGCCGGCGGTTCGAGGACCGCGGCGTACACGATCGAGCCGACCGTCCCGATGAAGCGATCGGCGTCCTCCTCGGCCGCCTCGCGCGTCAGCGCCACGACGACCCGCGGTCCCGACGCGGTGAAGATCACGCCCGCGTCGTGGGTGACGCCGGAGAGATTCCCGGTCTTGTGCGCGACGACTACACCCGCGGGAAGCTGCGAGGGCAGGCGGTCGTTGATCCGCTGCCGCTCGAGGCGTGCGAGCATCCGGTCCGACGCCGCCGGCGAGATGAGCTGCCGCCGGGCGAGCAGCGTGAAGAGCGTTCCGACCGCCCGGGGCGTCGCGACGTTGTCCTCTTCGTCGCTCAGCGCCACGTGTAGGCCTTCCATACCGGCGCGCGCGAGGGTCGCGTTGATGTTCACCGCACCCAGGAGGCGCCACAGAGCCAGCGCCGTCCCGTTGTCAGAGACGGTGATCATCGCTTCGAGCGCGTCGTCCAGAGAGATCGTGGTACCCGCGGCCTCGAACGAGCCGTCTTCGGTGATGTCCTCCGGTTCGATGGTCACGGGGTCGGCATAGCTGCTCGTGCGCGCCTCGACCCGGCGCTCCGCCTCGACGAGTATCCCGAGCTTGTAGAGCGAGGCGGCGACGAACTCGCGGTCCGGATCCGCGGCGAAGACCGGCTGGGCCAGCGCCGGATCCGCCACCCAGATCCCGGCACCGCCCGGGAACGCTCGCACGAGGTCGTCGAGCTCGGTCACCAGCTGAGCGCTGCTCGCCGATGCCATCCGCGGCGGGCCGAACGACTGCGTCGCGGCGACCAGCGCGACGAGCACGAAGAAGCGAGCGGCCCTCACCGCCGGATAACGCGCCCGCCGCTCGAACGTTCCGCTCCCACGCCGACCGCGACCACGCCCCGCTCGCGCATCTCGCGGAACCCCGAAGGGATGTCGTCCTCGAACCCGAGGAGGTGGAGGGCCCCGTGCGCCGCGAGGAACGCCAGCATGGACCGCGCACGAGCTGGATCGCGGAGAAGCGTTTCAAGACCCGGTCCCATCGCGGATCGCCGACGTCTTCCCCTGTCAGGTGCGGACGCGGTCGCCCCTGTCCGGGCTGCCCACCGGGCACTCATGGTTGGTCTGCGGTGGACGTGACGTTCTTGGGCGGTATGGCCGGGTATGGTGCACGACGGACCAGATCCACGATCCGACCCCTCTACGACATGGCCCCAGGACAACCGCCGGCTGCGCGAGGTCATCGGCGCCATGTCGGCCCATCAGCTGGCGATTCCCCCATTTTCATCGGCCGGATGGTTTCGACCCCGACGCCGTCGAGCCCGTCGCCGCGAGGCCCAGCGCGCGCATCTCGCGGTACCCGGGCGGCGTCTCGTCCTCGAAGCCGAGCAGGTGCAGCGCACCGTGCGCCGCGAGGAACGCCACCTCGTGCTCGAGGGAGCCGCCACGGCGGCGCGCCTGCCGCGCCGCCTGCGCACCGCTGATGACGACGTCGCCGACGTGCAAGCCGCCGTCAACGGCACGCGCGAACAGCGGCACAGCCGCAATCCCCTTCACGCCGTGCGGCAGCGCCTCGCCGAACGCGAGCACGTCGGTCGTGCGGCCGATGCCGCGGTGCCGGCGGTTCAGGTCACGCATCGTCGCGTCGTCGACGAAGGCGAGGGCGAGGGCGGCGTCGGGAGGCAGCCCGTAGGGGCGCAGAGCCGCGCGGATCGCGGCGCGCGCGGTCATCAGGTCGCACGGCGCCGGACCGGTGACCGATAGTCTCAGCGCCCGGAAGCCGCGGGCGGTGGAGTGCCGGACGCGGGGCCGATGCGCGCGATGCGGTCCTCGGGGTACGGGATGCGCTCGTGATAGACCCCGACCAGCAGTTCGCAGAAAGCCTCCTTGACGCGCTGAACGTCCCGCAAGGTGAGCTCGCATTCGTCGAGCTGCCCATCGGCGACCTTCTCGCCGACGATCTTCTCGACCATCCCGCGGATCGCCTGGGGGGTCTTTTCGGTGAGCGAGCGCACCGATGCTTCCGTCCCGTCAGCGAGCATGACGATGCCCGCCTCGCGGCTGCGCGGCTTCGGTCCGGGATGTCGAAAGTCCCGCTCGTCCACCTGCTGTCCGCGGTCGCGGGCCTGCTGGTAGAAGAAGCGCATCACGCTGGTGCCGTGATGCCCCGGGATCATCTCGCGGATGACAGTCGGGAGGTGATACCGCTCGGCGAGCGCCAGCCCGTCCCGGACGTGCGCGGACACGATGCCGGCGGATACGAGCGGGTCGAGCTCGTCGTGCGGATTGCGGCCCGTCTGATTCTCGATGAAGGCGCTCGGGTTCCGCATCTTGCCGATGTCGTGGTAGTAGGCGCCGACCCGGGCGACGAGCGGGTCCGCGCCGATGACCTCACCGGCGCGCTCGGCGAGGTTGGCCACGAGAAGCGAATGGTGATACGTGCCAGGCGTGCGCAGCAGCAGCTGCCGCAGCAGCGGGTGGTTCGGATCGGCCAGCTCCCGCAGCTCGAAGACGGTCGTGATCTTCAGGAGGTGCCCGAGGATCGCCATGCCGGCAAAGGCAAGCAAGCCTGACCCGAAGCCGCTCACCGCGGCCGCCGCCGCGAGCTGCACGAGACCGAGAACGTCCGTCGCGCGCCCGACGAGCAGGAACGAGCCGACCACGCCGACGTTCCCGAGCAGCACGTTCAGCGATCCGTTCGCGAATTCGCGCGCCGTCGTGGCGCGCCGGACGGCCGCCATGCCGAGCAGCGCCGGCACGAGCACGTAAGCGGTGTACTCGACCTGGCCCGACATGATGCCGACGTGCAGCGCGCCGGCGATCTGGGTCGCGAGGGCGGTGCGGCCACCGACCAGGACGGTCAGCATCATCGCCGCAGCCGCGAATGGGCCGAAGTAGAACGCGACCGCGTGCCCCGGCACGAGCACGCGGCCCGCGAGCGTGAGGACGATCAGGGTGAGACCGACGAGGATCAGCTTCCTGTCGTCGGCCCACGCCTCCTGCGCGAAGCGTTCGATGAAGAGGGCGAGCACTCCGGCGATGAGCACTGCCCACAGCAATAGCCCCAGCGCACCGCGCCAGTCGATGCCGGCACTGACCAGGCCCAGGCGCTGGAGCTTCTCGACGTCCTGCGCGGTGACGACGCTGCCCTCGCGTACGACGATCTCACCCTCGGTGACCTGGACCTGGATGCCCGAGACGGCGGCCCGCGCCTTAGCCTGCTCGGCATCGGTCGCCGCCGCGTCAGAGAGGACGCTCGCCCGGAGGTACTGCTGAAGCAGCTCTGTCCCGGCGCGCTTCTGTCGATCCGTCCAACCGCCGGGCAGCGCCTTCGAGGCCTCGGTTTTGGCGGCGTCGAGCTGCTCCGGGCGGAGACCCGAGCCGAAGAGCGTCCGCAGCGCGTTATCGAGATCGCGCGCCAACGCGTCCCATTCGGGCTGCGACATGTCGAGGACATCGGCGGCGGCCTGCGGGGTGAGCGTCACCTCGGGCGATCGGCCGAGCGCCGCGATGCGCTGCTCCCGGGGCAGTCCGGAGTCGGCGCGCGCGCGCGCGATCGCGCTCAGCGCTGTGGAAAGCCGACCCGACTGCTCGACCGAGATCGCGGGGTTCAGCGTCGAGACGCGCCCCACGGCAGCGGCGGCGCGTGTTCGCTCCGCCTCCGTGAGCAGCTCGGAGACGTACGAGACGCTCCGGGGAGCCTTGATCGACCGATCGGCCACGACACCCGCGTTATATGAGACCGTGGCGGGCGGCGAGAGGAGGAGCGCGATCGAGCTGAAGATCGCGCAAAGGGCAACGAACGTGAGGATCCGGCCGCGTGGACTTCGGAGCATCGCACGCGCGTCGCGCAGGGTGCGCGGACGCTCGAGAGTGATCACTTGCGGTTCCTTCCCTCGGCCCGATCGTACGCCTTCACGATCCGTGCGACGAGCTCGTGGCGCACGACGTCGCGCTCGTCGAAGTCGACGAACGAGATGCCGTCGACCTCGCGAAGGATCTCGCGCGCGACCACCAGGCCCGAACGTTGAGCCTCCTGGAGGTCGACCTGCGTGATGTCGCCGGTCACGACAGCCTGGGATCCGCAACCGAGCCTCGTCAAGAACATCTTCATCTGCGCCGGCGTCGTGTTCTGCGCCTCGTCCAGGATGATGAAGGCCTCGTTCAAGGTCCGGCCGCGCATGTACGCCAGCGGGGCGACCTCGATCTCTCCCCGCTCCTGGGCACGGCCCAATCGCTCCTGAGGCATGAGCTCGTACATCGCGTCGTAGAGCGGGCGAAGGTAGGGGTCGATCTTCTCCCGCAGATCCCCCGGCAGGAACCCCAGTCGCTCCCCCGCCTCGACCGCCGGGCGCGTCAGGATCAGGCGCGCGACCCTGCGCTCGCGCAGCGCGGTGATGCCCATGGCGACGGCGAGGTAGGACTTGCCCGTGCCCGCGACGCCAGTGGCGAAGACGAGGTCGTGGCTTCGGATCGCCTCGACGTAGCGGCGCTGGTTGTCGGACTGCGGCGTGATGCGCTTTCCGCGAACGGTCGTGGCAACGACCTCGCGCAGCTGCTCGGGCTTGCTCACCGGCGATTCCTTCGCTTCGCCGATGAGCCTGTCGAGTGCGGGACCGCGCAGGCTCTCGTCGCGCTCGGCGAGCGTGCGCATCGCGGCGACGAGCTCGCCGACCCGGGCGACCGAACCCGCGTCGCCGCTGACGCGCATCTCCGTGCCGCGCGCGATGACCTTCACCGGGAACGCGCGCTCGATCCGGTCGATGTTCGCGTCGTTCCTCCCGGTCACGAACATCATCTCGTCGGGATCGGGGATCAGGATCGTGATCCGGTCCGTCGCGGGCACGTCGCCCCTCTCCTCCCGGGTCAACGCCCGGAACGCGCCAGGAGTTCGGAGACGACGTCTGCCACGAGCTTCCCATCGGCCTTCGCGCGCAGGTCCGCCATCAGCGCGCGCATCACCTTCCCCTGGTCCACCGGCCGGGTGGCGCCGGTCCGCGCGATCGCACGTTCCGCGGCGGCACGGATCGCGTCGCGGTCGAGCTGTGTCGGCAGATACCCTTCGATCACCGCGAGCTCGGCGCGCTCCTTCGCGACGAGATCGGCGCGGCCAACCTTGGCGAACGCCTCGATCGATTCGCGGCGCGACTTCGCCTGCCTGCGCAGCATCTGGACGACGGCCTCTTCCTCGAGCGGGGCGCGCTTCGCGACCTCCTCGTTGTGAAGGGCGGAGAGAGCGAGGCGCAACGTGTCCCGCCGCACCAGGTCACGGCCCTTCATGGCGCTGCGCAGATCCGCCTGCAGTCGGGCCTCGAGACCGCTCTTCGCGGTCAGCGCTTGCGGCGCTTCGCTTCCTTGCGCTTGCGCTTCGCGGCCGGACGCTCGTAGTACTCGCGGCGGCGGGCCTCCGCGAGGATGCCGGCCTGCTGGATCTTCTTGTTGAAACGGCGAAGGGCGGCCTCGAAGGACTCTCCTTCGCCGATGATCACTTCGGACATCTGTGGTTGGGATCACCCCGCCTTCGGTCATACAAGACGATGCCGGCCGCCCCACGGGCGTGCCGACGGCCAAATCATAGCGCGACGGGCCACCAAAGTGGTCGATATAGATACGCGTAGATTACCAGCACGGTCGAAGACCGATGCGGCGGGCCGCTCCGGACATTCGGCATAGTGGGGCGATGGGTCCCCTGGCGATCCTGCTCGCCTACCTCGGCGGATCGGTCTCGTTCCCCTTCTGGATCGCCCGCGGGTATGGCCTCGACCTCCGCCGGGTCGGCTCGCGGAAGCTCGGCGGCAGCAACCTCGCCGGATCGCTCGGCCTTGGCGCCGGCATCGTCGGTGGTCTCCTCGACGCCGCAAAGGGTCCGGCGGCGGTGCTCCTCGCCGCCGCGGCGGGACTGACGCTCGAGCTGCGTCTCGCCTGCGGGATCGCGGCGATCATCGGGCAGGCCTGGCCGGTGTTCCACCGGTTCGACGGCGGCCGCGCGAATGCGACGGGTTGGGGGTTCGCGCTCGCCGCCGACCCGGTCGCGTTCGGGATCATGCTCGTCCCGGTCGTCGCGGCGTTCGGGCTGCGCCGGTTCGTCACCCCGCCGTCGACCCGACTCCTGCCGCTGGCCGCCCTGCTGTCGTTCGGGGTCTTTCCCGCGGTCATCTGGGAGCAGGACGGGTGGACGCCGACGGCGATCGCCGGCGGGGTGGTGCTCGGGCTGGTCCTGCTCCGACGCCTCACCGCCGGGCTCGCCGCGGACCTCGCGACCGGGGCCGGCCTCGCGCGTGTCCTGGTGAACCGCGCGCTCTATGACCGGAGCGAGCTGCAGGAGCGGGGCCTGGTCGGGATCTAGCCGGCGTCACGACCGGCCGGGCCCGCTCTCCCACCCGCTCACGATCAGGGCGACCGCCGTGATCGCCGCCGTCTCCGCCCGGAGGTTCCGCGGGCCGAGCGAGACCGTGACCGCGCCGCGGTCGACGAGCTGGGCGACCTCCT
>JBBQVQ010000013.1:0-58152 GCA_038211425.1 Candidatus Limnocylindria bacterium | reverse complement strand
CCACCTCGTGCTCGAGCGAGTGCCTGCGGCGGCGCGCCTGCCGAGCCGCCTGCGCGCCGCTGATGACGACGTCGCCGAGGTGCAGCGCGCCATCGGGACCGCGCGCCAACAGCGGCGCCGCTGCGACGCCCTTCACGCCGGGCGGCAACGCCTCACCGAACGCGAGCACGTCGGTCGTGCGGCCGATGCCCCGGTGCCGGCGATTCAGCTCGCTCATCCCGGCGTCGTCGACGAACGCGACCGCGATCGCGGCGTCGCGCGGCAGGCCGAAGGGGCGGAGCGCGGCGCGGATCGCGGCGCGGGCGGGCGCGAGGTCACACGGCGCGGGGCCGGTGACCGACAGCTTCAGCGGCCGGAGGCCGCCGGCGGGGGCGTGCGCGACGCGGGGCCGATGCGCGCGATGCGGTCCTCGGGATACGGGATCCGCTCGTGGTACACGCCCACCAGGAGCTCGCAGAACGCCTCCTTGATGCGCTGCACGTCGCGCAGCGTGAGCTCGCACTCGTCGAGCTGGCCGTCGGCGACCTTCTCCCCCACGATCCGCTCGACCATCGTGCGGATCGCCTGCGGGGTCTTCTCCGCGAGAGAGCGCACCGAGGCCTCGGTCCCGTCCGCGAGCATGACGATCCCGGCCTCGCGGCTGCGCGGCTTCGGCCCCGGGTGGCGGAAGTCCATCTCATCGACGACCTGGCCGCGGTCGCGGGCCTGCTGGTAGAAGTAGCGGATCACGCTCGTCCCGTGGTGCCCCGGGATCATCTCGCGGATCACCGGCGGCAGGTGGTACCGCTCGGCGAGCGCGAGACCGTCGCGAACGTGAGCGGACACGATGCCCGCGGATACGAGCGGGTCGAGCTCGTCGTGCGGGTTGTGTCCGGTCTGGTTCTCGATGAAGGCCATCGGATTCCGCATCTTGCCGATGTCGTGGTAGTAGGCGCCGACCCGGGCGACGAGCGGGTCCGCGCCGATCACCTCGGCCGCGCGCTCGGCGAGGTTGGCCACGAGCAGCGAGTGGTGATACGTGCCGGGCGTGCGCAGCAGCAGCTGCCGCAGCAGCGGGTGGTTGGGGTCGGCGAGTTCGCGCAGCTCGAAGACGGTCGTGATCTTGAGGAGGTGGCCGAGGATCGCCATGCCCGCATACGCGAGCAGTCCTGAGCCGAAGCCGCTGACCGCCGCCGCGGCGCCAAGCTGCACCAGCCCGAGGACGTCCGTCGCGCGCGCGACGAGCAGGAACGAGGCGACGACTCCGAGGTTCCCGAGCACGACATTCAGCGAGCCGCCCGCGAACTCGCGCGCCGTCGTGGCGCGCCGCACCGCCGCCATGCCGAACAGCGCCGGCACGAGCACGTAGGCCGTGTACTCGACCTGCCCGGACATGATGCCGACGTGGAGCGCTCCCGCGATCTGCGTCGCGAGCGCCGTGCGCCCGCCGACGAGGACGGTCAGCATCATCGCCGCGGCGGCGAACGGTGCGAAGTAGAAGGCGACCGGGTGGGCCGGTGCGAGGACTCGGCCGGTCAGCGTGAGCGCGATCAGCGTCAGGCCCACGAGCGTCAGCTTCCGGTCGTCGGCCCAGGCCTCCTGGGCGAAGCGGTCGATGAAGAGCCCGAGGACCGCCGCGATCAGCACCGCCCACAACAGGAGCCCGAGCGCCACGCGCCAGTCGATGCCGGCGTTGACGAGCCCGAGATGCTGCAGCTTCTCAACGTCCTGGGCGGTGACGACGCTGCCCTCGCGCACGACGATCTCGCCCTCGGTGACCTGGACCTGCACGCCGTTCACGGCGGCGCGCGCCCTCGCCTGCTCGGCCTCCGTCGCGGCCGAATCGGAGAGCACGTTCGCGCGCAGGAACTGCTGGAGCAGCTCCGTTCCGGCGCGCTTCTGCCGGTCCGTCCAGCCGCCGGGGAGCGCCTTGGCGGCCTCGGCTTTCGCGCCCTCCAGCTGCTCGGGCCGGATCCCCGAGCCGAACAGCGTGCGCAGCGCGTTGTCGAGGTCGCGCGCGAACGCGTCCCACTCCGGCTGCGGCATGTCGAGCACGTCGACGGTCGTCTGCGGGGACAGCGTGGCCTCCGAAAGGCGGCCGAGCGCCGCGCTGCGCTGGTCGCGCGGCAGTCCACCGTCGGAGCGCACACGGGCGATCGCCGCGAGCGCGGTGGCGAGCCGGCCCGATTGTTCGACCGAGACGGCGGGGTTCAGCGCGGAGACGCGAGCCACCGCGGCGGCGGCGCGGTTGCGCTCGGCCTCGGTGAGCAGCTCGGACACGTACGAGACGCTGCGCGGCGCCTTGATCGAGCGGTCGGCGACGACGCCGGCGTTGTACGAGACGGTGGCTGGTGGAGACAGTAGTAGCGCGATCCCGCTGAAGATCGCGCACAGCACCACGAACGTCGAGAGCCGGCCGCGCGGGGTGCGCAGCATCGCGCGCACGTCTCGCATCGTGCGTGGGCGCTCGAGCGTGATCACGTCCGCTCCCGCGCCTCCGCGCGGTCGTACGCCTTCACGATGCGCGCGACGAGCTCGTGGCGGACGACGTCGCGCTCGTCGAAGTCAACGAACGAGATCCCGTCGACGTCGCGAAGGATCTCGCGCGCTACCACCAGGCCGGAGCGCTGCGCTTCCGCCAGGTCGACCTGCGTGATGTCGCCGGTGACCACCGCCTGCGACCCATAGCCCAGCCGCGTGAGGAACATCTTCATCTGCGCGGGCGTCGTGTTCTGCGCCTCATCCAGGATGATGAACGCCTCGTTCAGCGTCCGGCCGCGCATGTACGCGAGCGGTGCCACCTCGATCTCGCCGCGCTCCTGCGAACGGCCGAACCGTTCCGGAGGCATGAGCTCGTACATCGCGTCGTAGAGCGGGCGCAGGTACGGGTCGATCTTCTCCTGCAGGTCCCCCGGCAGGAACCCGAGACGCTCCCCCGCTTCGACGGCCGGTCGGGTCAGGATGAGGCGCGCGACCCTGCGTTCGCGCAAGGCGGCGATCCCCATGGCGACCGCGAGGTAGGACTTCCCGGTGCCCGCGACGCCGGTGGCGAAGACGAGGTCGTGGCTGCGGATCGCCTCGATGTAGCGCCGCTGGTTCTCGGATTGCGGCGTGATGCGCTTCCCGCGGACGGTCGTGGCCACGACGTCGCGCAGCTGCTCGGGCCTGCTCACGGGCGATTCCTTGGCTTCGCCGATCAGCCTGTCGAGCGCCGGACCGCGCAAAGTCTCGTCGCGCTCGGCGAGACCGCGCATCGCGGCGACGAGCTCGCCGACGCGCGCCACTGAACCCGCGTCGCCGCTGACGCGCATCTCGGCACCGCGCGCGGTCACCTTCACCGGGAATGCGCGTTCGATCCGGTCGAGGTTCGCGTCGTTCCGGCCCGTCACGAACATCATCTCGTCGGGGTCGGGGATCAGGATCGTGATCCGGTCCGTTGCGGTCACCTCGCCTCTCTCCGCGCGCGTCACCCGGCGCGCCGCGCGAGCTGCTCGGAGACGACCTCCGCGACGAGCTTCCCGTCGGCCTTGCCGCGCAGCTCGCCCATGACCGCGCGCATCACCTTCCCCTGGTCGGCGGGCCCGGTGGCGCCCGACTGCGCGATGGCGCGGTCCGCCGCCGAGCGGATGGCGTCGCGGTCCAGCTGCGCGGGGAGGTAGCCCTCGATGACCGCGAGCTCCGCCCGTTCCCTGGCGACGAGCTCCTCGCGGCCCGCCTTGGCGAAGGCCTCGATCGACTCGCGGCGCGACCGCGCCTGCTTGCGGAGCAGCTGCTCGAGGGCGTCCGCGCCCAGCGGAGCGCCGCTCGCGACCTCCTCGTAATGGAGGGCCGAGAGCGCCAGCCGCAGCGTGTCACGCCGCACCTGGTCCCGCTCCTTCATGGCGCTGCGCAGGTCCGCCTGGAGGCGAGCCTCGAGACCGCTTCTTGCGGTCAGCGCTTGCGGCGCTTCGCTTCCTTGCGCTTGCGTTTCGCCGCCGGACGCTCGTAGTACTCGCGGCGGCGGGCCTCGGCGAGGATGCCGGCCTGCTGGATCTTCTTGTTGAAACGGCGCAGCGCGGCCTCAAAGGACTCGCCCTCGCCGATGATCACTTCGGACACTGGTGTGGCTGTCACCCGCCCTTCGGTCATAGCAGACGAAAAACCGGCCGCTCCGCGCGGCCGATGGAGTGCATGATAGCGAAGCTTTCCCTGTTTCCGCTGAACTAAGAATACGCGTAGTTTTACCGATCGAGCGTCCCCATGATCTGCGCGACCGCCGCCACGACGGCAACCTCCGCCCGCAGCACGCGTCGTCCGAGCGAGACGATCACCGCTCCCCCGCTGAGCGCGAGGTCCACCTCGTCGCGGCCGAGCCCACCCTCAGGCCCCACGACGATCGACAGGCCGTCGACCGCCGGCAGGGCATCGCGGAGCAGCGGCGAACGAGCCTCCTCCCAGGCCACGAGCACGGGCCGGTCGACGGCCTGGATGAGCTCGCGCCAGCCGACGGCGGGACCGATCTCCGGCACGCGGCCGCGCCTCGCGACCTCCGCCGACTCGCGGGCGATCCGCTCCCAGCGGCCGCGCCTGGCCGATGGCAGCTCCCGGACCACGGATCGCGCGCTGCTGAATGGGACGATACGTGAGGCTCCGAGCTGCACCGACGCCGCCAGCGCGGCCTCGCTGTGGTCGCCTCGGAGGAGCGGCAGTCCGAGCGTCAGGGCGATGCGCGGCTCCGCTGCCGAGAATCGGCGCCCGGTCACCCGGCCCCAGGCCTCAGTGCGCGCGACGTGCTCGAGCGCGATCTCGACCTCCTCCCCGTCGTGCACGAGCACCACCCGCTCGCCCGCCCCCAGGCGGAGGACGGCCGCGATCTGACGCGCCTGCTCTCCTGTGACCCGACCGCGTTCGCCATCGACGGCGCCGGCCGGGACGAAGAAGCGATGCATCAGCGGCTCTCGAACACCAGGCAGATCCAGTCGCCGCGCTCGTCGCGGGAGACCTGGTCTAGTCCCCGACCAGTGAACGCGCCCCGGACGTCGTTCACCGCGTCACGAGTGATGCCCGCGACGACGAGCGTTCCCGGCGTGGCCAGACGCGCACGAAGGTCCGCGGCGATGGCGACGAGCACCGGCCCCACGATGTTCGCGATCACGACGTCGAAACCACCCGGCACGTCGGCGGCCGATCCCAGGGCGACCAGGACGTCGGCGCCATTGAGCTTCACGTTCTCGCCCGCCGCGCGAACCGCGACGACGTCGCTATCGACGGCCACGACGGCGCCGGCACCCCGTTTGGCCGCCCCGATCGCGAGGATCCCGGAGCCTGTCCCCACGTCGAGCACCTTTGCCCCGTCCAGGGCCAGGACGGAGAGCGTCTCGAGGCACTGCCGCGTCGTCGGATGGGAGCCCGTGCCGAAGGCCATGCCCGGGTCGAGCACGATGGTCACCCGACCCGCCTCATCGGCGTCGAGCCACGTCGGCCGGACCAGGAACGTGCCGATGCGCATCGGCGTGAACGAGGCCTTCCACGCCTCCAGCCAGTCGTCGTCGCGGACCACCCGCAGCCGCATGTCCCCGATCGGCCCAAGGCCGAAGGCCTGAAGGTGTCCCAGCGCCTCGCGCACCCGGCGCGCCCGAACGCGGGCCGTGCGGTCGTACACGAGGTACGCCTTCACGACGTGGTCGGCTCCGTCGCCCGGCTCGAGCGGCTGCTCCACGGCGATCCCGTTGTAGCCGACGCGGTCCAGGATCTCGCTGACGGCCTCTACCGCCTCCGCGTGCGCCGGGACCGCGACCTCGAGCCACCGCAGCGGCCCTCCCGGCTCAGCTGCCGCCGAAGGCGTCCCTGATCCTGTCGAACATGCCGTCCCGATCATCCTCGTCGTCAAGCGCCGGCGATCCGGACAACTCCAGGAGCTTCGCGTAAAGCTTCCGCTCCTCTTTGGAAAGCGAGCGCGGCACGACCACCTCGAGTACGACGAGCTGGTCGCCGCGGCCGGACCTGCCGAGCCGCGGAACGCCCTTGCCGCGGAGGCGCACGACCTCTCCGTGCTGGGCGCCGCTCGGCACCTTCACCCTCGAGCTCCCCCCGTCGATGAGCGGCACGTCGAGCTCGTCGCCGAGCGCCGCCTGGGCGGGTGATATGCGCAGCACGTGGATAAGGTCCTCCCCGTCGCGACGGAAGACGCGGTCCTCGGCGAGCCGCACCAGTACATACAGGTCGCCGGCCGGGCCACCGCGCGTGCCAGCTTCCCCTTCGCCGGAGACCCGCAACTGCTGGCCATCGTCGATCCCGGCGGGGATCACCAGCCTGATCTCGCGATCCCTGCGCTGGCGCCCTTCACCGCGGCATGTCTTGCACGGCGTGTCGAAGGTGCGGCCGGCGCCGCCGCAGCGCGGGCAGGTCGAGACGTTCACGAAGCGGCCGAAGACTGACTGTTGCATCGCGCGGACCTCACCGCGGCCGCCGCACGTGGCGCAGGTCGAAGCGCCCGAGCCGGGCTCGCCCCCGCTGCCGGCGCAGCGATCGCAGTTCTCCAGACGTGGTACCGAGATGACGCGCTCGCCTCCGCGGACGGCGTCCACCAGTTCGAGCAGGGTCTCCATGCGTAGGTCCGCACCGCGAACGGGGCCGCGCTCGCGGCGACGATCGCCCCCGAAGAAGGTCTCGAAAATATCCCCGATCCCGAAATCGCCGAACCCGCCCGCGCCGCCGAACATGTCATAGCGCTGCCGCCGCTGGGGGTCGGAAAGCACCTCGTACGCCTCGGTGACCTCACGGAAGCGCGCGGCGGCATCGTCCGCGTCGTTCACGTCAGGGTGGTACTGCCGGGCGAGCTTGCGATAGGCGCTTCGGATCTCGTCCTCCGATGCGCCCCTGCCCACGCCCAGCACCGCGTAGTGGTCGCGTGTCGTCGCCACGCCTTAATTATCGACGGTGCCGGGACTCCGGTCGCGCCGCGCGGTGCCCGTCGCCGTGCGTGGGGCGACGGAGCCGGCGATCGGGGCGAGCCGGATCTGCCTGTCCATGCCGCCCCGAAGCATCCCGACGAGCTCGCTCGCGCCAGCACTTCGCCAGATCCCGAGGAGGGGGTTCGATCCCGGAGCGGCATCAGCGGTCGCCGGGGAACCTCGCAGCCCGGGCGCCGTCATACGGGTGGGCCGGCCGGGATTCCGGCGAAAGGGGGCGGATCATGCGGCGACCGATCGTCACACTCATCGCACTCATGCTCGGAATGCTCTTGGCGGGGGCACCGGCCTCCGCCTGCGCGGGACTCATCGGACCGAACGGGGCGGTGAACCTCCTGCGGACGACGACGTTCGCCGGATACCACGACGGGGTCGAGCACTACGTGACCTCGTTCGAGTTCGCCGGGGGCGGCGGGCGCTTCGGCTCGCTCGTGCCGCTCCCGGGCATCCCCTCGAGCGTCGAGCGCGGCGGGAAGTGGACCCTCCAACGTCTGGAACGGGAGACCGCCCCACAGCGGGCCGCGGTGTTCGCCACCTCTGCCGGACCGCCACGGGTTGATGCGGAGGTTCTTCTGAAGACGCGCATCGACGCGCTCGACATCACGGTCCTGAAGGGCGGGGGCGATTGTCGGCCGGTGGGCGACCGAGAACGGGTTCCGGCTGCCGCCCGACGCGCCCGAGGTCCTCGACTTCTACGCCGCGCGCAGCCCGATCTTCCTCGCGGCGGTCTTCGACGCCGACGCGGCGAAGGCGCGCGGCCAGACCATCGGCGACGGCACGCCGGTCCACATCACGATCCCGACGCCGGAACCGTGGGTCCCCCTGCGGATCCTGGCGCTCGGCAAGGCGAGCGCGGACCGCGTCGAAGCGGACGTGTACCTCCTCACCGACCGCCGGCCCTCTCTCCTGCCGGCGACCGGCGGCAACGGCCTCGAGCTTGCGCACAGCGCGGCGGCCACGGCATCGCTGCTCGACGATCTGCGGGGCGACGACGGGATGGGCTGGGTGCCGAGCGGGGCCTGGCTGACGAAGGTGCGCATCGACGCCGCCGGGGGTCAGTTGCGGTACGACCTCGCGATCGGAGCCTCCGGGGCCGACCCGTCACCGGTCGCGGCCGGGCTGGTCGCGCCGGCGCAGGGAAAGATCCCGCTGGATGTCACGGGCTACGGCAGCCTCGCGATCGCGCTCGCCGCGCTGGCCGTCCACGCACTTCGCGGACGCCGCGGCCACACGAGACCGAAGTGATTGGCCGGCCACGGATCCTGTCGCCCGCGGCGGCGCTCGTGGGCGTGCTGCTTTTCGCCGGAGCGCGGGCGACGCCGGCGAGCACTGAACGCACCGTCGAGATCGGCATCCATCACTCGCGCTTCTCTCAAAGCGCGGTGGAGGTGCCGGCAGGCGTCCCGATCCAGTTCATCCTGCGCAACGACGACCCCATCGACCACGAATGGATCGTCGGGGACGCGCAGGTCCATGCGATCCACCGCGTGGGCACCGAACCCGCGCACGGCGACCGTCCGAGGGAGGTCTCGCTCCCACCCGGCAGCACGCGGACCACGACGCTCATCTTCGATGCGCCCGGAACGCTCGCGTTCGTCTGTCACTTCCCCGGCCACGAGGAATACGGGATGGTCGGAACGCTGACCGTAAGATAGAACGGCGCCCCGAACCGGACCGGCCGACGGATGGGCGCGCCGGCAAAGAGGCCCCGCCCAAGCGGGACGGGGCCCCTGGGTCCGAGGGGCTTGCGCCTAACTCTCCTTGAATTCGCCCTCGATCGTGTCGCCGGCGTGGGACTTACCTTCGCCCGTGGCCGCGCCTGTGGTCGCCGGCTCGCCCTCTGGTGGCGTTCCCTGCGCCTGCTGCGCCTGGTAGAGCGACTCCCCGATCTTGGAGGCGGACTGCCGCAGCTCCTCGCTCGCTGTCCGGATGCGGTCGGCGTCCTCGCCCCCGAGCGCCTCGCGCAGCACGGCGATCTTCGCCTCGACATCCCGCTTGACGTCCTCCGGGACCTTGTCGGCGTTGTCGCGCAGAGCCTTCTCGGACTGGTAGGCGAGCGTGTCGCCCTCGTTGTGGACCTCGATCTGCTCGCGCTTGCGCCGGTCGTCGTCGGCGTGAAGCTCGGCATCGCGGACGAGCCGCGAGACCTCGTCCTTCGATAGACCGCTCGACGCAGTGATGGTGATGTGCTGCTCCTTACTCGTCGCCTTGTCCTTCGCCTTCACGTTCACGATGCCGTTCGCGTCGATGTCGAAGGTGACCTCGATCTGCGGTACGCCACGCGGAGCCGGTGGGATACCGTCGAGGATGAAGCGGGCGAGGCTCTTGTTGTCTCCGGCCATCTCCCGCTCGCCCTGCACCACGTTGATCTCCACCTGTGTCTGGCCGTCGGAGGCCGTCGTGAAGACCTGGGACTTCGAGGTCGGGATGGTCGTGTTGCGCTCGATCAGCTTGGTCGCCACTCCCCCGAGCGTCTCGATGCCGAGCGAGAGTGGCGTGACGTCGAGGAGGAGCACGTCCTTCACCTCGCCCTTCAGCACTCCCGCCTGGATCGCCGCGCCGACGGCTACGACCTCGTCCGGGTTCACTCCCTTGTGAGGCTCCTTGCCGAAGAGCTTCTTGACCGTCTCGATCACGAGCGGCATGCGGGTCATACCTCCGACGAGGATGACCTCCTGCACCCGCTCGGCGGTGACCTCCGCGTCCGCGAGGCACTGCCGCACCGGGCCGATCGTCTTGTCGACGAGGTCGCCGATGAGCTGCTCGAGCTTGCTACGCGTGAGCGAGATGGCCAGGTGCTTGGGCCCGGACTGGTCGGCCGTGATGAACGGCAGGTTGATCTCGGTCTGCATCGTCGTGGACAGCTCGATCTTTGCCTTCTCCGCGGACTCCTTGAGACGCTGGAGCGCCATGCGGTCGCCGCGCAGGTCGATGCCCTGGTCCTTCTTGAACTCGTCGGTGAGCCATTCAATGATCCGTTGGTCGAAGTCGTCGCCGCCGAGGTGCGTGTCGCCGTTGGTGGCCTTCACCTCGAAGACGCCCTCGCCGAGCTGGAGGATCGAGATGTCGAAGGTTCCGCCCCCGAGGTCGTACACGGCGACGACCTCGTCCTTCTTCTTGTCGAGCCCGTACGCGAGCGAGGCAGCGGTGGGCTCGTTGATGATCCGCAGGACGTCGAGGCCCGCGACCTTGCCAGCGTCCTTCGTCGCCTGGCGCTGGTTGTCGTCGAAGTAGGCGGGCACAGTGATGACCGCCTGAGTGACCTTGTCGCCGAGGAACGCTTCCGCGTCCGCCTTCAGTTTGCCGAGGATCATTGCGGAGATCTCAGGCGGGGAGAGGTGCTTGCCGTCGCCGAGGATGACGTCGACCCCGCCGTTGGACGCCTGGGCGATCTTGTAGGGGACGAGCTTCACGCTGCGCTGCACTTCGGGGTCGCTGAACCGCCGCCCCATGAAGCGCTTGATCGAGTAGATGGTGTTGTCGGGATTCGTGATGGCCTGGCGCTTGGCCACCTGCCCCACCAGCCGCTCCCCCGACTTGGTAAAGGCGACGACGGACGGCGTGATGCGGCCCCCCTCCGCGTTGGGGATGATCGTCGGCTCGCCGCCCTCCATGTAGGCGACTGCCGAGTTGGTGGTGCCTAGATCGATGCCGATGACTCTTGGCATTAAGTGTTGTCCTCCTTGGATCCTTTGGAAACGGTGACCAATGCGGGTCGTATCACACGGTCGTGCAGCCGGTACGCCTTTTGGAACTCCTCGACGACCGTACCCTCGGGCTCGCCCGATTCGACGTGCGCGACCGCCTCGTGCATGTAGGGATCGAACGGCTTTCCCACCGAGTCGAGGCTCAGCAGGCCCTCCGCGTCGAGGATGGAGCGGAGCTTGCGCTCGACCAGCCACATCCCCTCCACCCAGGGTTGCCCGCGCAGCTCATCCGGGACCGTCGCGAGCGCCCGGTCGTAGCCGTCGAGCACGTCGAGGAGCTTCGCGATGAGATCCGCCTTGGCGAACTTCGCGAAGTCCGCGCGGTCCGCCTCGTTACGTTTGCGATAATTCGAGAAGTCCGCCGCGAGGCGCTGAAGATCGCGCGTCAGCTCGCCCGCGGACGGCAGAGGCGCGGCCGATCCCGCGGATGCGGCATCGGCCCCGATCGGCGCGGCCTCGGCGCTCGCCCCACCACCAGCGTCGTCGTCCACGCTCGCCGCCGGACCGTTCGTGCGCGGCCGGGAGCCGAGCCGCTCTTCGAGCAGCTGCTCGGCTCGCTTCACCTTGTCGTCCTGCATCACTACTTTCCTTCCACCACTCGTACGAGATCGCTCATCAGCCCGCCGACGAAGCGGACCGCGCCGATGGACCGTGCATAGTCCATGCGTGTCGGCCCCACGACACCGACGAAGCCGATGGCCGAGGAACGCCCGCCGTAGCGTCCGAAGACGAGGCTGCAGCCGCGGAGGGGCTCGAGGCGATGCTCGTGGCCGATGGCCACGTGAACGTCGCCGCTCCCCAGCGCGGCGGGGAGCACGTCCGCCAGACGGGTCCGGTCCTCGAGGAGCTCGAACATCTCGCGGATGCGACCGGTCTGCGCGAACTCCGGCTGGGCGAGGATGTTCTGGACGCCGTCGTAGTAGATGTCTCGCGCGCGCGCCCGGTCGCGCTCCTCGAGCATCGCTGCGAGGGAGCGAAGCACCGAGGCTCCGTTGAGTGTCTGGCCCGCGGCGGCCCGGCGCACCGCGCGCGCGTCCCCGCCGCCGATGCGCGACTGAAGCCGCGCTGAGAGAGCGCGCAGGACCTCGACGCTCGCCGGCTCGACGAGCTCGAGCAGTTGCTGGAGCACGTCGCCGCCCTCGAGCACCGTGACGAGCAGGACACGCCGCTCGCTGATCGGGACGGCCTCCAGGTGACGCACCCGGCTCGCCCTTGCGACCGAGGAGGTGACGATCGAAGCCTCGGCGGTCAGGCGTGCGAGCGTCGAGGCGGCGAGCCTCAGCCACTGCTTGGTGTCCTGGCGAGCCTGCTGGAACTGATGGCTCACGGTGAGCTGCTCCTCCGGCGCCAGCCCACCGCCGGGCATGAGGCTGTCGATGAACAGGCGGTAGCCGAGGTCCGTGGGAATCCGGCCGGCCGAGGTGTGAGGATGTGTGAGGAGGCCGAGCTCCTCGAGGACCGCGAGCTCGCTCCGGACAGTGGCGGGAGAGACGTCCAGCGCGTAGCGCCGTACCAGCGCGACCGAAGCCACGGGCTCGGCCGTGCTGATGTATTCGCGGATGACGATGCGCAGGATCTCCCGCTGCCGGGCGGAGAGTTCCGGCATTCGCCTCGACCTCGATGTTCTGTCGTCGTTCAAATTAGCACTCTCCCCATGAGAGTGCTAAGCACCGTAGCAGCGGGCCATCGCGGTGTCAACGCGTGCACCGCGGCGCCGGTCGGCTGGCCGCTGGCACGGCTGACAGGCGACCCTTACATCCGGATCTCCTTCGCCAGGCCGGCCGCGTCACGGATCGAGATGCGCCGCCGTCTGATGCTGATCAGCTCCCGGCGCTCGAGGTCGCCGAGGACCCGGTTCACCGATACGCGGGACGCGCCCGTGAAGGCGGCCAGCTCGTCCTGCGTCAACGAGAATTCTCGCTTTGCCCCGCCGCGGTCCTGGGCCAGGTCGAGCAGGTATTTCGCGACCCTGCTGGGTACGTCGAGAAAGATCAGGTCTTCCACTCGATCTGACAGCCGGCGAATGGTCCTCGCCAGCTCCGCGAGCACGACGCGCATCGCCGCCGGATGCGCCTCGAGAAAGGACAGGAAGTCGTCGCGCGCGAGGAGGGCTGCGTGCGTCTCCTCGGTCGCCATCGCCGACGCGGATCGCGCACCGCCGTCGAGCAGCGAGAGCTCGCCGAAGAAATCCCCGGCGCGCACCAGCGCGACGAGCGCCTCCTGGCCGAACTCGCCGGGCAGCGCGATCTTCACCGCGCCCTCCAGCACGAGGTAGAGATGCGTCGCGGGATCGTCCTTGCGGAAGATCGTGTCGCCGCGATGGAAGATCCGCGGCCTCGTTCGCTCGGCGAGCGCGCGAAGCTCGTCCTCGCCCAGCTGCGCGAAGAGCGACAGGCGGGACAGATGTGCCGTGAGAGAGATTGGGCTCGCCACGGCGGCAGTGTGGCACGACGGCCCGGCGTGGCATCGTGCGCCGCGACGGGGGACCATGGACAATGGTCGCTCGCGCGACCGAAGCGGTGTGGGGCCGTATGGGCGCGTGTTCCAAAGGGGGACCGGGTGTGAGCAAGGGCCAGAAGAAACAGAAGACGACGGGAAAGATCGGCTGGCGCAGCAAGAAGGCGAATCACGGCCGCAAGCCCGGCATGGGACGGGGCAAGAGGAACTGACCTGGCGAGCGCGCCGTCCGGATGTGGGACGGCGCGCTCGCCTGCGCGGGCTAGCGGCGCCTGGTGCTCTTGCGCGCGGTCGTCTTTTTGCGCGCGGTCGTCTTGCGCGCCGTCGTCTTCTTGCGCGCCGTCGTCTTCTTGCGGGCGGTGGTCTTGCGCGCCGTCGTCTTCTTGCGCGCCGTCGTCTTCTTGCGCGCCGTCGTCTTCTTGCGCGCCGTCGTCTTCTTGCGCGCGGTCGTCTTCCGTCGGGCAGTGGTCTTCGTCCGCCCGGTGCTCTTCGACGCGGTCGTCTTCTTGGACGAAGCGGTCTTCTTCGCGACCGACTTCCTGCGGGCGCCGGAACCCGCGCCCGTGGTCTTCCTTCGGCCGGTCGGCGCGCCGCTTCCCACCATCGATGCACCGCTCTCGGTGCCCATGCCGCGCGCGCCGCTGCCGGCGCCCGGCATCGACGATTGCGAGCTCATGCCTTCATCCTGCTCGTCCGCTGATGAGCCTTGCGGTTCCTGCTGCATCAGGTCCTCCAACGCGCGATTCGCGATGCGCGTAGGCATATCGCGTCCGCGCGTTTCCGGCAAGCCCGATGACGCAGCCACGACTGCAGAGCCGCGACGCGCATAGCCATGACCGCGACCGCCGTTCGAGCGAGGGCTCGCCGACCGCGGCCGCTGAAGCCGGCAGGGTCCCGCAAACGCTCAATCGGGTAGAAGCTGCAGGAACACCTCATTCGCCAGTAGCCGGCCTCGAGAGGTCAGACGGACGCGCTCGCCGGACCACCGCAGCAACCGGCTGCCGTCGAGCGAACGGAGCGCGCCCGCAGCGCGATCGGCGTGCGCGCGGCCGAAGCGCGCGGCGTACCGCGCGAGGTCGAGGCCCTCATCGAGGCGCAGCGCGAGGATCGCCGCATCGCTCGCCGGGTCCGAGGTCTCGAGCACGCGCGAGGAGCCTCGCTCGATACGCTCGACGTAGGCGAGGAGCGCCCCCGGATTGCGGGAGCGGACGCCCGCGAGATGCGAGTGAGCGCCAGCCCCGACGCCGAGCCAGTCGCCGCTGCGCCAGTACACGAGGTTGTGCCGCGACCGCTTCCCGGGGCGCGCCCAATTCGCGATCTCATAGTGGCGGTATCCGGCGTGCGCGAGCCTGCGCTCCGCGGTCTCGTAGAACGTCGCGACCGCGTCGTCGTCCGGCTGCCCAGAGGTCGCCTCGCGCCGCCACCGCTCCACGGCATCCCACCCGCCGGGCCAGTTCGCCGCCCCCTCCTCAGGTTCGAGCGGGAGCTCCAACGGGTACGCCGAGAGGTGGTCGGGCTCGAGCCCGAGCGCGCGATCCAGATCCGTTTCCCACTCTGTGCGGTCCTGACCCGGCCAGGCGAAGATCAGGTCCAGGTTCACGTCGAGTCCGCACGACCGGGCGGCGGCGACGGCGGGCGCGACATCGTCCGCCTGGTGCGTGCGAGCCAGCGCGCGGAGCCCACGCGCACTGAATGACTGCGCGCCGAGCGAGATGCGCGTGATCCCGAAAGCGCGCCACGCTTCAAGGCGGGCCCGGTCCAGCGTTGCGGGGTTGGCCTCGACGGTGGCCTCGCGCAGGTGGAGCTCGAACGCCTCGCGGACAGCGGCCGCGAGCGAGGCGATCTCCCCAGGTTCGAGCAGGCTCGGCGTGCCGCCACCGACGTAGAGGGTCCGGACGCGAGGGCGGCCGAGAAGGCGGCCTTCCCGCGCGATCTCCGCATCGAGCGCGAGAAGATAACGCCGCCGCAGCGCCGTCGTGGCGGGCGCGGTGGCGAAATCGCAGTAGGGACATCGCGAGGCGCAGAACGGAACGTGGACGTAGAGGGCGATCAACGGATCTCGGCCAGCAGATCGGAGAGCTCGGCCTCGGCCGAAAGATCGGCCGTGGCTCCGAGGTCGAGGAGCCAATCACGCGACTCGTGGACGAACGCGAGCAGGTGCGCCGGGCGCCACTCCTCCTCTCGCACGATGCGCTCCTCTCCGAACTCGAGCAGGAGAAGGACGAAGACGGTCTCGCGATCGACGAGTCGCGCGGCCGACACACCGAGGCCGAGCAGCGTCTGGGGACCGCCGGCGGCGGCGAGCACCGCCTCGCGGAGTGGCCCGACCACGGCGGCAAGGCGCGCATCTGCGGGGTCGGCGCTCACCCCGGCCGCCCGGCGGAGCGCGATGCGCGCGTGCGCCGCATAGCGCCCCTCGAGGAGGCCGCGCGTCTCGCGCGAGAGCCGCGCCCAGAGCACCGCCGCGTCGTCCGTGGCGACGGCGCGCAGGAACGTCGAGGCGAGCAACTGGGTCGGGTGCTCGTACTGCACGCGGTACGCCTTGGCGGGCGGGGTCACAGGTCGTCCTTGATGCGCAGCACGGCGAGGAAGGCCTCCTGCGGGATCTGCACCGATCCCACCATCTTCATCCGCTTCTTCCCCTCCTTCTGCTTCTCGAGGAGCTTCCGCTTGCGTGAGATGTCGCCCCCGTAGCACTTGGCGAGGACGTCCTTCCTCTTGGCCTTCACCGTCTCCCGAGCGACGACCTTGCCGCCGACCGCCGCCTGGATGGGAACGTCGAACATCTGCTTGGGTATGAGCTCCCTGAGCTTCGACACCAGTGCCCGCCCCGCGAGCGCCGCCCGATCGCGGTGCACGATGATCGAAAGCGCGTCCACGATCGTGCCGGCCAGGAGGATGTCCAGCCGCGCGAGAGGCGCGGCGCGGTACTCGGCGAGCTCGTAGTCAAGTGAGGCGTACCCCTGCGAGCGACTCTTGAGCTGGTCGTAGAAGTCGACGATCACTTCGCCAAGCGGCATCTCATACGTGAGCATCGCGCGCTGAGGATCCACGTAGGTCATGTCGCGCAACGTGGCGCGCTTCCCTTGCGCGAGATCCATCACCGGTCCGACGTATTGCGTTGGGACGATGACCGTGGTCCGCATCCACGGCTCGCGGATCTCGGCGATCGTGGCGGGATCCGGCAGCATGGCGGGGTTGTCGATCGGGACCTCCGCTCCGCTCGTCGTCATGACGCGATACTCGACCGACGGCGCGGTCGCGATGAGCTCGACACCGTATTCGCGCTCGAGGCGCTCCTGCACGATCTCGAGGTGGAGCAGCCCGAGGAAGCCGCAGCGGAACCCGAAGCCGAGCGCCTGCGAGTTCTCGGGCTCGTAGATGAGAGCCGCGTCGTTCAGGCGCAGCTTCTCGAGGGCGTCGCGCATCGCCGGGTAGTCCTCGGCCCTGGTGGGATAGAAACCGGCGAAGACCATCGGCTTCGCCGGCCGGTACCCTCCGAGCGGCTCCGACGCCGGGCGTGCCGCGAGCGTCACAGTGTCTCCCACGCCGCAATCCGCTACCGCCTTCAGCCCGGTCGCGATGTAGCCGACCTCACCCGTGGCCAGGCGTTGGCGAGGAGTGGCCAGAGGCGCGAAGACACCGAGCTCGAGCACCTCGCTGTTCTTCATCGTCGCCATGATCCGGATGCGCTCGCCCGACGACAGCTCGCCATCGACGATCCTGACGTGCGCGACCACGCCCTTGTAGGCGTCGTAATGCGAGTCGAAGATGAGCGCCCGCAGCGGTGCCGCGGTGTCCCCCGAGGGTGGGCGCACGCGCGCCACCACCGCGTCGAGCAGCTCGCGCACGCCCTCGCCCGTCTTACCGGACGCCAGCAGCACCTCGTCGTCGCGGAATCCGAGCGTCGCCCGAAGGTCGGCGCGGACGACGTCGAGCTCGACGTTCGGAAGGTCGACCTTGTTGATGACCGGGATGACGTCGAGCCCCTGCTCCACCGCGAGATAGGCGTTCGCCAGCGTCTGGGCCTCGACGCCCTGGGAGGCATCGACGAGCAGGACGGCGCCCTCGCACGCGGCCAACGATCGGCTCACCTCGTAGTTGAAATCGACGTGACCCGGGGTGTCGATGAGGTTCAGCTCGTACTCCAGCCCGTCGCCGCCGCGCCAGCGCATCTGGACCGCGCGGGCCTTGATGGTGATCCCCTTCTCGCGCTCGAGGTCCATCGAATCGAGGAGCTGATCGCGCATCTCGCGGAGGGCAACGGTCCCGGTCAGCTCGAGCAGGCGGTCCGACAGCGTCGTCTTGCCGTGATCGACGTGAGCGATGACCGAAAAGTTGCGGATGCGTCGGGAGTCCTCGCGGCGCCGAGCCGCGCGGTCGCCGACACGGGGATCCGCGGTCACGCCGCGGTCACGGCTTCTCGGCGGAAGAATCGTCCGCGCACGAATCGCACGAGCTCGTCGAGCTCGCGGACCCGCAGGAGCGATGAGGCGAGGAAGTACACGATGATCCCGACGGCCACCGCGAGCGCCGTCTGGAGGAACAGCCCGAGCTTGGTCTGCTCGAGGTCCACAGTGAAGTTCGTCGCTCGAACGAAGAAGAACATCGCGATCCCCATCGTCAAACTGGTCGCGACGATCTTGAGCGACGCGACGCCGAGACCGGCCAGGCGCAGCCGCGCCCGAGGCGCGAGCAGCGCCACGAACAGGGCCGCTTCCGCGAGCGTGGCGACGGAGTTCGCGGTCGCGAGCCCGTTGATGCCATGCGGGCCCGATAGGACGACGGAGAGGACCACGTTCAGCGCGATCGAGAGCAGCGTGAGGACGAGCGGCGTCACGGTGTCCTTGGACGCGTAGTACGCGCGGGCCAGGATCTGCACGAGCGCGTGGCCCGCGAGACCGAGCGAGTAGAAGAAGAAGGCCGCCTGCGTCGCTTCGCGCGCCGCCGGACCAAAGCGCCCGTATTCGAAGAGGAGGTTCACCACCGGCCGGCGCAGGACGATCATCGCGATGGCGGTCGGCAAGGTCAGGAAGAGGATCCAGCGGATCGCCTGATGCAGCGCGTGGCGCATCCGCCGCTGCTGCCCGAGCGACGCGTAGTGCGACAGCGTCGGGAAGACCGCTGCCGAGATCGCGATGGAGAACACGCCGAGCGGGAGCATCAGCAGCTGGAAGGCGTAGTTCAACGCCGATAGCGAGCCCTCCGGCATGCGGGACGCGAGGAACGTGTCGACGATCAGGACGAACTGCACCGATCCGAGGGCGAGCGTCCGGGGGCCCGTCAGGCGCGCGATCTCGCGGACCCCGGCGTGCCCGAGGTCGAACGCGAAGGAGTACCGCGTTCGGCGGAAGGTGAGCTCGGGCACCTGCACGAGCCACATGAGCGCCGCGCCCGCGACCACGCCGTATGCGAGGGCGTCGACCCCGAGGAACGGCGCCGCGAAGAGGGCGAAGAGAACGATCACCACGTTGTAGACGAGGGGTGCGGTGGCGCCGGCGAGGAACTGGCGATAGGAGTTCAGCATGCCGGTGAAGAGCGCGGAGAGACCCATGAAGATCGGGCTCAGCATCATGATGCGGGTTAGGTGCACGGTCAGATCGACCTGTGCCGGATCGGAGAAGTTCGCGAAGAGCGGCACGACCCAGGGAGCGGCGATCCACATGACCGCCGAAAGCAGCACCAGCAGGACGAGCATGGCGTTCAGCACGGTCGACGCGACGCGCCACGCCTCATCCTCGCGCTCCTTGGCCAGATAGCCGGTGAAGACGGGAATGAACGCGCTGGCCAGAGCTCCTGCGACGAGCAGGTTGAAGATCGTGTCGGGCACCCGGAAGGCAGCGAGGAAAGCGTCGAGCTCCGGCGACTGGCCGAAGCGCGCGCCGATGACCGAGAGCCGCAGCCAGCCGAGGACGCGGCTCGCCACGAGCGTGATGATCATGATGGTCGAGGCGCGGGCGACGGACATTGCGCCCCTGAGTATGGTCGGCGCGACCTGCGTCGTTACCGCGGCGTCCGCCACGCGGTTCGGTTACTCTTTGCGTCGATGGCGACGAAGAAACGCTCCGCTCTCAAGCGCATCAGGCAGGCCGTGCGGCGCGCGGATGTCAAGACGCTCGCACGCTCCTCCGCCCGGACGGCGGTGCGCCGCGCGCGCACGGCCATGGCAGGTGGTGAAGGGTCGGCCGCGAGCGTGTCGGCCGCCGCGAGCGCGCTCGACAGGGCGGCGAAGCGCGGCGCCATCCACCGCAATAGCGCGGCGCGTCGAAGGAGTCGGCTCGCGAAGGCGGCGGCGAAGGCGGCCCGGGAGACGGCCGGCTAGTCGATCAGCCCCCCGCGCCAAGCGTCAGGCGCGGCTGCGCGAACGAGGGTCGAGCAGGTCGCGGAGACCGTCGCCAACGAAATTGAACGCGAGGACCACCGTGACGATCGCGGCGCCCGGGTAGAACGCGAGCACCGGAGCGGTGAACACATACTGCTGAGCTCGCTGGAGCATGTTCCCCCAGGACGGTGTCGGGGGCTGCACGCCGAGGCCCAGATAGCTGACCGCCGACTCGGTGAGTATCGCGTACGCCACGCCGAGCGTCGCGGAGACGACGAGCACGGGGATCGTCTGGGGCAGCACGTGACGCACCAGGATCCGCAGCGGCGAAGCACCGAGCGATCGCGCGGCCACCACGAATTCCGTCGCCTTCCAGCGCAACGTCTCCCCGTAGACGACGCGCGCTACGGGCATCCAGGAGAATCCGCCGATGACGAGCACGAGCGTATACAGATCGCTGCCCAGCACCGTGATGACAACAAGAAGAAGAAAGAAGGTCGGGATCGCCAGCATCGCGTCGGTGAGCCGCATGAGCACGCCGTCGGCCCAGCCGCCGTAGAAGCCGGCGGCGCCGCCCACGAGCACACCGAGCACGAGGGCTGTGAGCATCGCCGCGATGCCTACGACCAGTGTCACCTGGCCTCCATGGGCCAGCCGGCTCAGCACGTCGCGCCCCAGCTCATCGGTGCCCAGCGGATGGACGCTGGTCGGCCCGGCGAGTCCGTGCGCGGGATCGGTCGCCTCCGGTGCGATCGTCCAGACGAGCGGAAGCGCGAACGCGAACAGGACGGCCAACACGAGCGTGATGAGCGCCGCGCGGCCGACGCCGCTCATGCGAGACGGATGCGGGGATCCAGCCGCGTGTAGGTGAGGTCGACGACCACGGTGGTGGCGACGGCGATGGCGGCGACGACCAGGGCGATCCCGGTCACGAGTGGGTAGTCCCGGCCGTTCGCCGCGTCGAGCGCCAGACGGCCCATACCCGGCCAACCGAAGACCGCCTCCGTCACGACGGTGCCACCGAGAAGTCGGGGCACCAGCGCCCCCACGGCGCTGAGCACCGGGATCAGCGCGTTCGGCAGCCCGTGCCGGCGCAGGATGGTGCGCGCGGCGAGGCCCTTTGCCTCGGCCGTGCGCATGTACTCGGTACCGAGCACCTCGAGCAGCGACGACCGCATGAACCGCACGACAGTCGGAAGGATCGTCGTGGCGAGCGCGAACGTCGGGAGCAGCAGATGCGCGAGACGGTCGCCGAGCGACCCGTCGGACGCTGAAGCGAGTCCTGCCGAGGGGAGGACATGGAGGCTTACCGCGAAGACCAGGATCAGCACGATGCCCAGCCAGAACACGGGGATGGCGAGTCCGATCGCGCTCAGAAGGCTGAGCACGTGGTCAAGCCAAGTGTTGCGGCGAAGGGCCTGGACGATGCCGATCGGGATCCCGAGGACGCAGGAGAGCCCGAGGGCCGCACCGGCGAGCGTGAGCGTGTTCGGAAGGCGCTCGCCGATCAAGGTCGCCACGGGCTGATCGCTGGTAAGCGAAGCGCCGAGGTCGCCGTGCAAGGTATCACCCAGCCATCTGACGTAACGCTCGGCCACGGGGCGGTCGAGTCCCATCGCGCGGATGAGCGCATCGCGCTGCTCCGCGGTCGCCGACATGTTCGTTATCGAGGCGGGACCGCCCGGTGCCAGGTTGACGAAGAAGAAAGTCGCGGCGCTCGTGAAGAGGACGACGAGCGCGCCGGATGCCAGTCGGCGCGCGATGAATCCTGCTACTTCTTCGCCAGCCAGAACTCGCCGATGTAGTGCATGCTGTCGCGGAGTCCGAGCTCCGGTACCCCCTGCAGCGACGAGCTCATCACGTCGACCTCCTGCGGATACCACAGGAACAGGTACGGAAGATTGTCGGCAAGGTACGTCTGCAGCTCCGTGTACACGGTCTTGCGCTTGTCGAGGTCGCTGGTCGCCTGACCGCGCGTGAGGATGTCATCGAGCTTGGGGTCCTTGAACCCCGGGATGTTGAAACCCTTCCCGGCCGCGCTCGAGTGGTAGTACGGGAACACGTCGGGATCGCTCGGGTAGATCCACCAGTTCACGCTGGCGGTGTAGTCCCGGCGGACGACGACCTTCTGGATGTACGAGTTCCACTCCATCGTGTTCAGGTCGGCAACGACGCCGACCTTCTTCAGGTCCTGCTGGATGAGCGCGTTCACCGGCTCCAGCGGGCCTTTCTGACCGACGTCCATGGTGAACTTGAATGGCTTCCCGTCTTTGACCAGCACGCCGTCGGGCCCGGGGGTCCAGCCCGCCGCCGCCAACAGCGACTTGGCCTTCGCCGTGTCGTACGGATAGCGCGATGCGAGCGAGGCGTCGTAGTAGGCCCTGAGCGCGGGCGATATCGCGCTGTTCGCGATGGATCCGTAGCCGCGTTCGACCGCATTGATGATCGCCTGGCGGTCGATCGCCTGGACAAAGGCCTGGCGGACACGCACATCGGTGAACCGATCGTCGGTCTGGTTGAGTGCGAGCCAGTAGTACTGGACCAGGGAGCGTGGAGCCAACACGAGGTTGGACGCGCTCTTGACGCGGTCGACCGCGGCCTTGTCATCGAGGAGCATCAGCCCGACGTCCCCGGAGAGCGCCTGCGCGATCTGCGTGTTTGGATCAGGCACCACCGAGAAGACGACCTTGTCGAGATACGGTTTCGGTCCGTAGTAATTGTCGTTCCGCGTCAGCGTGACGTTCTGGCCGGCGCTGTACTTCTCGACCTTGAACGGTCCGGTGCCGACCGGGATGCCCTTGTTGAACGAGACGGTCTTGAGCGGGTCGGCGGACAGCACGTGCTTCGGCAGGAGTCCCGCGTTGTAGGCCAGGTACGAGGGAAGCGCGGCGAAGGGCCGCAGCAGATCGAAGCGCACCGTCGTGGGGTCGACGACCGTGACGGATTTGAGCGCGGCGAAGTTCCCAGCGCCGTTCGCCGCGAGCTCCTTCTTGAGCACGACGTCGTTGAAAGTGAATGCGACATCGTCGGCCGTGAACGGCTGCCCATCGCTCCACTTCACCCCGCTTCGCAGCTTGAAGGTCCACGCGAGCCCATCGGCCGAGGCCTCCCAGCTCGCCGCGAGGTCCGGCGCCGGAGCGAGGTCCTTGCCGGGCCTGGTCAGGCCGTCGAACAGGACACGGTTGGGGAAGACCGACTCGACGAAGGCGTTCGGGCTCCATGGGTTGAGCGTCGGATCGGCGACGATCGGGATGGTCAGGGTGCCGCCGGACACCGGAGGGCCAGCCTGCGACGAGTTCGCTGCTGGCGTTCCGCCGCTGCTGCAAGCCGTCACAAGCATCAGCGCCGCGAGCGCGGTCGCGGCGATGCGCCGCGACGATGGGTGGGCCGAGATCGACATCTGATGGACCCCCGTGCGAGCCTTCGCGGCTTCGCCGAACGGCCGCAACAGTAGCAGAGCCATGATCCGCGGACTACGGTCTCGGAAGATGCGCATCGCGTGGTACGACACGCCGGGGCCGGCCGCCGAGGTGTTCGTCATCGGCGATTCCGAGCGCCCTGTCGCTGGCTCTGGCGAGGTGCTGGTCAAGATGTTCGCCTCGGGGGTAAATCCCGCCGATGTGCGCAGGCGAGCGGGTTGGTCCGGCGCGGGCTACCGGCGTTCCGACGAACGCATCGTTCCGCACAGCGACGGGTCGGGCGTCGTCGAAGACGTCGGCGATGGGGTGAACAAGAGCTGGGTCGGTCGCCGCGTGTGGCTGTGGAACGCAGGCGGCGCGTCGTTCTACGGTTTCCCGGACGAGGGGACCGATACGGGGACTGCCGCGGAATACGTGGCGCTCCCGGTCCGATTCGTCGCGGACCTGCCGGACTCCGCGGACTTCGACACCGGCGCATGCCTCGGCGGTCCCGCGTGCACCGCGCACTTCGTGGTGTTCGCGGACGGCGACGTCGACGGCGCCACCGTCCTCGTCCAGGGCGGCACCGGCGCGGTGGGCGAGCTGGCGGTGCAACTCGCGGCCCACGCGGGCGCGACGGTGATCGCCACAGTGAGTTCGAGCGAGAAGGCCGAGCGCGCCCGAGCGGCTGGCGCGCGCTACGCCATCGACCGGACGCGAGAGGACGTCGCCGCCGCGGTGCTGGCCATCTCCCCCGACGGTGTCGACCGGATCGTCGAGGTCGAATTCGGGATGAACGCGGGGACGGACGCGAAGATCATCAAGCCCAACGGCCGGATCGCGACCTATTCGTCTCCCACGGTCCGCGAGCCGTTGCTCCCGTACTACGAACTACAGCGCAAGGGCATCGCCGTGCGCTTCGTGCAGGCCTACATCCTGCCGCCCGCCGACCGGAAGCGGTCGATCGAGGGTGTGAACAGGGCGCTTCGGGACCGTCGCCTTCGCCCGACGATCGCCGCCCGATTTCCATTGGCCGACATCGCGAAGGCCCACGCGCTGGTCGAGGGCCACCAGGCGATCGGGAACGTCGTCCTCGAGATCTGACCTAGCGGTACCAGACCTCTCCGAGGACGCGCAACGCGTTGCCGCCGATCGCCTTGGCGATGTCACCGTCGGAATAGTCGTGCTTCACCATCCAGCGGACGATGTTCGGGAACGCCTCGGCGGGGTTCTCGATCCCGTCGACGAATTCGACCTCCTCGAACTGCGTGTCGCCATGTGCCGCCTTGATGGACAACTGGCGCGCGAAGTAGTGGTGGAGACCGACGTGGTCGCCGAAGAGGGTGTCCGGTCCGAACGAGACGTGGTCGATGCCGACAAGCTGCGCGCAGTACTCGAAATGCTCCATGTAGCCCTCGAGGTTGTGCTTGGGCTCCTTCTTGGTGAGCGTCGTGTGCGGCGCTGCCTCGATGCCGATGACTCCGCCCTTCGCGGCGCAGGCCTTGATGACGTCGTCCGGCTTCATGCGCTTGGTGTTCCAGAGCGCCCGGGCTCCGGCGTGGGTGATGAAGATGGGCTTCTCGCTCGTCGCGATCGTGTCGAGCGACGTCTGATCGCCGGAATGCGAGACGTCGATCGCGATGCCGAGCTTGTTCATCCGTCCCACGGCCTGACGACCGAACTCGGTCAGGCCGCCGTCATGCGCTTCGCGCAGGCCCGCGCCGAGCGCGTTCGCCTCGCTGTATGCGATGCCGGATGAACGGATGCCGAGCCCGTAGAGGATGTCGAGCCGGTCGACCTCGTTCTCGATCGCCGTGGCGGCCTCGAGCGACGCGACGAAGGCTACCTGCCCGTTCGCCTTCGCACGCCTGATGTCGTCGAGCGTCTCGCCGCGCACGACGAAGCTCTGATGCGCGATGTCGGAGAAGCGCATGCCGAGGTCGTAGATGATGTCGTCCCACTTCCACCCCGCCTTCGAGGTGATCGTGGCCGTGCCGTCCATCAGACAATCGAAGACCGCGTCGAGGCCGGACTGCGCCATTCCCGCGTAGCCGGTCCAGTCACGACCTTGACGGCGGTACTCTCCGAAGTTGCTGAAGTCCTTGGGGACGACGAAGCAATGGTCGTGCAGCGAGATCACGACGTGTTCGGCGAGGAGCCGCTGCACGCGGTCCTCCTGCTCACTGGTCACCTCGACCCGCGTCGACTGTACGCGATCGATCTCGGACGCGAGCTCGAACGCGCGATAGTCGGTGTCCTGCTCGAGATACTCGAAGGAGCGATAACCCTTGTACGCGGTGCGCTTCACGCGATTCCCTCCAGTGCGGGTGCGATCCCTACTTCTTCAGCCACCATTCGCCGATGTGGCGCAGGTCGTCGCAGGGGTCGAGTTCGGGGACGACAGACCTCGCGACCATATCCGCCACCTCGCGCACCTCGATCCCTGGCCCCACGCACATCACGGCGCTCGGCTCCGCCGAGGCGCGTGACGCGAGGCGAAGCTCGAGGGAGTGCAACCCGCTCGCGCCGACGTGAGCCGCCCAGCGATGGACTCCGGCGCAGCCTCGGGTCGCTGGCGAACGGATGTCACGGCGCCTCCTCGATCGTGACCTCGCCGATCGTCGCGTCGAGCATCGCGTCGTGCACGAAGGCGACGTTCGGAGTGTAGCCGCCCTCCCACAGTGGAAGCGCCGGACGCGTCAGACGCTGCAGGACATCCTCGCACCGAGCCGGATCGGGGATCCACGGATCGCCGTTGCGCATCACCGTCGGCAGGAAGCGAACCCGCAGCGGTCCATTGGAGCCGGCCGCCGGATCGATGGTGATGACGATGGATTCGAGCATCTCCTCCGCCCCGAACGGATTGCGGAACGGCGCCAGAGGCACGCCGGGCAGCCGGAGCGTCTGCTCCGTCGACTCGGGTGTCGCGCCGCTCGGCATCACGTCGTGCGACGTTTCGTTCAAGTGCCCCCAGCTGTGGAACACGTAGTTGCCGAGCGAGTACGCGATGAGTCCGTTCCGATAGCGCTCGAGAGGATGGACGACGTGCGGGTGATGACCGACGACGATGTCGGCGCCCGCGTCGACGAGGGCATGGGCCAACGGTCGCTGGTATTCCGCGAGGATGCCGTACGAGCGTGCGGCGAACCCGTGCGGGATCCCCCAGTGGAGCGCCACGACCACCAGCCGTGCATCCTTCCGGACCGAACGAACGGTGTCACACGCAGCATCGACATCCGCTTCGTGCGCCTCCGTGTGCATGAAGGGCGCGCCACCCGGCTGCTCCTGCTGGAGGGCGGGATCGATCGCGATGCTCTGTCGCACGCGCACCGGTGCGACTCCGGGGCGATCGTCGGTGGCGGCGAATCCCGGTGGCAGCGCCGAGCAGAGACCGATGAACGCGACACTGCCGTGCGCCGTCGGCCGCACGAGCGGACGGAGCGCGTCCGCCCTGGACCTCCCGGCGCCGATCGCGTCCACGCCAGCGCGCAGGAGCAGGTCGAGCGTGTCGGCGAGTCCCTCCGGACCGTAATCGAGCATATGGTTGTTGGCGAGGGTCACGACGTCGAAGCCGAACATCTTGACCTCTGCCACGCGATCCGGGTGCGCTCGGTGCGTCGCCGCCTTCTCGGCTCGGGCACCGCGAGCGGTGAGTGGTGCCTCTAGGTTCCCGAAAGCGACCTCGGCACCGCGCATCATTGCCTGGAGGCGTTGGTCGTGGTCGGTGACCTCACGCATCGGCGCGACGTCGCCGGTGATCGCGATCCACGGCGCGCCATCCGCTGGTCGTGCGTTGATCGCCGAGCTCCTCGCCCAGCCCCGCGGCGAGCCGGGAGTGGAAACGATCGGGATCGTCACCCTCCCGCGGACGACCAGGGCGCCCTGCGCCGGTGGCCGAGCGGCCGCGCCGCGCAGCCCGACACGACCGTTGTCGGAGTGGGGACGGTCGCCAGCGGGACACGCGAAACGGACCGCGCTCCGGCGTCCATGCATCCCCCACCCCGCGCTCTGAGGCCCGCAGGTTACACCGCGGAGCGGAGTCAGCCGGCAGGCGCTACGGAGTCGCGCCGCTCGCCGAGCGCGGGAAGGCGTCCCGTCCCGGGTAGCGCGCCGCGTCGCCGAGTTCGAGCTCGATCTCCATCAGCCGGTTGTATTTCGCGACGCGCTCCGAGCGGGAAAGGGACCCGGTCTTGATCTGGCCCGTGTTGAGGGCTACCGCGAGGTCCGCGATGGTGGTGTCCTCGGTCTCGCCCGACCGATGCGAGATGACCGCCGCGTAACCTGAGCGGTGCGCGAGCTCGACCGCATCGATCGTCTCCGACAGCGTGCCGATCTGGTTCAGCTTGATCAGCACCGCGTTCGCGCAGTGCTCGGCGACACCTCGCCGGATGCGGAGGACGTTGGTGACGAACAGGTCGTCACCAACGAGCTGCATTGTCCCGCCCAACCGCGCCGTGAGCTCCCGCCAGCCTTCCCAGTCATCCTCCGCGAGCCCGTCCTCGATCGACACGATGGGGTACCTCCTGCTCCAGTCGGCGTAGCGGTCGACCAATCCGGCGGCGTCGAGAGAACGGTCCTCTCGCGCGAGGCGGTACACGCCGTCGTCGAAGAACTCGGTCGAGGCCGGGTCGAGCGCGATCGCGACATCCTCACCCGCGCGATGGCCGCTCTCTTCGATCGCCCGGAGGATGAGCTCGATCGGCTCCTCGTTGCTGTGCAGCCCCGCCGGCGCGAACCCGCCCTCGTCGCCGACCCCGGTGCTCATCCCGCGTTCGAGGAGGATCGTCCGCAGAGCCTTGAATACCTCTGCGCCCGCGCGAACGGCCTCGGCGAAGGTGGGGACGCCGATCGGCGCGATCATGTACTCCTGCATGTCGGCCGAATCGGTCGCATGCTTGCCGCCGTTCAGGATGTTCATGAGCGGCACGGGGAGCGTCCGCGCGAGCGGTCCTCCGAGATAGCGGTACAGCGGCATCCCCGCCGATGCCGCCGACGCGCGGGCGCAGGCCAGCGAAACGCCGAGCATCGCGTTCGCGCCAAGGTGCGACTTGTCCCGAGTTCCGTCGAGCTGGCGGAGCATCGCGTCGATCGCGGCCTGGTCGCCGGCCTCCTCACCCAGGAGCTCGGGTGCGACGATGTCGTCGACGTTCCCGACCGCGCGGAGCACGCCCTTCCCCCTGTAACGCGAGGCGTCCCCATCGCGCAGCTCGACCGCCTCGTGCGCGCCCGTGGAGGCGCCCGACGGCACCATCGCCGTGCCGACGACGCCGCCGGCCAGGTAGACGTCGACGGCGACGGTCGGGTCGCCACGCGAGTCGAGGATCTCGCGCGCGCGGATCTTCTCGATCGTCGTTTCAGGCACTCGGGATCGCCTCCACGCCGGGCAGCACCCTGCCCTCGATGAGCTCCAGCGCGGCGCCGCCGCCGGTCGAGACGTGGGTCATCCGATCCGCCAGGCCCGCGGACCGCACCGCCTGCACGGACTCACCGCCCCCGACAACGGTCGTCGCCGTCGACGAGGCGAGAAGTTCGGCGACGCGGCGCGTCCCTTCGCCGAACGCGGCGACCTCGAAGAGGCCGACGGGGCCGTTCCAAAACACGGTCTTCGCCTTGGCGATGCTGGTCGCGTAGCGCGCGAGCGTGAGCGGGCCGATGTCGACGATCGCGGCGTCGGCGGGGACGTCATCGATCCCATGCACGGCGGCAGAGCCGGCATCGTCAGCGCGCAGGGACCGCGCGGTGACGACGTCGATGGGCAGCAGCACCGCGGTCCCGGTCCGCTCCGCCTCGGCCAGGATGACGCGCGCCTCATCTTCTCGGCCCGGCTCAGAGAGGCTTCGGCCGATGCCATGGCCGGTCGCCGCGAGGAACGTGTTCGCCATGCCGCCCGCGATGGCGAGCGCGTCCACGCGGGCGAGCAGCGAACGGAGCACATCGATCTTCGAGCTGATCTTCGCGCCGCCGATGATCGCGAGGAACGGGCGTTCGGGTGCGGTCAGGAGCGAGCCGAGCATGCGCAGCTCCCTTTCGAGGAGCAGGCCCGCGTATGCCGGTAGCACGTGCGCCACGCCCTCCGTCGACGCGTGCGCACGATGAGCCGCGCCGAAGGCGTCGTTCACGTAGAGGGCGAACGGCGACGCGAGCGCGCGCGCGAACTCAGGATCATTCCGCTCCTCCCCGGGATGGAATCGCACGTTCTCGAGGAGCAACGCCTCGCCGGGCCGGAGCGCGGCGACGCCTCGCGCGACGTCGTCGCCGACGCAGTCGGGGGCGAGCGGCACCTCGCGCCCCAGGAGCCGCGAGAGCCGCCTCGCGACCGGGGCGAGGCTCTGCGCCGGGTCGGGACCTTTCGGCCGTCCGAGATGCGAGCAGAGCGCGACCCGCGCTCCGCGGCTGGCAAGGGAATCGATGGTCGGCATCGCGGCGCCGATCCGCGTGTCGTCGGCGACCTCTCCATCCGATAGCGGGACGTTGAAGTCCACCCGCACGAGGACGGCCTTGCCCGCGGGATCGACATCCCGGATCGTGCGGGGGAAGCCCGGGGGAGTCTCTATGCGGTCGCGGCCGCGGGGACCCGTCCGCCCAGCTTCGAGGCGACGAACGCGGTGAGGTCGGCGAGGCGGCAGGCGTAGCCCCACTCGTTGTCGTACCAGCTTATGACCTTGACCATGTTGCCGAGGACGATCGTGTCGATGCCGCTCACGATCGTCGAGTGCGCATCTCCCTTGAGATCGCTCGAGACGAGCGGCTCCTCGGTGTAATCCATGATCCCCTTGAGGTCGCCCTCCGCGGCCGTCTTGAAGGCCGCGTTCACCTCTTCCTTCGTGACCTCGCGCCCCAGCGTCGCGGTGAAGTCGACGACCGAGACGGTCGGCGTGGGAACACGGAACGCCATACCGGTGAACCTCCCCTTCAGCGCGGGAATGACGAGCGCGACCGCTCGCGCCGCGCCGGTCTCGGCCGGAACGATGTTCTCGCCCGCCGAACGGGCGTCGCGGGGATCCTTCGCCGCGACGTCGAGGAGCCTTTGCGAGTTCGTCTTCGAATGCACCGTTGTGAGGAATCCCTTTTCGATCCCGAAGCTGTCGTTCAGCACCTTCGCCACGGGCGCCAGGCCGTTCGTCGTGCACGACGCGTTGCTGATGATGTGATGACTCTGGGGATCGAACTCTTCCTCGTTCACGCCGAGGACGATCGTCTTGTCCTCGTTCTTCGCGGGAGCGGAGATGATGACGGTCTTCGCCCCGGCCTCGAGGTGCGCGCGGGCCTTCGTCGCATCGGTGAACAGTCCCGTGGATTCGATGACGACGTCGACGCCGAGGTCCTTCCACGGGAGCCTGGCCGGGTCGCGCTCCTGGAGCACGCGGATGCGCCGGCCGTCGATGACCAGCGCGTCGTCCGTCGCCGACACCTCGCCCGCGTACTTCCCGTAGTTGGAGTCGTGCTTGAAAAGGTGCGCGTTCATCCGCGGATCGACGAGGTCGTTGACGGCGACCACGTCGATCTCGGGGTGGCGCTCGATGAGCGCCTTCAGGCACTGGCGCCCGATGCGGCCGAAACCGTTTATCGCGACCTTCGTCGTGCCATCGCTCATCTCGCTGCCTCCGATGCTGTTTCTCGCTACGCGGCCCGTGTGACCGGGCGCCGTCCCCTCCGGGCATCCCGGACGTGGGACAAAGGAACGGTACGCGAGTCGGTCACATGAACCACTCGCCCCGCCCGGCGGCCCGCTCCCGTGCCGCCAGCACCGCACCCTGCATGCCGACGTCGGCGCCAAGAGAGGACGGGACGACCTCGACGGCGCTTGCCGGGACCGCGAAGGCGCGGGTCGCGATGGCCCGGCGCATCGGCCCGAGGACGTGCCCCGGCTCGTGCTCGGCGATCGATCCCCCGACGACGATCCGGGACGGATTCAGGGTGTTGACGAGGCCGACGCCCAGGTTCCCGAGCGCGGCCTCGGCGCGGGCGACTATCTCCCATGCGCGTTCATCGCCGGCCGCCGCGGCCGCGAACACCCGGGCCGCGTCGGTGGCGCCGAACGCCTCCGCGAGGTTGCGGCCGCCCGCCAGGGACTCGACGCAGCCGAAGGAGCCGCACCCGCACCGAGGGCCCTCCAGCGCGACCGGCCAGTGGCCGACCTCGCCCGCCGTGCCGCTGGCGCCGCGGAGCATGCGGCCGCCACTGACGATCGCGCCGCCGATCCCCGTCGACACGGTGACGTACACGAAGTCGGCGGCGCCGCGCGCCGCGCCGGCGGACCCCTCCCCTATGGCGGCCATGGCCGTGTCGCGATCGACGAACACGCGTACCCCTTCCAGCGCTTCGCTGACGCTCGCGCCGAGCGGGAACTCGGTGAAGCCGCGGATATTCGGCGCCTGGTGGACCACCCCCGAGCGGTGGTCGAGCGGGCCCGGCGAAGCGCATCCCGCCGCGACGACCAGGGACAGCGAGGCGCCCGCGGTGGCGAGCGCCGCACGGGCGCTGTCGGCGATCGCGGCTGCGACCGCACGGCCACCTTCGGCAGGCGTGTCCCTCGAGTCGCGGGCGACAAGGCGGGGCGGATCGTCGCGCGCGTCGGCGACGACGGCGCGGATGCGCGTGCCACCGAGGTCCAGGCCGAGGTAGAGGGTCAGGCCTTCGGAAGACGCGATGCGAGGTCGGGCGCCGCCAGCGTCGAGGTGTCGCCCCCGAAGACCTGCTGCTGCGCGGCGCGATAGCCGCGCCTGGCCTTATCGCGGCCGAAGGCCCGTTCGGCGTCCTCGTAGATCTGGTTGACGAGGACCGCCAGGTACGGCGCGAGCTGCTGCTCGGGGGGCGCCTCTCGCTCGAGCGTGGCGACGTCGATGCGATCGTCGACGATCGGAAGCGGGCGGTCGATGGGATCGGCCTGCTCGTCGACGCGCATGAGCAGGTTCGCGATGCGGTCGTCGATGCCCGGCTTGCCGTACTGGCCGTTGTTGTACTCGGCCAGCAGCGCATTCGCGAACGACGCCATCTGGGCGTTGCGGCCCCCCGTGGCTCCCACCGGGCGCGGCGCGTCGGCCAAGTCCTCGCGCCTGAGGAACCCGAAGAGACCCCTGCGCTTCTCCGGCTCGGGCGGCGGGATCGTCCAGCGGCCCCCGACCGGCGTCATCCGCGGCCCACCTCCATTCTCGTCCTCCTGCTCCGGCGCGGTCGGAGCGGAGGCCTGCGGTTGCGGAGGCGGCTGCCAGGCTGCGGGTGGCGGCGCGGTATCCGGTGCTCCGAAGGCTCCCGTGACGGCGGCGAGGCGTTCGTCCGGAGCGGGTCCGGCCGCCGAGGCCGGCTTTTCGGCGGTGGAGCCCGGCGGGGACCGCCCCTCGGCAGTGGAGGCCGGGGCTGTATTCGCTTCCGGGTCGGCCGCCGGAGGGGCCCAGCCGTCGCCGGCGGGCGCGACCGGAGCCGGCGCGCTCCGCGGGTCGGGCGTCCGTGAAGCGAGCTGCTCCCTCCGGGGAGGCTCATCAGGGTCCAGGTGCGCGGCCGGCACAGGCGGCGCCTCGACCCCGTCGATCATTCCCGCCCGGACCAGGTCCGCGAGCAGGCCGAGCGTGGGGATGCGGGCGGTGCCGAGCGCGTCCGCGATCGCGCGGACGTCGCGCTCGCCGTTCACCGCGAGCAGGGTGCGCCACTGCGTCGAGTTGAGCGTGATGTTGTCCTTCTGCGCCGCGCGATCGGAAAGCCGGAACCGCATGTTGTCGCGAGGCACCACCTCTCGGACCGCCACCATCCGGTCACGCTCGTGGAGAGCGCGGTCGAGGAGGGAATTGAGATCGCCCTTCAGATTCTCGACCGGTGCCTCGCGCCACGGGATGAACTCGAATTCCCCCCGGTCCGCCGAGAACACCACGCCGAGAGCGTCCTCGCCGACGTCCGAGCCGCTGGAGGCCGCGACCAGGCGTCCGTCCGAGAACCCGAGCGCTCCTCCCTGGCCATCCTGGTCCTCCGGCCGGACCTCGAGCTGACCGGTCTTGCTCGTGGAGGCGAGCAGCTGCACCACGGTCTCGAGCGGGAAGTGCTCGAGAGTGCCGCGCAGGCTCACTGCAGCGCCGCCTCCGAAGTCTTGTCGAACACGTGGAGCTTCCGCGTGTCGAACCCGAGGCGGATCGCTGCTCCGGGCTGCGTCCTCACGTCGGCGGGAACGCGGGCCACGAAGGTCTGGCCGCCGGCGTTGAGGTGCAACTGGAATTCGTTGCCGAGGAACTCGACGACGTCCACCTTCGCGTCGACAGGCACCTTTCCGTTCTGCGCGGCGTTCGCCTCGATGTCCTCCGGCCGCACCCCCACGATGACGTCCTTGCCGACAGCCTGCTTCGCGGTGTCCTTCACGAGCGGGGAGCGGAAGAAGCCGGCGTCGGCGACGACCGAGCCGTTGCTCTGAACGATCTTCGCGGGGAAGAAGTTCATGGCCGGGGATCCGATGAACCCAGCTACGAAGAGGTTGCCGGGTTGCTCGTGCAGGTGCTCGGGAGTGTCGATCTGCTGGAGGATGCCGTCCTTCATCACGGCAATGCGGTCGCCCATGGTCATGGCCTCGACCTGGTCGTGAGTGACGTACACGGTCGTGCGTCGGATCCGCTGATGGAGCTTCTGCAGCATGGCGCGCGTCTGGATGCGCAGGGCCGCATCGAGGTTCGAGAGCGGCTCATCCATCAGGAAGACAGCCGGCTCTCGCGCTATCGCGCGGCCGACGGCCACGCGCTGCCTCTGTCCGCCCGAGAGCTCCTTCGGCTTGCGCTTGAGAAGCTTGGCCAGCCCGAGCGTCTCGCCGACCTCGGTCACCCGTCGCTCGATCTCAGCCTTGGGCATGCCGCGCAGCTTCAGGCCGAACGCGATGTTGTCGTACACCGACATGTGCGGGTACAGCGCGTAGTTCTGGAAGACCATGGCGATGTCGCGATCCTTCGGCGCCACGTCGTTCACGACCCGCTCGCCGATGCGGATATCGCCGCTGGTCTGCTCCTCGAGGCCGGCGATCATGCGCAGGGCCGTGGTCTTTCCGCAGCCGGACGGCCCGACCAGTACGAGGAACTCCTCGTCCTTCACCAGGAGCGAAAGGTCGTTGACCGCAATGAACTCACCGAACCGCTTCGATACGTGGTCGAAGGTCACCGTCGCCATCGGCGTCACCTCCCCTGGATCAACTGAAAGTGCCGCCAGTATGTCACGGGGCATCGGGGCGGAGCGTGGTGTACGGTCGCCGCCCGGCCGGCAGGAGCCGGCCGGCGGGTCGCACCCTGATCGCGTCGCCGCTCGATGCCAGCGCGCCCGGCGACACCCGCGCGAGCACGCGTACACGGTAGGCGACGGCGCCTTCGGGCGGCACGAAGGTGACGGTCAGCACCCGCCCTTCCCCGACTCGCACGAGCTGGGAGTCGGCGATGGCCATCTGCCGCGGGCGACCCGTCTCACGGTCGTAGTACGCGACGCGTACGAAGGCCTCACGGACGGCGGGATCCAGGACCGCCACCTCGAGCGAGACCGACGCCACCCCGGTCAGCGGGTGGAGGGAGCTCTCGATCCCCCACGCCCGGCCTCCCGGCACGCCGAGCTCATATCCGTCGAGCTCGCGCAGGATCGCCGCGCGGGGGGTCGTCCGGCGGAAGTGCCAGTCGTCGTCGCCGGCGGCCGGTGCCGAGGCGAGGAGCAGAAGCGGGCCCACGAGGAGGACCGCCAGGAGTCGTGACATCGCGGCTGAACGTAGCCGCGCCGGCGCGTCGCGTCTGTCCCCCCGATGTGCGCGGACTGTCGGCCATTCGTGCGTGAGGGGTCGTCCGTTGGTGCAGCGGTCTCGCGCATCGGTGACCGGGGAATGGCTGCGCGACGTCGGGGCCTCAGCCCAGGCGTACCAGCCAGGTGCCGATCTCGTAGGGCTGAAGGCGTACTGCGAGCGCCCCTTCGACCACGTCGGCGGGCATCGCGGTGCGGATGACCTCGAGTCCCGTATGGCCGAGATCGGTGTCGCCCTCCCGAAGATCCGCTGAGGTCGCCCTCGCCACGGGGCGCGCGAAGCGCAGGACGGCCGACCCCGGCTCGCGTCCCGGGTTGACCAGGCGCACGGCGATCTCCCCGTCGGCGGCGGACCGCACGGCCGAGAGCCGAAGCGGACTGTCCTCGATGCTGAGGAACGAGCACGGGGCGCCCGTCCCCTTGGACAGCCACGGCGGCGAGAGCCATTCTCGAATGCGGCGGTCCGCGTCGGCAAGAGAAGCGCTGCGGGGGGCGATCGTATACCGGTAGGCGTGCTCGCCGGGACCTTGCGCCGACGGGGTCTCGATCTCGGGCCCGGCTCCCCCACGGCGCTCGCGCAGGTCGCTCCGGGACAGCCAGCCGACGGCGCGCAGCAGCGTGATCGCGATGGTGTTCCCGTCGTGCAGCACCGCGTACTCGCGAAGCCCGTCGACGCCGACGGCGAACCAGCTTCCGGCCCGCTCGACGGCCACCAGGTCGTGCAGCGCGCGCGTTTCGGTCGGGGGCTCGATCCAGCCCCGCTTCGAGGGGATCCGGTTCGGCCGCTCGAGCCAGGCGAACGCGGCGCTGGCGACGTGGCTGGTGCTGCGTCCACCTGTCTCGCAGAGCACGCGGAGCCGGTGGTCCCGGGCGCGGTTGTCGACGTGGAGGGCGACGTCGACCCGCCGCGAGCCGGCGTCGAGTGAGACCACCGCGCGAACTGGACAGTCGACCGTCTCGGCCGTCCGTGCGAGGCGGTCGGCGCGGAGAGCGCAGGGCACCGGCAGCGCGAGCAGGACGGTGACCTCCGCCCGATCGCCGCTAACGGCCGTGGACCGCCGCCCCGCGACGCCGCGCGATCCGACGGTGGGACCGGCGTACGAGTACGTGTATTCGTCGCCGCGGTCCCCCTCGTCGAGCAGGACGTTATGAGGCCCGGAGCGGGTCCCCGAAGCGCGGTCCACGACGACGAAGCTGGCGTCCGTCCCGACCTCGACGCGCAGCGCCTCGTTCTCGATCACGCCATCCTCGGGCGACTGCGGCAGCGCGACGCGAGCGCGTCGAACCGGGCCGGTACCCATGGCGGCGCAGCGAATGGCCGTCGGTACGCCATCCACGTTCACCACCGCCTCGCGCTCCCACGGCAGCGTGCTCCATGCCACCGCCTCCTGGCCCCCGGCGCCGAGGAGCGCCGCGAGCGTCGCCGCCACGCGATCCCCCACCTCCCTGACGCGCGCGAACCGCGGCGCCATGTCCAGATCGTGCACCGCGTCGATGGAGCAGCCACAGATCGAGTCGTGCGGGTGGTTCTGCAGCAGCGTCCGCCAGAGCCCGCGGATCTCCTCGCGCGCGACCCCACCGGCGAAGGCGTCCAGCGGCTCGCATCGCTCGACCAGTAGGCGTTCGCAGGCGGCGTTCTCCTGCTTGATCCACGCGCGGGTCGAGTTGACGCCGCGCAGGATCGGCCGGTACTTGCCCGAGACCATCTCGCCGACGAACGTCCCGCGCGGCGCCGGGAGCGCGGCGATGAACTGCTCGAGCGAGGCGATGCGCGCATCGACGCGCGGCGCCAGGGTGCGGATCGCATCGACGACGTTTGGGAGTCCCGGGTAGGCCTCGAGGTGGTCATCTCCGACCATAAAGAGGAGCGCGTCCCCGCTCGCGTACGGCGCGGTCCGGTCGAGGATGCGGGGTAGCACCCGCGCCACGCGCGCTCGCAGGACCGGGGGATCCTCACCCACGGGACCGACCAGCGGGCGCGCGTTCGCATAGTGGGCGACCTGGTGCGACGCCAGGACGCGGTCCCCGGACGGCGATTCCCACCAGAACTCGCTGCCAAGCTCGGTGCCCTCGTCGCCGACGCCGCGCGCGAAGACATAGCTCGTGTATCCGAAGCCCCGCAGGACCTGCGGCAGCTGCGCGGGATGGCCGAATGGATCCGCGACGTACGCCACGCGCATTGCCCGGCCGAATGTCGCCGCGACCCGCAGGCCCTCCTCGAGGTTTCGCAGCAGCGACTCCCCTGAGACGAGAAGAAGATCCGCGAGGACGTACCACGGACCGATGAGTAGCCGACCGGCCTGGACGTGCGCGGCTATTCGGGGGCGGTCGGCGGGCCGGACCGCGAGGTGATCCTCGATCGCGATCGTTTGCCCATCGAATGTGAACGAGCTGAAGCGCGGGTCGCCGTCGAGTATGTCGAGGAGGCCACCGACCATCGGCACCAGGCGCGCGCGGTATCCCTCGAAGCGCTCGTACCACTCGCGGTCCCAGTGCGTGTGCGCGACGACGTAGGCCCGCCAGCGCAGCTGCCTTCGGATCACGTCGACGCCCCGCGGAGCGAGGAGGCCGGAGACGACACCGACGGCGGCACCGCCCAGGACGTCGAAAGGGTAATGGACGCCCACGCCCACGCGCGCCAGCGCGACGGCTGTCGCGAGCAGCACGGCGGGGATGCGCAGCCGGGGGACCACGCCTCCGAGCGCCACAGCCGCGCCAAAGGCGAGCGCGGCGTCGCCCGAGGGGAAGGAGAAGGACTCCGGCGGAGGTATGAGCGGCTCAGGCGCTCCGGGGATCGCGAGGAACGGACGCACCCGGCGGAAGACGAACTTCAAGAGCTCCACCGTCACCCAGCCATCGACGGTGCCGAGGAAGACCGTGAGCAGGATCCACGCGCCGCGGCGGCCGAGGCCTCGGCCGCGCATCGCGCCGAGGCCAAAAAGCCACCACATGAGACCGAAGCTGTTCGCGAATACGAGGAGCAGCGCGACCGTCGCTGTGACCGCGTTCCGGGAGGTCGTGATCGCGAGGTACAGCTGGGTGTCGAAGGCGCCGAGCGCGTCGGGTATGGCGTCCACTCAGCTATGCGGGGTCGGGCGCCGCACGTGCCGGTAGACGAAAAGGCCGACGAGGGCCACGACGACGGCCACGACGACGTAGTCGAGGCCCTTCAATGACCGCTTCAGCTCGAGCCAGTGGTCGCCGAGGACGACGCCGCCCCAGACGAGCAGCATGATCCACGGCAGAGCTCCGAGGATCGAGAAGAGCAGGAAACGCCACAGCGGCATCCGGGCGATGCCAGCGGGAAGACTGATGAACGTCCGCACCACGGGCAGCATCCGTGAAAAGAAGACGGTGGCATCGCCGAAACGGCCGAACCAGCGGTCGGCGACGTCGAGGTCGTGGCCGCTGATGAGAACGTACCTGCCGAAGCGCTCAAGGAACGGCCGGCCCCCGTACGCGCCCACGCCGTACGCGATGAGCGACCCGGCTGTGTTGCCGACCAGCCCCGCGACCACGGCACCGGCGTAACTCCACGGCACCCCCGTCAGCGGCTCGATGAGGCCGCGCGAGACGACCCAGCCGGCGAACGGAAGGATGATCTCACTGGGAAGCGGGATGGCGGCGCTCTCGATCGTCATGGCCAGCGCGACACCCGCGTACCCCAGCGCCGAGTACAGCGATTCGAGGAAAGGGATAACGATCGCGTCGAGCGCGTCGAGCACCGTGGCTATCATCGCCGAATTGGCGCGTGCGGCATCGTCGGCCGGTGCGACGCCTGGGGAAGGGGACTCCGCACTGGACGAGCGCATGCGGGACGGCGTCGCGGGCGTCGGCAGCGCCGACCTCCTCGTCGGCATCCCCAGCTACAACAACGCGGCCACCGTCGACTTCGTCGCGCGGACCGCCGCCCGCGGCCTTCGCGAGGCGTTTCCGGATGCGCGGGTCGTCATCGTCAACGCCGACGGCGGCTCCAGCGACGGCACACCGGATCGCGTGCGCGCCGGCGGTGACGGCGTGCCGGTCGTGACCGGCGCGTATCGCGGGATCCCCGGAAAGGGCTCCGCGTTCCGGGCCATCTTCGAGGCGGCCGTGCAACTGGGCGTGCGCGCGTGCGCGGTGGTGGACAGCGATCTGCGCAGCATCACCCCCGAGTGGATCGCACGGCTCCTCGGTCCCGTCGTCGACGGACGCGCGACGTACGTCGCCCCGCTCTACGCGCGGCACAAGCACGATGGGACGATCACCAACTCCATCGCGTATCCGCTGACGCGGGCCCTCTACGGCCTTCGCGTGCGCCAGCCGATCGGCGGCGAGTTCGGATTCTCGGGCGATCTGGCGCGGGCGTTCCTGGAGGGCGGAGCCACCGCCCGTGCCGCGGAGGTCGTCGGCAGCGAGCCCAGCGCGGTGTGGCAGACGGACGTCGCGAAGTTCGGCATCGACATCTACATGACCACCACCGCGCTGGTGCGGCGCGAGCGGGTCACCCAGGCGTTCCTCGGGGCGAAGATCCACGACCCGAAGGACCCGGGCGCCGACCTCGCGCCGATGTTCGCGCAGGTCGTCGGCACGGCTTTCCGGCTCGCGGTCCATAACGCGTCGGCGTGGACCGGCGTCGAGGGGTCGCGGTCCGCCGACGCCGCGGGGGAGTCGGCGGCCGTCGAGCCCGAGGCGGTCAACGCGAGCGAGGCGATCCTTCGCCGAAACTTCCTCGCCGGTGCCACGGAACAGCGCGCGGTGTGGGCCGAAATACTCGGTGCGGCCCAGCTGAAGTTGGTCGATGACGCGGCCGCAGGCGATGCGCTGGCGGCCGAACGCTGGCGGGCCGGCTGGGCGCGGCTGGTGTACGACGCGCTGCTCGCGTGCCGCCGCTCGCCCGAGCGCACCGGCGCGTACGTCACCTCGCTGGTCCCTCTGTATTTCGCGCGCGTCGAGGCCTTCATCCGCGAGGTCGCCGATGCCGACGGCGCCGGAGCTGAACGCGCCGTGGAACACCAGGCGCGCGCCTTCGAGGACGAGAAGCCGTATCTCCGCGCCGGGTGGGGCCGATGACTGTCGCGCTCAAGGAGGACGCCCTCGTCCTCGTGACCGACGACGACGGCAGCCTCCCACTCGGCGCTCCCAGCTCGCTCGGCCTGTACTACCACGACACGCAGTTCCTTTCGGGCTTCGCGCTTCGCATCAACGGCGCCGCGCCGCTGCTGCTCTCCAACAACGCCGAGCAGAATTACGTCGGCACGTTCCAATTGGTGAACGCCGCGGCGCCGCTGGCCGGGGGCGAGACGCTGCCGGCGCAGTCGCTGTCGGTCCGGCGGACCCGGTTCCTGGCCGACGGCTGGCGGGAACGCATCGGCATCCTCAATTGCAACACTCGGCCCGTCGAGCTCCGGGTGGAGCTCGAATTCGAGGCCAGCTTCCGCGACATGTTCACGGTGCGCGGATACCGCGGAAGGGCGCATCCGGAGCCCGAGACGGTCCTCCGGACGAGCGCGGCGGGTCTCGTCTTCGACCGCCTCGGGCGAGACGAGGTCAGGCGAACGACGGAGATCGCCGTGTCGCCCGAGCCCGATCGGGTGACCGGGCGGACCGTCGTCGTCGAGCGCGTGCTCGCACCCCAGGGCGTGCTCCGGCTCGAGCTGTCGATCATCCCGAGAGAAGACGGCGCGGGGGAGGCGTCGACGCCGCGGGGGTTCGACGAGGCCCTCGACGCGCTGAACGCGTCGTACCGGCGATTTCTGCGGTCGTGCGCCGACTACAGGACGGGCTCCGAGAGTCTCGACGAGCAGCTCATCAACCGCAGCGCGCTCGACCTTCGCGCGCTCATCGAGTTCGAGGAGACGGGACCCTTCCCGACGGCGGGGATCCCGTGGTACGCGGTCCCGTTCGGCCGCGACGGGCTCATCGCCGCGTACCAGACGCTGGCGTGGAACCCGGACCTCGCGCGCGGCACCCTCCGCCTGCTCGCGAAGCATCAGGGCACGAGGTCCGACGACTTCACCGAGGAGGAGCCCGGCAAGATCTTCCACGAGCTCCGGCGTGGCGAGCTTGCGCGTCTCGGGGAGACTCCTCACCGGCCGTTCTACGGCGCGGTCGACGCCACGCCCCTCTTCGCGCTCGTCTTCGCCGAGACCGTGAAGTGGACCGCCGATCGTTCGCTCTGGCGCGAGCTGCTGCCGGCGGCGGAACGGGCGCTGGAGTGGTGCGACACGTACGGCGACGTCGACCGCGACGGGTACGTCGAATACGGAGTGCGCGACTCCGAGCTGCGCAACCAGGGTTGGAAGGACTCCTGGGACTCGCTCAGCAATCGGGACGGCAGCCAGGCCGCGCTTCCGGCGGCACTCGTCGAGGTACAGGCGTACGTATATGCGGCGAAGAGCAGCCTCGCCGATCTGTACGCGCGGGACGGCGACGCGGCGCGTGCCGCCCGGCTCCGGGAAGAAGCACGCGACCTGCGCGATCGCTTCGACCGGGACTTTTGGATGCCGGAGGAGCGCTGCTACGCGCAGGCGCTCGACGCCGCAAAGCGCCAGGTGCCGGCGGTGACAAGCAACGCCGGCCACGCGCTCTGGTGCGGGATCGTGCCGCAGGAGAAGGCACGCGCCCTGGCCGACCGGCTGATGGCCACTGACATGTTCACCGGGTGGGGCATCCGCACGCTGTCGAGCCGGTACCCGACGTACAACCCGATGAGCTATCACAACGGCTCGGTGTGGCCCCACGACAGCTCGCTGGTCGCGCACGGGCTGGCCCGGTATGGATTCCGCCAGGAAGCGAACGCCATCGTCGACGGGCTCCTCGAGGCCGGGCGCCGCTTCCCCGACGCACGCCTCCCGGAGCTGTTCTGCGGCTTCGCGCGCGACCTTCGCTTCTCATCGCGCCCGGCTGACTACCTCGTGTCCTGCATCCCGCAGGCCTGGTCTGCGGGCGTCGTCTTCCTCTGCCTGCGGGTGCTGCTCGGCCTTGAACCGGACCTCGAGCACGAGCGCCTGTGCGCCGATCCGGTCCTGCCATCCTGGCTCGACCACGTCGCGGTGCGGGACCTGCGGGTGCACGACGCGCGCCTCTCCTTCACTGCGAAACGCACGCGGCACGGCGTACGGGTCAGCGGCGGCGGTGGCCGCGTGACCAACATCGCGCGAGAGCCGGCGGTGGCCTGAGCTGCCGCGCGCGCCCCGCGTCGCCCTGCTCCATTACACCTCTCCCTCCGTGCTCGGCGGAGTCGAACAGGTCATGGGCGTACACGCCGCGGCGCTCCGCGACGCCGGTGCACGGGTGTCGATCATCGCGGGTCGCGGGCGGGCATCGCCTGCGGGCGTCGCCCTCGTCCGCGTTCCCGAGGTCGACTCGCGGGATCCGCGGGTGCTGCGCGACTTCGACGCGCTCGCGCGCGGAGAGGTCACGACCGATCATGGCCGTCTGGCCGACCGCATCCACCGATCGCTCCGGCCGCACGTCGCGCGCGCCGACCGGGTGGTGGTGCACAACGCGTTCACCATGCACAAGAATCTGGCCCTGACCGCGGCGCTCGAACGGCTCGCTCACGAGTGGCCGGGGCGCTTCATCGCCTGGACCCACGACATCGCCTGGGTCGACGCGCAGTACGCGGCGCAGCGCCATCCGGGTGATCCATGGGACCGGCTCGGGCGCCGCGTCGCCGGGGTCCGCTACGTCGCCGTATCCGAGGAGCGCGCGCGCCAGCTGGCCGAGTCGCTCGGTGTCCCGCGCGCGGCGACGACCGTCGTCCCCAACGGCATCGACATGGCCGCGACACTGGGGCTCTCGATCCCCGGCGCGCGCCTCGCCGCGCGGCTGGGGCTCTTCGAGGCGACCCCCGTACTCCTCTTGCCCGCCCGCCTGACCCGGCGCAAGCGCATCGAGGCGGCCATCGCCGCGCTCGCCCTTGTACGGCGGCGATGGCCGCGCGCGGCGCTCGTCGTCACCGGGTCGCCGGGCGCCCACAACGCGTCGAACGAGCGGTACGCGGCGGAGCTCGGCGCGATGGCGACCGACGGCGTGCACCTGCTGCACGCGCTCGGCCTCCGCCCCACGTACCGCGTCGTGGCGGACCTGTACGCGCTCGCCGACGCGCTCCTGCTGCCAAGCGCGAGCGAGGGGTTCGGGATCCCGCTACTCGAGGCGGGACTGCATCGGCTGCCCGTGGTCTGCAGCGACATCCCGGCGCTGCGCGCCATCGGGTCGGATGACGTGACCTACGTCGCACCCGACGCCGACGGGCCGGCGATCGCCGCCGCGACGCTGCGCCGGCTCGACGAGGACCCGGCGGCGCGGTTGCGGGCGCGGGCCCGCGAGCACTCCTGGCCCCGCGTTCTGTCCGGATCGGTCCTTCCGCTGGTGCTCTTCGACCACGATGTCGCGCCGCGGGCGCGGCCGCCAGGCCATCGCGCGGGCAAGCGGTCACGGCGAGGCGGTCCGGCAGGGTCCGCCGGATGAAAGCGCTCATCGCGTTCGATGACCCGGTCCGCGACCGCGGACTGATCGAAGTGGCGACCGCCATCGCCGATGACGTGCTGCTCGCTTCGGTGATCGCGGTCGGCGATGAGGCGCCCCTCGCGTCGGCGCAGACGGAGGCACGCACGCGCCGCCGCGCGCTGGACGCGATCGTCGGTCCCGCGAGCGGCTCTGGCCGCGTGCGCGTGCTCGTTACCGTGGCCCGCCGCGGATGGCAGGCGATCGCCGACGCGGTGAAGAAGGAGCGGCCCGATCTCCTGGTGGTCGGCTGGCGCCGGACCGGGACCGAGCTGTTCGGAACATCTCTCGAGGAGATCCTGCGCGACCCGCCATGTGACGTCGCGATCGTCAAGGGCGGCTTCGCCCGAGCGCGCCATCTGCTCGTCCCGGTGCGAGGCGGCCGCTACGCGCAGCTCGCCGTCCGCGTCGCGCTCGCCTTCGCTCGCCGCCGGCACGGACGGGTGACGCTGCTCCACGTCATGGCGGAGCAGACCGACGGCCGGTGGCGCGGCGCCCTGTACGGGGCGGCCGGCGGACCCGCGTTCGACGAGCGGATCGACCAGGTGGTGGGGCGCGCGGGCGATCCCGTGACCGTCATCGCCGAGGAGCTCGCCGCTCACGACGCGATCGTCATCGGTGCGACCGGACGCGAGGGCTCGCCCGACCTGCTCGGCCCCGTCGGGCAGAGCGTCGTCCGGAGCGGCCGGCCCGCGATCATCGTGCGGACCAAGACGCCCGTCGCGTCGAGCATCTTCCTGCCCCGCACCGAGCTTCCGCTCGGCCGCGCGGAGCGAAGCAGGGCGGTCGGCGAGATCGTCGACAAATGGTTCGTCGAGAACACCTTCGCCAGCACCGAGTTCGCGGACCTGCGGCGGCTTCTGGAGGCGAAGACGCGGCAGCGGGTGCGCATCTCGGTCGGCCTTCCGACGCTCAACGAGGAGGCCACGATCGGCCGCGTCGTCCACGCCGTGCGGTCACGTCTGATCGAGCGCTTCCCGATCATCGACGAGCTGGTCATCATCGATTCGGGATCGGACGACCGCACTCGGGAGATCGGCCGCGCCGAGGGCGTGCCCGTCGTCGTCCATCAGGAGGTGCTGCCCGAGGTGGGTGCCCATCGCGGGAAGGGCGAGGCGCTGTGGAAGAGCCTGCACGTGCTCACGGGCGACATCGTCGTGTGGATCGATACCGACATCTCGAACATCCATCCCAAGTTCGTGTACGGGATCCTCGGGCCGCTCCTGATGCGTCCCGAGATCGCGTTCGTGAAGGCGTTCTACCGGCGGCCGCTGCACCTCGGGGGCGAGCTGCAGGCGACCGGTGGCGGGAGAGTCACCGAGCTGTCGGCGCGCCCGATCCTCAATCTGTTCTTTCCCGAGCTCTCGGGGATGGTGCAGCCGCTGTCCGGGGAACAGGGCGGCCGCCGCTCGCTGCTCGAGCAGCTGCCGTTCTTCACCGGCTACGGGGTCGAGACCGGGTTGCTCATCGACACGCTCCAGCGCGCCGGGCTCTCGGCGATCGCGCAGGTCGACATGCGGCAGCGGATCCACCGCAACCAGAGTCTGTACGCGTTGTCGAAGATGAGCTTCGAGATCCTGCAGGTCGCGCTCAGACGCGTGGGCGAGGCGCGCGGCGAGCGATTGTGGGAGGACGCCAACTCGACGATGAAGCTGATCTCGGACGATGACGGTGGCCAGTTCCACCTCGAGCTGCAGGACATCACCGCGATCGAGCGCCCGCCGATGATCACCGTGCCGGCCTACGTGGAGGCGCGCGCGAATCTCGTGTGACCCTCGGTCAGGACAGGCGCGGCACCACCTGGGCCGCGACCATCTCGGTCATCGCGACCTCCCGCCCGTACGGCAGTGCGAGTTGGATCTCTCCGACGCCGGCGGCCGCGTAGTCACCGAGCGCGGCAAGGAGCTGGTCGCCGTCGCCGACGAGCTGTCCTCCCAGATCCGAAGGCTCGCCGTTCGCGCCGATCGCCGCCTCGCTCCAGTGGGAGAGGCGCAGCGTCGAAGGATCGCGGCCGACGGCGGAGCACGCGTCGGCGAGCGAGCGGCGCGCCTCCCGCCACTCGTCAGGGGTCGGCGTTCCGCCGGCATGGCCGAGGTTGAAGGCGTCGGCGTACCGAGCGGCGGCGCGCATGACGCGTGGCTGCCGGCCGCCGATCGTGATCGGAGGATGAGGCTGCTGCGCGGGTTTGGGGGCGCACACGGCGTCGGTGACGCGGTAGTGCCGACCGCGGTAGGTCGCGCGTTCCTCGGTCCACATGCGGCGGCAGATCTCCAGCGTCTCGACGAGCTGGTCCACACGGACGCCGGCGCGCGGAAAGTCGTATCCGTACGCGCGGTACTCGTTCTCCTTCCAGCCGGCACCCACGCCGAACTCGATGCGCCCGCCTGAGATGTGGTCGACCGACGCGACCGTCTTGGCCAGGAGCGCCGGGTTCCGGTACGACTGCGCCGTGACCATGGTGCCGAGCCGCAGGCGGGAGGTGTCGCGGGCGAGCGCGGCGATGAGCGTCCAGGCTTCGAGGCAGTTGCGATCGGGAAAGCCTTCTCCGCCGAAGAAGTGGTCGGCGATCCAGAGCGTGGACATCCCGGCATCCTCCACCGCTCGCGCGATCGCGCGGAGGTCTTCATACGTGTGTCCGCGGGTGGGCGTGACGATCAGAGCGAGCTTCACCTCAGGCGGGATCGCCGAGGCGGCGCCCGGCGACGACGTGCACGTGGAGATGCGGCACCAGCTGTCCGCCGTCCGCACCTGAGTTGGCGAAGACGCGGAACCCGCGCTCGGCGTACCCGGCGGCCTTCGCGATCCGCGCGGCGGTCGCGAAGAGGTGGCCGATCAGCGGCTCGTCCTCGGTGTCCGCGAGCGAGGTGATGTGCTCGCGGGGAATGACGAGCACGTGCAGCGGGCCGCGTGGATGCGCGTCCTTGAACGCCACGAGGCGGTCGTCCTCGGTGACCAGTTCGGCGCGAGCCTCGCCCGACGCGATCCGGCAGAAGATGCACTCGGTCGCTCCGTTCATCGCTGCGCAGGATACGGGGAGCGCCGATGTGCGACCGCTCCATGGCCCGGCGCATTCAGCTCATGAGTGTCGGGCGATCGTCTCCGGAAGAGATGAGAGGTCGGGGATCTGGGCCGTCGGCTCGACGTCCCCGACGCGATCGGCGTGACGGTTGACGTAGACGGTGCGATAGCCGAGGGCGGTCGCCGGAACGATGTCGTGGTACTGGCTCGCGGCGACGTGGATCGTCGCCTCGGGACCGGCGCCGGTGTCGCGCTCGAAGCGGCGCCAATGGCCATGCGCGGGCTTGTAGCTGTGGCAGTCCTCCGCCGTTACGACGAGGTCAGGCTTTATTTGCAGACGTGCGATGGAACTCGCGATGAGGTCCCGATCCACGTTCGAGAGGATCGCCAGCCGCAGGCCGCGTTCGCGGAGCGCCCGTAGCGCGGTGGGCACCTCCGGGAATGGAAGCCACTCGGCGAGCGAATCGGGCAGCGGGCAGGGCAGGTCGGCACCCACCGGACGGCCCAAGTCCGCCAGCACCGCCCGGCCGGCACGATCGAGGACCTCGCGATACGGGGCGTACGGGCCGCCCTCCACGGCAGCCTCCGCCGCGATGTACCGGCGCGCGAGATCGTCCCGGTCGAGGCCGGGCGGAAGCAGCGGCAGGAGCGCGGTGAAGACGCCGCCTTCCCAGTCGATGAGCGTGCCGTAGCAATCGAACGTGACCCAGGCGATCGACATCGCGGGAACGATATGCGCCACGCGAGCGGGATTTCGCGCGGGTGCGCTCCCGCGACCCTCACTACGAAGTGGCGACGGAGACGCGGGAAACGGCCATGCGACGAGGTGTCCCGCCCGACGGTCAGCGCGCGAGCATCTCGGCGATCCTCGCGACCAGGCGGCGCGCGACCTCGGACTTGGGCATGAGATCGAGCCGCTCCGTCCCGTCGTGGCCGACGAAGGACACGCGGTCGGTATCGGAGCCGAACTCCGAGCCGGTCTCGGTCACGTCGTTCGCGACGACGAGGTCGACGCCCTTGTCGCGCAGCAGGCGCTCCCCCTCGGCAGCGGGGTCGCCGGTCTCCGCCTTGAAGCCGACGACGAGCGTGCCCGGGCGCCGCGCGGCGACGATGGCGCGCAGGACGTCCGCGTTCTCGACCATCGGCAGGTCGAACGACCCACCGGCATCACGTTTCTTCAGCTTCCGCGTTCGCGCCTCCGAGGGACGGTAGTCGGCGACGGCGGCGGCCATGACGACGGCATCCGCGTCGGGGAGCGCCGCGAGCACGGCGTCCCGCAACTGATCGGCCGTCTCGACCCGCGCCACGCGCGTGCCCGTCGGTGCGGCGAGCGCGGTCGGCCCGCTGACGAGCATGACCTCCGCGCCGGCGGCGCGCGCGGCGGCCGCGATCGCGTAGCCCATCTTGCCGCTCGAGCGGTTCGTCAGGACGCGCACGGGATCGATCGGCTCCACCGTGGGACCCGCGGTGACGACCACGTGGCGGCCGGCGAGCGAGCGGCTCGTCGCGAGCGCGCCCTCGACCGCGGCCCAGATACGTTCGAGCGAGGCGAGGCGGCCCTCGCCGCTGATGCCAGACGCCAGCTCCCCCGGTTCGGGGTCGACGATGCCGATGCCGCGCGCGCGAAGCCGCGCGACGTTGTCGCGCGTGGCGGGGTTCGCCCACATGTGGGTCTCCATTGCCGGCGCGACGATGACTGGCGCGGCGGTGGCGAGCACGGTCGTCGCGATAAGGTCGTCCGCGAAGCCGCCCGCGAGGCGGGCGATGACGTTCGCGGTCGCGGGAGCGACCACGACGACGTCGGCCTGCGCTCCCATCGCGACATGCCCGGCCGCGCGGTCGTCCTGGAAGCCGAACATCTCCACGGCGACGGGACGATATGTCAGCGCCTGGAACGTGAGCGGCTGCACGAATTCGCTCGCGCCGCGGCTCATGACCACCTGCACCGTCGCTCCGGCCTGCGTCAGCCGGCGGGCCAGCTCGGTCGTCTTGTACGCGGCGACGGACCCGGTGATGCCGAGGACGACGAAGCGGCCGGCGAGCACGCTCAGGGGCGCCGCTCCATGGGAAGGCGCGGGCCCGTCAGCCTCATGCATTCAGCTCCCACAGGAGGCGCAGGCCGTCGAGCGTGATGTCGTCGTCAACGCGCTCGATGCACGAGGTCAGCGGGGCGATGGTGGACGCGAGCCCGCCGGTCGCGATGACCCGCGGGGTCGCGGGGGCGAGTTCCGCGACGAGCCGCCTGACGAGCCCCTCGACCAGGCCGACGTAGCCGAACATGATCCCGCTGCGCAGACAATCCGCGGTGTTCTTTCCGATCGCATCCCTGGGGGCGGTGAGGCTAACGCTGAACAACCGGGAGGCGCGCCCGAAGAGCGCGGCAGCGGAGACCTCGAGGCCCGGGGCGAATGCGCCGCCGAGGAAGTCGCCCTCCTCGCTCACGACGTCGAAGTTCGTCGAGGTCCCGAAGTCCGCGACGATCGCGGGACCGCCGTAGCGGCGGTGCGTCGCGAGCGTGTTCGCGATGCGGTCCGCCCCCACCTCAGCCGGGTTGTCGACGCGCAGTCGCACCCCCGTCTTGACGCCGGGTCCGATCACGAGCGGCTCCCGGTCGAGGTACCGCTCTCCGAGACGGCGGAACGCAACGGTCAGAGACGGCACGACGCTTCCGAGGACCATCTCCATGTCCTCCAGGGCGAGGTCCTCGTTCGCCAGGAGCGCGTCGATCATCACCGCGAGCTCGTCCTCTGTCCGGTCCTGAACGGTCGACGTGCGCCACGTCGCGATCAGCTCGCTGCCGCGATACGCGCCGAGAACGACGTTGGTGTTGCCGACGTCGATCGCGAGGAGGAGCGACATCAGTCGCTCGGCTCGGTCGCGCCGGTGCGCAGTTTTCCCTTCTCAGCGTGGGAGGCCAGTCGCCTGGCGACGTTGACCGGCACGAGCGCGTCGACCGGCGCGCCGAAAGCGACGAGCTCCTTCACCCGCGAGGCCGACAGGAACAGGTACTCCGGCGCCGTCATGAGGAACACCATCTCGATCTCGGGCGCGAGGCGATGATTCATGTTCGCCATCTCGAACTCGAACTCGAAGTCAGACAGCGCGCGGATGCCTCTGATGACGAAGCGGGCACCGCTCTCCCTGGCGAACTCGACCTGGAGCCCGTCGAACCCCCGCACCTCGACGTTCGGAAGACCCGCGCAGGCCTCCCGCATGAGCTCGATGCGCTCCGCCGAGCTGAAGACCGTCTTCTTCGACATGTTCACCCCCACACCGACGACGACCTTGTCGAACAGGCGGACGGCACGTTGGACGATGTCGACGTGCCCGTTGGTGGGCGGGTCGAATGAGCCGGGGTAGATGCCGATACGTGGTTCAGTCACTTTGCAGGTCGCGCCCCCTTCATAGGTCGTGCACGCCGCGATTGAATCGTACGCTCAAGGCTCCCTGCCGCCCATCCGCGGTCCTGGCCACCGGTTCGCGACCGAAGCTGCCGCGTGGCGGCGCGTCATCGCTCCTGCGGCCCCGCGACGCGCTTCCCGCCCGCGTAGACCTCGTGCACGAGCGGCGCGCCGAGCTCGTAGGCGAGGTCGCGCTCGTCGTCCGTTTCCAGGATGACGATGTCGGCACGCCGGCCCTGCACGAGCGCCCCCGTACGGGTGCCGCGGCCGAGGGCGTGCGCGGAGTTGATCGTCGCCGCGACTATCGCCTCGTGCGGAGTGAGGCCGCAGAGGTTCACGCCGAGCACGATCGCCGCGGGCATGCCGACCACGGGCGACGTACCGGGGTTGTGGTCCGTTCCGAGCGCGATCGGCACCCGGGCGGCGATGAACCGTCGCGCATCCGGAGCGTCGTAGTGCGTGAAAAAGGCACTCCCGGGGAGAAGCACGGCCACGGTGTGCTCGGCCCGGGCGAGGGCGCGAAGCCCATCCATCGACGCGTGCGCGAGGTGGTCCGCGGAGCGCGCGTCGTGACGCGCGGCGAACCCGGCCGCGCCCGTGTCGCTGAACTGGTCCGCGTGCAGCGTCAGCGCGAGCCCGGCCTTCGTCGCCGCCGTCACGAGCGGTCGGATCTCCTCGGGCGTGAAGAGCGCCTCGTCCACGAACGCGTCGACCGCTTCAGCGAGGCGCTCACCCGCCACCGTCTCGAGCGCGGCTTCCGCCTCTCGCAGGAAGCCACGGCGGTCGCCGCTGTGGCTCGCCGGCAGCGCGTGCGCCGCGAGGTAGGTCACGGCGATGTCGATGGCCGACTCGCCGCGCAGCCGCGCGATGAGCCGAAGCTGGCGGAGCTCCTCGGCCGCGAGCAGGCCATATCCGCTCTTCACCTCGATCGTCGTCGTGCCGAGCGACGCCGCATCGCGCAGCCGCCGCCGCATGAGGTCGAGCAGCGCCGCGTCGTCGGCGTCCGACGTCGCGCGCACCGTGGAGTGGATGCCTCCGCCGGCCTCCAGCATCGCGAGATAATCCGTGCCGCTACGGCGCCCCACGAACTCGTCCCAGCGATCCCCCGCGTAGCACAGGTGCGTGTGGGGATCGACGAAGCCGGGCATCACGACGCGTCCCCCGGCCTGCCGCTCCACGGTGCCCGGGCCGAGCTCGAGCCGCTCCCAGCTGCCGCCGTGCCCCGTCGCGGCGACCTCGTCGCCGCGAGCCGCGACCCAGCCGTCCTCGACGGCTCCGACGTCGCCGGCGGCTGGTCCGATGCGAGGACGTTCGGCCCGCAGCGGCGCGCAGGTCAGCAGACGCGCGCCGCGGATGAGGAGATCGACCGCGGTCACTCGAGTAGACGCGTCTCGATGATGCGGTCGCGAGCGAAGCCGTCGAGCCGCAGCGCCTGCGCGGTCACGTCCAGCGCCGCGTCCAGCGGAAGAAGGCCGATGAGCTCGCCACGCAGCACGTCCACGCCGGCAGCGCGGGCCTGCGTCTCGACCTCCCGCCACACGGTCGCGAGTGAGGTCACGGTGTGGTCGAGCAGGTTCATCGACACCTGCGCCCGCGGAGGATCGGTGAGCTCGAGCCCCAGCGCCTGCACCGCCGGCAGACCGCCGGACGATTCGCGGATCTGCTTCGCGATGCGCTTCGCGACGGCGACGTCGGCTGTATCGAGCTCGACGTTGAATGCGATGAGCGGCGGCCGCGCGCCGACGACGATCGCGCCGGCGGTCGGATGAAGTCGAGCGGGGCCGGCGTCGGGCACATGCGTGGTCGCCATGAGGGCCGCGAGTCCCTCGTACTGTGGCCTGCGGACGTCGGGCAGCCGGACGCGTTCGGGGCGCCGCGCGGCCTTCGCGTAGAAGTACACCGGCATCTCGTGGCGGAGCGCGATCGACTGCCCCACGCGATGCGCGAGCCGCACGCAGTCCTCCATCGTCGCGCCCGCCAGCGGCACAAATGGGACGACGTCGACCGCGCCGAGCCGGGGATGCGCTCCGGCGTGGTGGCGCATGTCGATGTCGCGGATCGCCGCATCGACGAGAGCATGCGCGGCCGCTTCGACGTCGGGGAGCTCCCCCGCGAAGGTGAACACGGAGCGGTTGTGGTCGACATCGCTCGTCCGGTCGAGGAGCCGCACTCCCGGGACGGCGGTGATCGCGGCGGCGAGGCGCTCGACCACATCCGGGCGCCGTCCCTCGCTGACGTTGGGGACGCACTCGATAAGTCGTGTCAAACGCCGCCCTCAGACACGCGCACGATTGTGGCGCGCAGAGAGCGCTAGTGGGTCGCGAGCGCCTTGTGCGTGTGCGCCTCGGCTTCGCGCAGGCGCCGCGTGAGGACGGGCAGCAGCGCGAGCGCGATCCTCGGATGACTGTCGAGGATGCCGCGGAAGTGCCACCGCATGATCCCGAGGCAGGTCGTGGGCTCGATGGCGCGGACGGTCACCGATCGGGGGAACTCGTCGAGCAGCGCCATCTCGCCAAAGACCTCCCCGGTGCCCATCTCGTGGATCTTCTCGGGGTGGCCGTTGTTGTCCCTGATGACCTCGACCTTTCCCGAGCGGATGATGAATGCGCCGACGCCGGTGTCGCCCTCGCGGAGGATGTCGTGGCCCGCCTCATAGGTCTGCTCGACCGCCGCGTTCGAGATCGCCTGCAGTGAGCGGTCGTCGACCTTCTCGAAGAGCCGCACGTGCCGGAGGAACTCGATGTTGGGATCGGCCATCCGCCGGCATGCTAGCGGCCCGCGCCGCTGCGGGCAAAGGGAGCCGATAGGCTGTCGGCGTCATGGGCAACCGGGTGGAGGTCGCGCGCGACATCGCGGCATGCGCGACCACGGTTCCGATCCAGGAGGAGGTCTGGGGCGGCGACGTGGTCGTACCGCCGCAGCTCCTGCTCGCGATCGTCCACAACGGCGGCTTCGTTGCCACCGGCCACGTCAACGGCGACCCCACGCCGGCCGGGTTCGTGTTCGGACTGCTGGGGATCTACGACTATCACTTCAGGCACCACTCGCACATGCTCGCGGTCCGCGCGCCGCATCGCGGCTCCGGGCTCGGGGTCGCACTGAAAGAGGCCCAGCGGGACCACTGTCTTGACCAGGGGATCGAGGTGATGGCGTGGACCATGGACCCCCTCGAGGCGCTGAACGCCCGCTTTAACTTCGCCAAGCTCGGTGCCTACGCGCGCGAATATCACCGCGACTTCTACGGCGCCATGCCGGACAAGCTGAACGCGGGCCTCCCCTCGGACCGTCTCTACGTCGAGTGGCCGATCGGCGCGGACCGGACGTATCGGCGGTTGCGCGGGGACGACGTCCCCGGCTCGCTCGACGAGGCGGAGCGGGAGGACATTGGCTACATCCTGCGTGCGCGGGATGGCCGCCCGGCTGACGCGGGCGTCGCGGGTGACGAATCGCATCTGCTGCTCGAGGTCCCGCGCGACTTCCAGGAGCTGAAGGCGCAGGATCCCGCCCTCGCCCTGGCGTGGCGCCAGGCCGCGCGGTCGGCATTCGAGTCCGCGTTCGCGCGCGGATTCGCGGCGGTCGAGTTCCTTCGCGGCGGCGAAGGCCGCGGGGCGTATCTCCTGGTCCCGCAGCCCCGGCGAACGACCGACGACGGCGCGCGCGAGCCGGCCACGATCCCTGGGCCGCAGGCACCGGAGTGAGATGCGCGGGACGGGCAGGGACGACCCCCGCCTGCGCGGAAGGATCGGAAGACTCGTGAGGATCGAACGCGTCGAGCTGTTCCGCCTGCGCCTTCCGCTCAAGCGTGCGTACGAGACGAGCGGGTCGAAGGAGACGCACCAGACGCGCGTGATCGCGCGCGTCGAGAGCGAGGGCGCGGTCGGCTGGGGCGAGAGCGTCGCGCCCGAGCTGCCCTGGTACTCGGCGGAGACTCCGTGGACGGTCTGGTACGCGCTCGAGCGCATCCTCGTCCCGCGCCTTCTGCGAGCGCGTCTCGAGCGCCCCGATGATGTTGACCGCGAGCTCACTTGGGTCCGCGAGCACCGCATGGCCAAGGCCACGGTCGAGATGGCGGTGTGGGACCTCTTCGCGAAGCGTGATGGCGTCCCGCTCTCCCGGCTCCTCGGCGGCACTCGTAGCCGCATCGAATGCGGCGTGGCCATCGGGATCCAGCCGTCGATCGCCGAGCTGCTGGACGTCATCGACCGCGAGCTCGCGGGCGGCTACCGGCGCGTCAAGGTGAAGATCAAGCCGGGCTGGGATCGCGATGTCGCACGAGCGATCCGGGAGCGATTCCCGAGGCTGCGGTTCCTGCTCGACGCGAACTCGGCGTACAGCCTGGCGGATGCGACGGTGTTCCAGGAGATCGACGGGTACGGGCCGATGATGATCGAGCAGCCGCTCGCGTTCGACGACATCGTGGACCACGCGGCGCTGCAGCGGCAGATCGCGACCCCGATCTGCCTCGATGAGTCGATCCACTCCGCCGACGACGCGCGCAAGGCGATCCAGATCGGTGCGACCCGCATCGTGAACATCAAGGCCGGACGGGTAGGCGGTCTTGCGAACGCCAAGCGCGTCCACGACGTCTGCGCGCGGGCGGGGGTCCCGGTCTGGTGCGGGGGCATGCTCGAGATGGGCATCGGCCGCGCCCACAACGTGCACCTCTCGTCGCTGCCCAACTTCACGCTACCCGGTGACGTCTCGGCCTCCGCGCGCTACTTCGAGACCGAGATCGTCGCCGAGCCGTTCACCGTCGCCGCGGACGGGACGATGGCCGTGCCTGATGGGCCGGGCATCGGCGTCACGGTGCTGGAGGGCGAGATCCGCGGGCTCGCCGAGGAGACGAAGGAGCTTCGCGCGTAGCGTGCCCTACCCCGAGGCGGCGGGCTCCGCGGGCGCTGGCTGCTGGAGATCCGGCTCGGCGGGCCACACCACGACCTCGTCGATGACCGTCCCGAACGCGTCCACAAGGCGCACGTAATCCCCGCGCTCGAGGAGAAGATGAGCCGCCCCCTCGGGGCCTGCGACGTACACGTGTTTCCGCCCCGGCGCCAGATCCTCCGCCAGCGGGTGAAGCGCCGCGCGCATGCGCGAGCCGGAGTGGATGCGGAAGACCTCGCCCGCGCGCACGAACGCGGGGGATCCCCACGTGTACAGCCACTCCCATTCCACCGGCTTCGCGACCTCCTTCTTCCAGAGCGCGCGAAGCCGCTGGACGCGCCAGTTCCCGAGATCCGCGCTCAGCTGCACCAGGACCTCGATCCACTCGGCGTTCGCGTCCTCCCGCTTCGTGCCGGGAATGGCGGTCCGCACCATGAGGAGCCGCGCCTTGTTCGCCTCGACCGGCTTGAAATCGGCCACCATCGGCGAGGATATCGGAGCGTCTGAGATGCCGCTGCACCGCGGGACGCCAGGTATTGGGACGTGGGCCCTTGGCGAGCACACGCGCGCCGAACGCCGAAGCGGCGGGGCGCCCACATGCACACAACCGATGCCCCCCGGCGCGTCGAGAGGCTCCCGTAACGGGCGCCGCCCGGGGAGGACGCGCCCGCTGGTATGCGCCTTGCGACGGACCGCGGCGATGGACGGACCGCGGCGATGATGGACGATCCGCGCGGGAAGGACACGCGCTCGGATGAGCCGTTCATGGAGCCGACCGAGACCGATCCGGCCGCGCCGGAGGATGCGGAGACCTACGTCCCTCCGACTGACCCCGTGGTGACGACGGACGATCAGGGCAATGCGCAGGTCCTCGGCGGCTTCGGCGCGACGTCCATGGAAGAGCCGGCGGTGGCGCCGTCCGAGACCCACGGGCCGGCCGACTCCGCGCTCGAGGAAGCGATCCGCAGGGAACTGCGACGGGATGCCGCGACCACCGACCTGCCGATCGAGATCGAGGTCATCGATGGCGTCGCGCACCTGCGCGGCGAAGTCAGCGACATGGTCGACAGCGACAACGCCGCCGAGGTCGCCGGGCGCGTACCCGGCGTGCTCGAGGTGATCGACGAGACGGACGTCACGGGCCTCTAGCCCCTCGAGCACAGGGCTGAGCCGCATCCGGGGGCGCAGGACGGGAAGACCAGGTCGCCAGCGCCGCGGAGATCGACCGTGACAGGCAAAGGGCCTACCCGGCGAGGTGCCCCAGGAAGAGCGCCTCCGCCAGACAGGACCGCTCCAGCTCGCCGAGATCCACGCTCTCGTCCTCGGAATGCGCGTTCGAGCTCGGGTCGCCCGCTCCGGTCAGCAGCAGCGCGGCCTCCGGGAAGGCCTTTGCGAACGCGAAGACGAACGGGATCGAGCCGCCGATGCCGATGTCACGCGAGGAGACGCCCCAGGCCTCGAAGAATGCCTGGCGCATCGCATCGAACGCCCGTCCTTCGGCCCGAACACGGAAGGGCTCGCCCGCGCCGAGGTCTTCGATGCGGACCTCGGCGCCCCACGGCACGTGCGACCGGAGGTGCGCGTACAGGGCGTCCCTCGCGGCGGCCGCGTCCTGACCCGGCGGGATCCGCATGCTCACTTTCGCCCGGGCCGAGGGCACGAGCTGGTTCGGCGACTCGCGCACGCTCGGCGCGTCGATCCCGAGGATCGAGATCGCCGGCCGCGTCCACAGACGCTCGGTCAGACCGCCGTCGCCGGCGAGCCGCACGCCGGGACGCATGCCGACCCAGCCACGCAGCTCCTCCTCCGTGAGATCGAGCGCGTCCGCGGGTCCGGACGCGAGACCGTTCACGGCCACGTTGCCGCGATCGTCGTGGAGCGTCGCGAGCGTCCTCGCCAGCACCATGAGGGCGTCCGGCACCGGGCCGCCGTATTCGCCGCTGTGGACGGCGTGGTCCAAGGTCCGGACCTCGATCGCGCAGGCGACCAATCCCCTGAGTGAGGTCGTCAGCGCGGGCTGACCAACGCGCCAGTTGCCGGAATCCGCGAGAACGACGGCGTCCGCGCGGAGGCGCTCCCCGTGGCGCTCGAAAAATGGCCCGAGGTGCGGCGACCCCGCCTCCTCCTCGCCCTCGACCAAGACGGTGATGCCCACCGGCGGGCGGCCTTCCCACGCGCGTATGGCGCCCGCGTGCATGACCACGCCACACTTGTCGTCGGAGGACCCGCGGCCGAACAGCCTTCCATCGCGCCGGACCGGCTCGAACGGCCCCGAGTGCCACAGAGGCAGCGGACCCGTCGGCTGCACGTCGTGATGGGCATACAGCAGGACCGTCGGCGCGCCGGGGGGCCCGGCGACGTGGGCACGCACGGCCGGCGGCGCGTCGGGGATATCCAGCAGCTCCGTCTGGGCGCCGGCGGCGACGAACAGGTCGGCGGTCGCCTCCGCTGAGTGTCGGACCTCGGCCGGGTCATAGCCCGGATGGCTGATCGACGGGATGCGGATCAGACGCTCGAGGTCCCGCTGGATGTCCGGCATGAGCGAGCGCACGCTCTCCCGCAGACGCGCGACGACCGAGGAATCCACGCCCCAAAGCTACATGAACGCGGGGCGCCGTCGTGCGCGCGCGTGCTCGCCCATGAACGCTCCATCGTCTCGCCCGAAAAAAGCATCCGAGTGGGGTCCTTTGGCGCGCGCGGCGTGCGCCGCAGATGGCACCCCACATGCACCCGTGTGGCGCGAGAACAGCAATGGGGAGAAGTGAACCGTGGAGACGATCGAGAAGCACATCACCGTGGACGTGCCGGTACGGGCCGTGTACGACCAGTGGACGCAGTTCGAGGACTTTGCGCAGTTCATGGACGGAGTGAAGGAGGTCCGGCAGCAGGGCGACAAACGCCTGCACTGGGTCACCGACGTGGGCGGGAAGCGCCAGGAATTCGACGCGGACATCGTCGAACAGATCCCGGACCAGGTCATCGCCTGGGAGAGCAAGATCGGCGTCGAGCAGGCTGGGCGCGTTGTGTTCTCGCCTGATGCGCAGGGCACGCGGATCACCCTGCGAATGCAGTTCGAGCCGCGCGACGCACTCGAGGGTGTCGGGAGCAAGCTCGGGTTCGCCGATCGGCAGGTGCAGGGCGACCTCGAGAGATTCAAGAAGTTCATCGAGGAGCGCCGGACCCCGACGGGTGCATGGCGGGGACGCATCGAAGAGGGCCAGGTCGCCTCCGAGCGGGAGAGCAGCGGCCCGCGGTAGCAGCAAGCGCGCGTGCTCATGAACACCCCGCCGGCATCCGCCGGCGGGGTGTGTTGCGGACGGCGGTCGTCGCCACAAGCCGAGTCCGTACTTGCCGGCAGTCGCGAAATGGAAGCGGCGCCGGTGGAACCCATGTCGCGGCTTCCGTACGTGACGCCGAGCGGCGTCGCGTCTTGGTGTTACCGCGCTACTTCAGTCCGGTGGTCGCGATCCCACGGACGAAATATCGCTGCCCGAGCGCGTACACGATCAGGATCGGCAGGATCGCTATGACCGAGCCAGCCATGATCAGATCCCACTGGTTCTGGTAGACGCCGCGGAACGCGGCGAGTCCCAGCTGAATGTTGAACTGGTCCGGCGTCTGCATGTGGATGAGCCAGTCGAAGTAGTTGTTCCAGTGGTCCTTGAACGCGAGGATGCCGAGCGTGAGCAGCGCCGGCCGCGCGAGCGGAAGGATGATCCGCCGGAAGATGCCGAACCAGCCAAGGCCATCCATGAGCGCGGCCTCCTCCAGCTCCTTCGGGATGCTCTTGAAGAACTGCGCCAT
>JBBQVQ010000012.1:0-59907 GCA_038211425.1 Candidatus Limnocylindria bacterium | reverse complement strand
ACTGTCAGCTGGCGGGCCCTTGGGATTACATGGCGTGTGCGCTTCGCTAACGACTATGAGACGACGCGAGCCGCGGAGCGATTCTGCGCCCTTGCCCAAGTGCTACTTGCCGAATTCGCGGATGTAGAACTCGCCCTCCTTCCAACGGAGGTCTCGATCCACATCGAGACGGCCACCGATTCAGGGAGCTCCGCCGAGGAGGTGGCCTCCAATGAAGGACGGTCCTGGAACGTCACGATTCCGGTGACCCAAGCGGGCGGCTCAACGGAAAAGCCCATTTACGAAACCATTGCCGCTGTGACCGTGGTTCTCTTGGAGACTTCGCTATTGCCGTTAGCGCAGGCCAATCAGCTCATCGACGACGCTTTTAGGGCCGGGCTGGCCGGAAAGCTAACTCCCAACACCACCTACGACCGCGTGTTTGATGAGTTCGTTCCGGGTAGTGCGTTCGAGCCGGCTCTTAGGGCTTCTCGTTCTCCGACTACACGCTTCCTCGCTGCGCCGCTGGAACACGTGGAACTCGCTTGGCGATCATCCCTAGGGCCGACCTATTCAGCCCTGAAGTCGAGTGAGTACATTCGCAACCGGTATCGCAGAACGACCCAAGCCATCCGTTTGACGCTGCCAAGGCTGCTAGCTAGCAGTGAAGGGCGAGAACTGGTGGACAATCTCCGCAGGGATGGGTGGCTGGACTGGCGCATCCTCTCCGCATTCATGGGGGTCGCACTGAATTGGCGTGTAAACCGCGAACACCCGGAGGACGCAGCGGAGTGGCGGAAGCTAGCGGCGAAATACCAACGCGCCGAAGCAGCGGACGGGCCAATGGTTCCATTGACAGAGTTCTCCAGAGATAAGGTCGAGATGGTCGATCAACTGTCGATGCTTTCAACCGTGCAGGTCTGGGATCTCGAGTCGCGTCAGCGGACTCCCGACTTCCCGGCTGTACGTGAATTCCTAAAGGTCCGATATCGACACGACAAGGACGACGTTGAACACGAGGACCCTTTCCAGCCCGGTTCCTCGGACGCGATCGCGTTGCCCGGCTAGCGTATGTCGATGGGCGACACCTAGTGGGGTACAAGGTATTTCTGAGCCACAGCATGGGCGAAGCGGATCGAGACCTGGTTGCTCAGCTCGCTGGCGTGATCCAAAGCCACGGAGTCGAGTGCTATATCGCCTCGCGCGATTACCAGCTGGGACATCGTCTGCCCGAAAAGATCGAAGCAAACCTTCGTGCCTGCGACAGCTTGGTCGTTCTCCTAACGAACGGTGGCGTCCACCGCGATTGGGTGAATCAGGAAATCGGCTTCGGGCAAGGAATCAAGAAGCTCACCATTCCCGTGATCGAAGTCGGTGTGGAGGCGACCGGCTTCCTATCTGACATCGAGCATGTGAAGCTGGACCGCGCCGATCCTGGCCATGGTCTCCAAGTGCTCGGCGCGTATCTCGCCGGATTGCGGCAGCGGAAGGAAACTACCGAGCTGATCGTCGGCGCCGCCGTAGTTGCGGCGCTAGTCGTTCTCATCGTTCTCTCAAGCGAAGGCGGTGGTGGACCTGCCATCACAGCCTGAACGGGCCTGATTGTTGGAGCTCAGGTTCCGAATGCTTGACTGTTGACTCGCGTGAATACATGGATCATCAATAGCAATAGGGAGCTCGAAGAAGGGAGAACGCAGATTGATCGAACGGGTTGCTTGCAGCTGGCAGAGCGAGGATGCCGATACCGCGATGGCTCGCCGCGAGTCGCCTGACAGCGCGCTCTTTCACGACAACAGCCACGGCGACGATCTGAGCAAGTGCGATGCGTGGCTCTGCGTCTGCCAATCGACAGACTCGCGCGGCGGAAGCTGGGAGACCACCGACGAGCTAGGACGCCTAAGAGAGCCAACCGCCGGGTGGAACGGTCACGTCAAGTGCACGAACTGCGGAAGGATCTATAGCCGATACGGAGAGTCAGTCAGCAGCCCGGGAGCGCTCGCGTAGCGAATCCGGGCTTTCTCTTTCTTCCTTAGTCACGAGGTCGGCTTACGTCGCTGCAACGGACGAGGTTCATTAGCCGGCCCGATCTTCCCGAACTCCTCTTCGATGAGGGCCTGTAACGACCAAAGTTCGGTTTGGGATCTGGCGATGAAGTCGACGAGGTTGATGTTCGGCGTGGCTTTGGACCTATAGGGGTTCTTGTTGTGTCCCCTCCGGTCTACCGACCCGCGTCGTTGTTGGTCGCTACGCGATCCGTTTTCCGTACAGGCCGCTTCTCTGCTGTGGAGGCCGCTTCTCTGAGGGCCCCTTCTCTGCACGCGCCGCACGAGATGCGGTGAAGGGTGACGGCGCTCTGCGGCGCTCTTCGAAGGGCCGAGCCTTGCAGTATCGCTCCACCATCCGGCCGGTGGTCCATCCGCCTTCGACCTGCATGTCGAACTTGGAGCCGGAGCCGGACCGGTGGAAGTTCGTCGCCCACGTGTGCCGGAGCATGTGCGCGCAGAGGTCTGGAATGTCGGTGCGGACCTTGAGCCGTTCGAAGATCTTGCGGACCGCGTTTCCGGTGAGCCGCTTGCCGCGGCGGTCGGTGAACACCGGTGCGTCCGGCTCGGCTTCGCCGAGACGGTGGTCAAGGACGTACGCGTCGTGCCTTCAGGGTCTCGATCGGGATCGTGACGTCCCGGGCGTGGACGGACTTGCTGGTCGCCGCGCGGACCCGGATCCGGCGTTCGCCGGCGTCGATGTCCGCGAGTCGCAGGCTGACGAGCTCCTCGCGGCGGAGGCCGCAGCCGAGCATCGTCCAGACGATCGCCGCGTCGCGGTGGCCGCATCCGCCATCGCCGACGCGCTCGAGGAGGTGCCACATCTCGCGGTCGTTGAGCGCTCGCCGGATCTCGTCCTTCACCTTGGGCATCCGGACGAGCCGGAGCGTGGACTCGCCGAGCTCGTGCTGGATCCGCCGCTCGGCCAGGAATCGCGCGAGGGAGCGCAGCGCCACCCAGGCGCTGCGCGCGCATTGAGCGGAGGCCGTGGACCGCCGATGGGTGAGGAATGCCTCGACGGTGCCCGGTTCGACGTCGGCGAGCTCCGCGGGCCGTCCGAGGCGTTGCTCGGCCCACTCCGCGAAGGAGCGGATCGCGAGCCGGTAGTTCGTCGCAGTCGCGGGTGAGAGGTCGTGGCGGTGGACGAGGAAGCTCTCGACGACGTCGAGGAGCAGTGCGTGCGCGTCACGCATCTCTGCCCACCGCAGCGGTGCCGTTTCGGTTCTTAAGGTGCGTTCGCCGGTGGCTCTCATGGCTGACCTTTCCGGCGGGCAGCAGGCCAGCGCGAAGTCTAGGCGTGGCGATCTGCATGTTGATAACTGCGTCCAGGACTTGAGTCGCGCCATCAGCCTGTTGTCGTCGCTGGTTGTTTCATGTTGTTTTCGGACAACACCGAATCAGGCAAGAATGCTCGAGAACTGAGGTCAATTCATCGGTGACTACCCCGTGCATGGCGCACGCTGGGTCCTCCGCTCGCTCGCGGGCGCGTCGCACTCATCGCGCGGCCGCGCCAGGTCCGCCTCGGCCCCCTGTCGCGGACGTGCGGCTCTTGGCGTGCGGCCGTTCGGCAGCTGCTGAACTTGGATCCCTCGTCCAGCCCCAACTCCTATCACACGCGTACGCGTTGTCGTTCACAGCTCGGATTGCATCCGCGAGATTTCGACGCATCCTCATTAGATGAGAATCGCGGTTGCGGTCGTCTCGTTCCTTCTCATCTCTTGCAGTAGCGTCGAGCCGGCCGCCATCGCGACCCAGTCCCCGACCCCATCGGCGAGCCCGACGAGCGCGGCCGCCACCGCATCGCCGTCGACCTCGGCCAGCCCATCGCCGACGCCCATCCCACTGCCCTCGCCTGTGGACGTCGCCGCCGCGGGAAGCGGCGTGGTGTGGGCCCTCGTTGCCGACCAGCACCTGTACCGATCGATCGATCGTGGGGCGACGTGGCAGCAGCGGAACATCCCACAGCCTCCGCTCGGACCGCCGATGAACATCTCGTTCGTGGACGACCGGAACGGTTGGCTCCTGACGGCCGGGTCAGCGGCAACGGGCTGCATGGCACAGGGCTTCACGGTGTGGCGCACGACGGATGGCGCGTCCACATGGGAGAAGGCCCACGAGACCAATGTCCCCACCTCCCCGCTGGCGGGCGGCTGCAAGTCGGGTATGGCCTTCGTCGATCCCCAGCGCGGCTACATCGGCGTTTCGGGCCGCGACGTTCCGCCTGCGATCCTTCGCACGACGGACGGTGGTACGACCTGGACGTTGTCTCAGCGGCTTCCCGATCCTCCCGGATTCGTATTCCAGCCCTCCGTCTCGTCACTCCGGCCCGGCGCGGTGGCCGACTTCGGTCCCGTCCTGCTTGTGTCCGCGAGCTCGTTCGTGAGCGGCATCGCGCAGCGCCACGCACTCCGATCGACCGATCATGGCGCGACGTGGTCATACATCCGCACCGCGCCGAACGAGGCGGACCTTGTCTTCCTCACACCGACGCGGTGGCTGCAGGTCGACCCCGGAGGCCCGTCGGTCGAGACGCCCGACGCCGGCGGGTCGTGGCACGCGTTCGCGACCGATTACAAGCAAGCCGCCGGCGTTCCGCCGCAGATCATCTTCGGCGACGCGACCACGGGCTATGCGAGCGTGCGGGGCACTCTTCAGCGAACGACCGATGGGGGCGCCCACTGGACGCGCCTCACGACTCCGGGGACCTGACGACGCGTGTTAGCCGCGACCGATGTCACTGTCGGCGGGACCGCGGAGATGGCGTAGCGGAGCAGAACAGAGGTCATCGATCCGACGCGGATCGTGCTTGCCGGGTTCCCCGCTGGAGGACTTCGCGCGATCGAGTTTGCCCTAGCCCTGAGTTGGGAGCGCTGGGTCTGATTTCGGTCGCCGCGTTCTTGACGGATGAACTGGTCGACGTCTTCGCAATCCCGTGCGTCACGGCCCTGCGTGCCTACCTCCTCATCGGGACGCTCGACACGTCGTTGCCCGGGCACCACAAGGTGGCCGGGCTCCTGTTGAACCACGGAATCGAGACCGTGCTCGATGTGCGAGATGGCGCGGGCGATGGAGGCTCGCGTTCCGCCTGGGCATATCCTTGAGCGCGGGACCGAGGTTGGATCGGAGGAAGAGGCGCGTTGACTTCCGCTCGCCCCGTCGCATTGAGCTCCCGCCGATCCAAACCACGTCAGGGTTGGATGGTTCTGCGGGTGATGCTTCTTGCGCAAGGCGGCGAGGATCTCGTCGCTCCACCAGGGCGGGACCTACTGGTCAGCGACGCGCACACGTTCGCAGACCTCGCAGCCGCAATCGACCGTGCCTTTGCGCGCTGGGATCTCTCGCACCTGCACGAGTTCCGCCTCGGCGACGGTCGTCGGATCGGCATGATCGGTCCGGATGACGTCGAAGAAGATGTTGCCGGACTGGACGAAGGCGCGGTCACGCTGCAACAGGCGGGCTTGCGCCGAGGTGACGGCTTCGAGTATGTCTTCGACTTCGGCGACGGATGGGAGCACCGTTGCATCGTCCTGCGCCGCGACGTCGATCCCGTGAGGGAGTCTGGTGCTTCGTCAGTCGAGATCGTGCCTGTCTTCGGCTGGGGCACGATCCCCGACCAGTACGGCCGAACGACGCCCGAAGACGAAAGCGAGCAGGCGGAGGACATCGAGTAGGCGTGACCGTGATGAGCGACTCGGCCCGGCCCTACACGCTCGAGTTCTACGACGACCCGATGACGGGGCGCGCACCGGTGCACGAGTGGATCACGACAGAGCTCTCCGGCTATCAGCGCCGCGCGCTGGGCACGGCGATGGCGGAGATCCTCGAGAAGCATGGGCTGGATGTGTGCGAGACGGAGTACGGCAAGCAGCTGGGTGGAGGTCTCTTCGAATTCCGCTTGCGTCACGACTCGGATGAGATCATCGCCAAGCACACGAACCGGAAACCGGATGACGAACCGGACCAAGGTCCGATCCTGCTCCGCGTCTTCTGCCACGCGTACGGCGACAAGGTCGTTCTGCTGCTTGCCGGCTACGACAAGGGCGACGACGCCAGCAACAAGCGCGAGAACAGGGAGATCGAGCTGGCGAGGAAGCGCCTGCCGAGTTCCGTGGCCGGTGAGGGGAGTGGTTGACAGTATGTGTTAAAGCACATAGGCTCGACCGATGGAGAAGCCGACCTTCAACGACCTTATGCAGCAGATCGAGGCCGAAGCCCAAGAGGAGGGCCCGGAGGCGGTTGCCCAGCTCGAGGGGATGCGTCACCGCTACTACCTCGGTGGCCAGCTCGCGGTGCTGCGCAAACGTCGTGGGATCACACAGGTCGAACTCGCCGTTCAGTCCGGTGTCGAGCAAGCCGACATCAGCAAGATCGAGCGCGGCACAAGCAATCCGACAGAAGACACCCTTGCTCGTCTCGGGAAGGTACTTGGCGCCCACCTCGCGTTCGTCGATGACCGGGAGCGCGTGGCGATCTAGTCGGTTCCTGCGACGCGAGAGGCGGCCTGCTGCCCGCCTCGCTTCATTTCTTAGGCCGCTTCTCTGACGTGCGCTTGCGCTCGGACTTGGTCGAGGTTCGTGCTCGAAGAATCAGCTAGGCCACTTCTCTCGACCGCTTCCCTTTCAAGGAAAAGGTCAAGGGATCGAATCCCATCCGGGCGACAAGGGCGGATTCCTGCGCGAGTCCACGCTATTTGTAAGTTCATGCCCCTAACTGTTCCGGGCGGAATGCGTGCAGCGTGCGATTGATGTGGAAAGCCGAGTCTCGCCAGGTGGCAAGCAGAAGAGGTGCGGGATTTCCCGCCCCTCGTGGGTGCTTCCGGCGGCACCAAGTGTGCTTGCCACCCGCCAGCGTATCGAGAGCCGGCACCATCTTTACCTGCCAGATCCACGATCAGCGTTTCCCCAATAGGCTAGGTCGTGCGTCGTGAGCGAATAACGAAAAGGCTGACCGCTCCAGCGGCGCCTACGACGCCTAGCAGCGCCCACGGATGAGACCCTGGCGGGGACGAGGGCGTTCAAACGCTGGGCAAGGCGCTCAGTTCATCTGACTCGAATAGGTGTCTCTCTGACCGGCACAGTTGGCATACGCGCCGTCTGAGAGACATAGCCAGCTCTTGACGTGCACTTCGTCCCCAGGCGGTGGCCAGTGGTTGTTGTTGGCCGCCGATTGGTACTGCCAATCGCCGCTGACGCAGATCGACGGCCAGATACCGGCACTCGACAACGTATCGCTGTCGACATCACCAGAGCGGTACGGGTCGTAGATGTACCACTCACGTGTGGCGCCCATCGCGTACCCGAAGGTGTTGTAGACGTTCTGGGCGTTCTTCAGGCAGCCCATGATGGTCGAAGAGTAGATGTGGACGGGCGATCCGGAGTCAAAGTCCGCACGAATGTTGACGTCGTATTGCAGCGAGAAGCAACCCCGCACGCAGATGTACTCCCACCACAGGGCGTAGCCGGTCGCGGTCGACGCCGCGGCTGGCTGAGCGTGAAAAGCGGTCTGGCCGAGGATTAGCGTGAGAGCGAGCAAACCCACACGAATGACTTTCATCACCGATACCTCACGATCGTGGCGTGCGCGACAAGGTCCGCTGTATATGCAGCCCACTTGGCTTCGGCGGCGGCAGCGTTGGCCGCGGTGACTGGACCCAGGACTTTCGCCTTCAGTGCGGCGACCATCCGGTTCTCCTGGAACTGGGCCAGCACGCGCGGATCTGACCAATAGGAATCAGCCGTCAGACCCAGGGCCGCGGCGTACCGGGCGATCTGCTGCTGCGGATCCGTCTTGGCCAGGTCGCGCTGTGAAGCAACAAAGGTCTGCCACTCGGAGTCACTGGGAGCAACGCCTTGGCGGTTGGCCTCGGCCAGCAGGACGTAGAAGTTGATCAGGTCGTCGAGCGCCCGGGCCACGGGTCGGCCGCCGACGGCCCGCTCCGCGAGCTCGATGTCGAGCCGGCTCTGGGTGATGGCCAGTCCAGCGGCCGTCGCGACGACGGGCCCGGAGTCGGGCCGATTCCAGATCGCTCGGATCGCCGCGCCGTGGCGCTCGGGCGCTCCGTTAAGGGGTCCGGCGTCAGCGGCGAGCTGCACAACCGCCAGGCTGACGCCGACGGCGATAGCAGCGATCAGTGTTCCGCGAACTGCGCGCCTGCCCAAGTAGCGATGGATAGTCCGATTGTTCATGTTTACCTTCTCCTGCTCTACGGTTGCGTGGTAATCATAGGGCCACGTTGAGTAACACTTGTGTCCACTAGTCTGTATCGGAACGTTACTGTATTGCCGGACGCAAGCGGCGGCGCCGGTAGGGTCAAGTAAGCAAATGAACTTGAACGCGCTCGCTGTCCTGCTGGTCGTCGTGCTGGCCGTCGCCGCGCTTGTCGGTGTGATCTACCTGTTGGGCACACTGGCACTTGCCGGCCGACGGCGCGCATTCAGGCGCGGGACGTATCCGCTTCGTCTGCTGCCTTGGTACTTGGGTGGACCACCGGAAGCGGAGGTGGACCGGCCCCACGACGTCGTCAAGCCGCACGTCGGTCGCACGCGACGACGCCGTCGCTGATGTGCGCGTCGACCTGGGCAGTGATCCGACGTTGCTCGTCCAGAGGGGCAAGACGAGCGCGTCGAGCGCGCTCCGCTCACGGCACGCCTTCTCTCAGCCGAGGACCTCACCGACCGCCAGCGGGCGTGGCACGAAGCGGTATTGGAAGACGCCGACGCTCCCGACGTGCCGGAGCTTGCGCAGCTCATCCAAGAGCTCGTCCTTGGTGCGCTCGACGTCGACTAGCTAACTAGCCGGCGCGCTCCGCGTACGCGCTGTAGCCGCCCTCGAACACCCGCACGGCGCCGTGCTCGACCTCGACGATCCGATCGACGACGCGATCGAGGAAGTACCGGTCGTGCGACACCACGATCACCGTCCCGGTAAATTCTTCGAGCGCGGACTCGAGCACCTCTGCGGATGCGATATCCAGATTGTTGGTCGGCTCATCGAGCAGCAGGCAGTTCACGTTCGAGTACATCAGGCAGGCGAGCTGCATCCGGCTCTTCTCGCCGCCGGAAAGCGTCGCGATCGGCTGCTGTGCGGCCGCGTAGGGGATCAGGAACTTCAGGAGCTTCGCGACCGCCTCGCCCTCGGTCATCGGGCGGATCGCTCGCAGGGTCTCGATCGGCGTCCGCCGCGGGTCCAAGGTCTCATGATGCTGCGCGTAGCGGCCACGCTCGATGCTCGGTCCGACCCAGACGGTCCCCTCGTCCGCAATGCGCTCGCCGCTCATGAGCGATAGCAGCACGGTCTTCCCCGCGCCGTTCGGTCCGATGATCCCACGCGCTCGCCGTTCTGGATGACCAGCTCGGCGTCGCGGAGCGCCGGACGGCCATCGAACGACACGGCCGCGTGCTCGATACGCATCGCGATCGCGCCGCCGCGGCGGCGGGACATACGAATGCGTACTTTCCGCTCTTCATTCCCCACTCGTTCTTTCTCAAGGAAGCCGAGCATGTCGAGGGATTCAGTCCCGAGTTGGCGCTGGTCACGCATGCGGGAGGCGAGGAGTTGGCCGAGCCTGTCGTTGTTCGGCCAACGTCGGAAACGATCATCGGTGAAACGATGTCTCGATGGATTCAGAGCCATCGCGATCTGCCGATGTTGCTCAATCAATGGGGAAACGCGGTTCGCTGGGAGCTTCGGCCACGGCTCTTCCTGCGAACAACGGAGTTTCTCTGGCAAGAGGGCCACACTGCCCACTCCTCCTTTGACGAAGCGCAGCAGCACACCCTTCGAGTGCTGAACGACGTCTATGGCGACTTCATTCTCGAGCACTTGCCATCCCCGCGATTCTTGGCCGAAAGACGGACCGTGAGAAATTCGCCGGCGCGCAATACACCTACACCCTCGAGGGGCTCATGGGTGATGGCAAGGCGTTGCAGATGGGAACAAGCCACAACATGGGCGAGAACTTCGCCGAAGCGTTCAACATTCGGTACACCGGGGCAGATGGCCAATCGCACAGCTGCAGCACGACGTCATTTGGACTCTCTACCCGGATTGTCGGTGGCCTGATCATGACGCACGGCGACGCTCGCGGGCTTCGACTGCCGCCTGTTATTGCCCCTATTCAAGTTGTGCTGATCGCGCTTACGGCGGAAGTCCTCCCCACCGCCGAGATGATTTGTGCTGACCTGGTGGGGCTTGGAGTTCGAGCGGCGGTGGATGCCCGAATCGATTTGTCTTTTGGACGGCGAACGGTCGATTGGGAGCTGAAGGGCGTGCCGTGCCGTCTGGAGATAGGTAAGCGAGAGTTGGCGGATCGCTCGGCAGCGCTCGTAAGGCGCGATTTGCCCGGGAAGCGGAGCCTCGCCGTTGAAGGGATAGTTGCCTCCATGCCACAGTTGCTACAGGAAATTCAACAGAGTCTTTTCGCTCAAGCTGAAGAGCGGCAACACTCCATGACGCGTGATGTGAAGAGGATCGACGAAGTAGACGGGCCAGGGTTCAGTCGTCTTAGCTGGTCAGCTGTGGGTATTCAGGGTGAGCTCGATCTTGCACAGCGGGGTCGGACCGTTCGATGCCTCGTGCGTGACGACGGCGAGGTTCCTGATCTGGAATATCCAGAAGAGCGTCTCGTGGCCTACGTCGCCAAGGCGTACTAGCTCGCGACCCAAAGCGTAGACCGGTAAGGACTCAGTTCGCAGGTCGCTTTTCTGACGCGCGGCTCGGTCCGTCCGGCGCGTCCTGTTGGCCGCATTTCTGGCGTATTCGCTAAGCGGCTTGGCTAGTCGCTTCTCTGAACTATTTCCTTTCAAGGAAGAGGTCAGGGGCTCGAATCCCATCCGGGCTACCGCTGTCGTGTCCGATCGACCTGCCCTCCGACTACCGGCCACTGAGGTCGTCCGCGATGACGTGAGACAGGTGTTCGCGATGACCGGCGGCTCGAGGACGAGGCTCGTCGGCGTCGTCGGCGCCTTCCTGGCGCGGCTCTTGGTCCGTGGCCCAGGCCGGCGTGGCGGCGCGGCCCCACTATCTGGCGATGGATCCCGGTCCGACGGGGTAGTACCTCGTAGGCCCTTCGGGGGTGTCGCCGGCGATCGGATTGCCTTGAAATTCGTGGGTGCGCTACAGCGGAGCGGCAGGCATCATCCTCGCGTTGATCGCCAGCGCTTGGGCGCCGGCGCCGGCGACGGCGAACGACAGCTCCGCTGGGCTCCGCGCGGCGGTGGACCGTGCGATCAGCGCATTCAGCGGCACGGCCGGGGTCGCTGTCGCGGATCCACTCCACGACTCCGCATACGAGCACGATGCGCGGCGCATCTTCCCGGCGGCGAGCCTGTACAAGCTTGCTGTGATGGTCGAGGCATTCCGTCAGCAGGCCGCGGGCACGCTGTCGCTCGACGACACGACGGTGACGATCGCGGATGAGGACCTTACCGACGGAGAGGACACCGCGAGCGGCACGAGGCTGTCGTTCCGCGACGCCGTCGAGCGGATGATCACGTTGTCCGATAACTCGTGCGCGCGTGCGCTCCTGCGCCTTCTCGACGCCCACTCGGTCAACGACACCGCTGCGAAGCTTGGCTTGGGCGACACTCGCATCAACACCGCGCTCCCACCCGACGAGCAGACCGCCGATTTCAACACGACGTCCGTTCGAGACATGGAGCGCCTCTTCGCGGGCCTGGTCCTCGGTCGAGTGGTGAGCCCCCGCGCCAGCGAAGAGATGCTCGCCGTCCTCGGTCGCCAGCAGATCAATGACCGCCTTCCGGCGGGCCTGCCGGAGGGCACATTCATCGCCCACAAGACCGGGAATCTCGATGGCATCGCCCACGATGCCGGCGTCGTCATGACGCCGCTCGGTCCGCGGATCGTGGTGCTCTTGACCGAGAACTACGCCGACTACGCCGACGTCACCGCGCTCGCGGCGGCGGTCGCGCAGGACGCGTATGCGCTCCCGTTGGACCTCTTCGCCGCGGTCGTCTCCGCACAGCAAGTGAGCCCTGTCGCGGCCGGGTCCCCGTTCGCGGTGACCGTCAACGTGAGCAACAGCTCGACGTTCACCTGGGGTCCCGGCATCGATCTCGGAGCCCACTGGCGCAGCGCCGCGGGCGCGTACCTGCTCTGGGATGCGGGTCGCGCGGACCTGCCGCCTCTGCGGCCTGGTGAATCGGCGACGGTCACCCTTCGTGGCACGGCGCCGCCCGCGACCGGTCCGCTCTTGGTGCTGGAACTGGATGTGGTGCGTGAGGGCGTCGCGTGGGCGGGTACGCCCGGCCGGTTGATCGTTCCGATCGCTCCGCGCTAGCCCACACCCTCGTGCTGGATGACGCGGTTCCCGCTGGCTGATCGACGCGGCAAGAGGACGCGACGGTGAAGGTCAAAGAGCTCATGACGCGCGATCCTGCGACGTTGGGGACCGGAGTCGACGTGTGTCGACACCGCCGGCCTCATGAAGGTCTTCCGGCCTGAAACATTCGATCATGGAGCCGTGTCCGTCCCGCCCTGCATCGGCACCGCGCGCCTCGACCTGCATTGGCTGTCGCCCGAGCTGATGCGCGGCCTCCTCGACGGCGCCGTCACGGAGATCGACGGCGCAGCGGTGAGCGAGCCGTGGCGCGAGGCGATGCTGCCGAGGCTCCGTATGCGCTTCGCGCAGATCGAGCAGGACCCGCGGACCGCGCCGTTCCTGCTCCGGACGATCGTCGAGCGCGGGTCATCCCGGCTCATCGGTCACATCGGCTTTCACGGGCCGCCGGGGGCCAATGCGCTCGCGGCAGCGGATTCGCTCGAGCTCGGCTACGGCGTCGCGCCACTGGCACGCCGGCAGGGCTACGCGACCGAGGCGGTCCTCGGGATGATGGACTGGGCCGCGCGGGAGCATCGGATCCGGCGGTTCCTCGCGTCGGTGGGCCCCTGGAACGCGCCATCCCTGAGGCTGGTCGCCAAGCTCGGTTTCGTCGAGGTGGCGCGCGTGATGGACGAAGAGGATGGCCTCGAGATCGTGTTCGAGCTTCGCCGCTGAGGCGTGCTGACTCGGCTGAACGGTCGCGAGGCGGGAACGTGCATCGCGACTGGGCGGCAGATGGCGCCCAACACGCGAGGTTGCGGAGGGCTCAACCATTCATGCGCGTTAGGGGCAGCCATCCGCGCTCGTCGCGGGCTAGAACGCTTTCGGCACGTAGACGAGGGGATAGCCGCGCTGCTGCAGCCGACTGATCTCCGCGACTGCCGCCGGGATGGGATACGCCCCGGGAATGAGGTTGTCCAGCATCTCTTTCTGAACGTCTTCGAAGGTCTTGCCTGAGGCCCTGCCGGTGTCCACAGCCGCACGGGCGTGGTTCTCAACCGTATTCCGTCAGGTATAGAACACGCACCCGCGGTCCTGGAGCTTCTTGATGTCGTCGACGAACGGATTGCGCAGCGCATCGGCCTTCGTCGTCGGATCGGTGACCGCCTGCCAGGTGCCGGCCTTGTAGGTGTTCCAGATCTTGTCGTTGTAGGTGATGAAGTTCATCGGACCGTAATCGACCATCACCAGCCTGATCAGCTTCGGATCGGCACCGTACGATTTCTCCATCGCGTCGAGCCAGTTCTTGGCTTGGCCAAAGTACGTGCTGACGTTGGCCAGGTGCGGTGATGCGAAGGCAGCCCGAGCGTCGCTCGTGGTCTCGACCGCCTTCTCGTAGTCGCGACTCGACGATGCCACGGTGGGCGAGGACGCCGGAGTCGCCTTTCGGGCGAGCAGGCGGCAAGCGCCGCGACCCCAAGCGTCGCTGCGCCTCCGACGAGCATCCCTTTAAGTGCATCCCGACGACGGATCGCCCCTTGGTCCGGCATTGGATTCTCCTCCCGCTGGCGCGCCGCGGGGACCAGTTCCCCGTCCGGCGCGTGAACCGCGATTCTAGGCGCCGCGGGCGGTCAGCATGACGAAATTGTCCTAAATGCGAGACCGAGACCGAGGTTCACTGCGAGGCTATTCCGGCTGAGACGGTGCGATGACCCGGCAGGCCATGATCCGCTCGGCGTTCTCGCGCAGCATCCGCTCACCCAGCTCCAGCAGCCTGCGGACGCGGCGGTCGAGCAGCTCGTAGACGACGGTACGCCCCTCGCGCCGAGCCTCGACGAATCCGCAGAACCGCAGGCAGGTGAGATGCGAGGAGACGCTCGGCTGGTAGCGGCCGACGTGCCGGACGATCTCGCCTGCGGTCTTCGGCCCGTCCAGCAGGAAGAGCAGGATGTCCACCCGGGTCGGGTCGGCCATCCCGTGGAAGAAGCGAGCGATGACCTCTGGGTCCTCGGGGTCGAGCGACGGCAGGCGTTTCGCGGCGGTCTGCACGGCGTCAGCCTACCATTCCCAATGAGAAAACTTGATGCTATGGGTTTCCTCGTTCGGACAGTCGCATCGGGGAGGTCATGACATGCGCACGAACACCGGCGGCCTCGGCGGGGCCGCCCTCGTCCTCGGTCTCTTCGCCGTCTGCTGCGGCGGCCCGCTGCTCATCGGCGCGCTCCTTGCGACGGGGGCGGGCGCGTTGCTCCTGGCCTCGGGCGGGCCGGTCCGCGTCGCCGTCGCACTCCTCGCGCTCGCGGTCGCGGCGCTCTGGCTCCGGCAACGCCGCGGGCAGCCCTCGCGCAGCGGCGATCCGGACTGTTGCGCACCGGTGGAGGGCAAGCGTTGAACGACTCCTACGACCTCGTGATCCTCGGGTCCGGCTCGACCGCCTTCGCCGCGGCGCTCAAGGCCGCGGAGCTGGGCAAGACCGCGGTCATGACCGAGTCCAGGACCGTCGGCGGCACCTGCGTGAACCGCGGCTGCCTGCCCTCGAAGAACCTCATCGAGGCCGCCCGGATCTACTGGGAGGCCGAGCACCCCCGCTTCCCCGGCTTGGGCGGCAAGAAGCTCGACCTCGATTTTAAGGCGCTCATCGCCGGCAAGGACGAGGTCATCCGCGACTACCGCGGTCGCAAGTACGAGGCGATCCTCGGCGACAGCGACAAGATCTCGATCGTCGAAGGCCACGCGATGCTGGCCGATCCGCACACGGTCACGATCGGCGGGCGGACCCTGCGCGGCGAGCAGATCCTCATCGCCACCGGCTCGCGCCCGACCATCCCGCAGATCTCCGGCCTGGACACCGTGCCGTACCTCACGAGCGACCTGCTCACGAGCGAGGAGCCGATCGAGCTGACCGAGCAGCCGCGCTCGCTCGTCATCATCGGCGGCGGGTACATCGGCCTGGAGCTGGCGCAGCTCTTCGGACGTCTCGGAACCCGGGTCACGCTGCTCCAGCGATCCAAGGAGATCCTCTCGGGCTACGAGCCGGAGGTCGGGATCGCCGTCCACGAGGCCCTCACTGGTGAGGGCATCGATATCCGGACGGGCACCCGCATCCTTGGCGTCCGCACCGAGGAGAGCGGTGTGACCGTCCTCGTCGAGACCGCTGGACGCGAGGGCCAGGTCCACGCCGAGCGGCTCCTTGTCGCCACGAGCCGGACCCCGAACACCGACGGTCTCGGCCTCACCGAAGCCGGAGTCCAGCTGGACGGACGCGGGTTCGTCCAGGTCGATGAGCAGCTTCGCACCCGTGTGCCGCACATCTGGGCCGCGGGGGACGTCATCGGCTCGCAGACCGGCGCGCAGATGGCCACCCCGGTCGGCGCGCACGACGGGAACATCGCCGCCGGGAATGCCCTCGGCGCCGCGTCCCGGACCGTCGATCACGCCGTGCTGCCGCGGACGATCTTCACCGATCCGCAGGTCGCGGTCGTGGGCCTGACCGATGAGGAGGCGAACGCCCGCGGGTTCGTCTGCAACTGCAACACCGTCCCGATCCACTACGTGCCCCGAGCCGGGGCGGTCCGCGACGAGCGGGGGATCATCAAGATGGTCGTCGAGGAGAAGAGCGGGAAGGTCCTTGGGGTGTCGATGGTCGGACGCGACGCCGGTGAGGTCATCCACGAGGCCGCGATGGGGCTGCGCTTCGGCGCGACCGTCCACGACTTCATCGACCTGGTCCACGTCTATCCGACGATGGCCGAGGCGCTGAAGATCGTGGCCCTCTCGTTCTTCAAGGACGTCACGAAGATGAGCTGCTGCGCCGAATGATGTCAGGGAATGGACGCTTTCTCCGCCGAGGTGATCGCTTGGTCCTGCCAGTGGTCCGCTGCCCTCGTTGCTTACGCATCCACCGTCAGCGCGGCCACATCTTCGGCCGCGATCTTCAGCTCAGCGAGCGACCGCGCGACCGCATCCTCCCAGCGGCAGGCTACCCGAGCGCCCCAGGCGGCTCCGAGCGCCCAGCCGTCGGTCCCGAGCTCACCGGTATATTCGAGCTCGGTCAGCGTTCCGCCCTCGAGCTCTCTGAGGTCGAACTGCTCGACAACGAACGGGACCGGCCCGCGCACCAAGCGGAAGCCGATCCGCTCTGGCGCCGCGAAGGTGACGGTCTCCACCGTCACCGCTGTAAGTCGACCGATCTTCGTCCGATGGGCCGCCAGCACCATGTCGCGGCCGCGGTCGAGGACTTCGATCTTCTCGCGGAACGCGCGCGGCGGGTCGATCCCGTAGGGCGCGGCGACCAGCTTGAAGACCAGCTGCCGTGACGCGGCGATGCGCACCACCTGCGGACCGAGCGCGCGAGTCCGCCGGCCCCAGCCGGTGTCGAGGGTCAGCGCTCCGCGTGCGACGAGGAGCATGCCTCCGCTGAGCAGGATCAGGACTGGCAGCACGACGACCATGACACCAAGCACACCGCTCACGGTACCGGCGCCTCCGGAACGGCGAGCGTCAACGAGATCTCGTTCGGCGGCAGACACTCGGTCACGCTGCAGGTCTGGAAGTGGACCGCGATCTCGAGTCGAACCACTCCGGAGTTGCGCGGGATCGTGAATTCGAGCGGCAGCGTGATCGCGACGGTTCCCTCGTAGACCGAGAACTCCTCGGCGAGCCCCGCGATCCGGAACGGCGCCGCTTCGGGCCACGCGATCGGTCCCATCCGCACGCCCTCCGGGCCGCTCACGACGTCGATCTTGAGCGCGGTGTAGCCGACCGGCACGACCGGCCCGTAGACGTGCCAACCGGGCGCCACGCTGAGCTCGAGATGGAGGCCAAGACGCTGATACGGGAAGTAGCTCGGCGAATCGAGCCATGCGCGACCGGAAACGATGGCCAGCGGCCCGGTCGTCGTCGCCTCGATCCGCGGCCCGGGCTCATCCGCGGCCTCGCCGAGAAGCTCCTCGACGAGCCAGTGACCGCCGTTCCGCAGGCGGTAGTTGGCCTCGACGATCTTCCGTTCGACCCGCCCGGTCTCATCGAGCACGAAGGTCATCGGGTAGGCCACTCCGAGCTGTTCAGGCCGCACGGTCACGCCGAAGGCCGCTTGGTGCGCCGCGAGGGCCTCATCCAGGACGCCGAGCTCGCGGATGACCCGGCTGCCTTCGTCGGAGAGCAGTGCGTACCCGACGTGGTGCGCGGCAGCGAAGGCCGCCAGGTCCGGGGGACGGTCATAGCTGATGGCGAAGACGGCGTAGCCGGCGCGCTCGAGGATCGGGAGCACCCGTTGCAGCTCGACCAGCTGCGTCTTGCAGTACGGTCACCAGACCGCGCTGCGATACAGGACCACCACCGCGCGGCGTCGGCCCCGGTGCTCGTGGAGATCGACCATCGTCCCGTGCTGGTCCGGTAGCCGGACATCGGGGAACGGTCGGCCGATCGTCGGCCCGCGATCCCGATAGTCACTCTCGACCGTCACGTCCTCAACCTAAGGGGTGCCCATTGGTCAGCGCACGCCGAGGAGCGCTGTCTCGATCTGCTGCGTCAGCTCGGTCAACCCAAGCGCCTCGTAGGCGCCGCTCAGTGCCGAGCTCCCCTGGAAGACGACGAAGCTGACGCCCATGACGATGAACAACCCGCCGGCCAACGCCCGACTCGCCGGGATCGCGCTCTTCCCGATCCGGAGCTGCGTCCCGCGCAACAAGCCGCGCTCGCCGAGATGGAAGCGGTCCCAGGCCAGCGCCAGGGCGAAGACGGGTGCGGTCATGCCGAGCGCATAGGTCGCCAAGAGCGCCGCCCCGGCGAGGGGGACCGCGGCGCCGGCGGCGACGGTGAGCACGCCGCCGAGGATCGGACCGGTGCAGAAGCCCGCGAACCCGTAGGCCAGGCCGGTGGCGTAGGCGGCGTAGCGGCCCTGCACCGTCGCGAGCCGCGCAGCGGCGCTCGGCAAGACCGCAAAGCCGCCGCCCACCAGCACCAGGATCCCGAAGCCGACCAGCAGCGCGCCGCCAGCGAGGATGATGAGCGGCCGCTGCTCGAAGAACAGGCTTGCGACGAACGACACGCCGAGTCCGAGCGGGACGAAGATCGTCGCGAGTCCGGCGTAGAACAGCAGCGCGGCGCGCACGAGCTGCACCCGCGAGGTGAAGGCGACCGCGAAGAACGCCGGGAGCAGCAGCGCGCTGCACGGCGAGAGGATCGCGAGCACACCGCCGAGGAACACCGCGACGAACGACAGCTCCGGCACTACCGGCCCGCGAGCTTCTGCTCGATGACTCCAGCGATCACGCCGATCGGCTGCGCGCCGACGACGCGGGTGCCGTTGATGACGAACGTCGGCGTACCGGTCAGCCCAAGGCCGCGCACCTCGCTCGCGTCCCGCTCAACGATCGCCTTGTACCGTCCCGAGTCGAGGCACGGATCGAATGCCGCCCGATCCAGGGCAACGGTGCTGGCGAACGCCTTGAGGGTGGCGCCGCTCAAGTAGCCGGTGTTCTCGCCGCGTTGATTCGCATACAGGTGGTCGTGGTACTCCCAGAATTTCCCCTGCTCGTTCGCGCACGCGGCGGCCTGGGCCGCGAGCTTGGACTCGGTCCCGATCCAGGCGAAGTTCTTCCACACGAGCTTCGCCTTGCCGGTATCGATGTAGCGGCGGATGAGCTCCGCCTCGGTGCCCCGAGCGAACGCGCCGCAGCTGGGGCATTGGAAGTCGCCGTACTCGATGATCGTCACGGGCGCGGTGGCGCTTCCGCGCACCGGAGCCGTGTACGCCGCCGCGAGCGCCGGATCGCTGGGCCCGGATGCGGCGGTGTCCGCGAGGAGCGGGCGAACGAAGAAGAACGCCACGAGGACCGCGATCGCGAGGCCGCCACCGATGAGGACCTGCCGACGCCGCGCGGCACGCCGCCGCCTCGCGGTCTGGGCCGCTTTCTGACGAGTCATCGTCGATCGACCATACCCCCGCAAGAACGGGCCAGCTGCTCGTGCGCTTCCGCGGATGTGCAGCGCGTCACATCACATGGCGACCTGGCGCCTGGCACGACCGGCGACGGCGACGTGTGCGCCCGATTCCCACAGCCACCGGGCGGCCTCGGCCGGTGGCATTGGGCGCGCGATGGCGTAGCCCTGGAGGCGGTCACAGCCGAGCTCGGCGAGCCGCTCCCACGTCGCCTCATCCTCGATCCCTTCGGCCACCACCTCGAAGTGCAGCGTGTGGGCGAGGTCGATCGTCGCTCGCACGATCGCGCCGCAGCTCTCGTCCGTCAGGAGGCCCTGGATGAAGGACCGATCGATCTTGACCTCGTCGGCAGCCAGGCGATCGAGATACGCGAGCGAGGAATAGCCGGTGCCAAAGTCATCGATCGAGATCCGGAGTCCCAGGGCCCGCAGCCGCGCCACGTTGTTCGCGGCGAGGCGCTCGTCCGCCATCAGCGCGCTCTCGGTGATCTCGAGCGCCAGCAGCGTCGGAGAGAGACCCGCCTCGTCGAGCAGGCGTGCCACGGCATCGGGGAACCGCGGATCGAGCAGATCGCGCATCGAGAGATTCACCGCGATCGGCACGGCCAATCCGTCGTCGCGCCAGCGCACCGCCTGGGTGACGGCGGACCGCAGGACCCATTCGGTCAGGGCCCGGATCAGTCCCCCGCGTTCGGCGAGCGGGACGAACTCACCGGGCGGGATCGCGCCGCGAAGTGGGTGCTGCCAACGGACGAGGGCCTCGAGCGCGACCGGACGGTCACCTGAACTCTCGATCTGCGGCTGGTAGTGCAGGCTCAGAGCGCCGGCCGAGATGGCCTCGCGCAGGTCCGCCAGGAGCGAGAGGTTGGCGCTCGCGTTCTCATCCTGCGAGCGGTCGTAGACCGCGTAGCTGCCCTCCGACCGCTTCGCGACGTACATCGCCACATCTGCGTGCTGCAGCAGGGCCTGGCCGTCCGCACCATGCTCGGGCGCGAGGGCGATGCCGATGCTCGCGCCGATCGCGACCGCCTGATCGTCGATCACGAACGGCGGCTCGAGCAGGGCGAGGAGACGCTCGGCCAGATGCGACGCGCTGGCGGCGTCCGCGTCCGGTAGCAAGAGCGCGAATTCATCCCCGCCGAGCCGTGCGACGAGGTCGCTTTCTCGCAGGGTCCGGCCAAACCGATCGGTCACCTCCTTCAGCAGAAGGTCGCCCATCGCGTGGCCGAAGGTGTCGTTCACCTCCTTGAACCGGTCGAGATCCAGCAGCAGGAGGGCCAGGCGGGCCGGCTCTGCCCCGGCCCGCAGTGCGCGCTCGAGCCGCTCCGCGAAGAGCACCCGGTTCGGCAGACCGGTGAGGCTGTCGTAGAGGGCGAGCCGTTCGAGCGCGCCCCGCGAGCGCCGGATGGTCTCGGCGAGCGCGATGACGACGGCGCTGATGCCGTAGACGAACGGGATCTGGATCCCGGCTTCCCCGATCGGCACGCCCGCCGCCGCCGCCGCCGCCGACGTCGCCGAGAGCGCGAGTGCGAGGCGCCAGAGCGCGGCCCGCCGAGGCAGGGCGAAGGCCTGGAGGACCAGCACGATCGCCACGCCGTGGGCGAGGATCAGCGGCTGCCAGAGGAAGCCGAGCCCGAGCAGGGCTGCCATCAGGCCGTCGCGAGCGCGAACCCACCACCGTTGGTTCATGTGGCTCCACGGTCGGCGGTGTCCACCGCATCTGGAACCCCCGAATGGAGGAGACGCTTCCGTTTCCTGGCCGCGCGCGCTCCATCGATGCGGGTCCGTCACCGCGATGTGCGTTGTGTCACAGGTCACAGCCGCGGAATCGCGTGCCCGGACCAGCCGGGCGAAGCGCTGGATCCCGTCGTAGTCGATGACGATCCGGCGGGAGGCACCGCATGCCTACGTCCAGCCTGTCCGCTCAGGGAAGCGTCGTGATGGGTTCGGATTCCGACACGTTGTGCTGCGCGTCACACCCCGGGAAGCGCCTCGGTCTGAGATCGGTTTCCAGATCGACGCAGCGATCGTCTGGAGGAGTAGACAGCATGGCAGGAACATTCACGCGGCGTGAGTTCATCGGGGCGATTGCGACCACCGCGGCGGCTGCCGCGTGCGGAGGGCAAACGGCAAGTACGACCACGACCCCAACGAGCGTGGTCTCGCCAAGCTCCGCGCCTGACAGCTCGGCCACCAAGCTGGTGGGCGACGTCGTGGACTTCAAGCTCCGCGGGCCCTACGCGTGGCTCGGCGGGAGCGTCACGCTCAAGCTCCACGCAGCGTTTTTCAACGGCCAGACCGCGTACTTCGTCCGCACCGACGCCAGTGATAAGGCCTTTGCCACGCAAGAAGGGCTCGTCTACGTGCCGTTGCTCAACGCGGCAGCCGGGCTCACGCCGACGGCGACCGGCGACCTCTTCTTGTTCGACGGTGGCGCGACCGGGCAGTTCCCGGTGCTGAGCACGGTCCCCGGCAGTCCCAGCTTCACCTCGCTGTACGTCCTTAACCGAGTGCGCTTCGCCGGTGCGAAGACGATCTTGGATTCGGTCGAGAAGATCCGGGCAGCGGAGCAGAGCGGCGCGATCACGATCGGAACGACGAAGATCATTGTGAACTACCCGATCGTGAAGTGGCCCTCTGGCGAGCTCCCGGTCGACACCAAGGTCCAGAAAGCGCTCGATGGTGGTCCGCTACTTTCGAAGCCGGACACGGGGAACCTGACCGCGACGTTCAAGCTGCACCAGTGCTATCCCGAAAGCCGCTACATCGTGACCGACACGTCGGCGGTTCCGATGGCGCCGATGATGAACATCGTCGGCTCGCCGGCAACGGCCGGACTCATCGCGTCCGGCGCAACGAGCAAGATCACCGTCTTCGGCAACGGGCTCACCGGTCCCGGGGCGATGGGCTTCCAGCCGGCGATCTTCCAGGCCAAGGCAGGCGACGCGAGCTGGAGTCCGATGTGGGACCACTGGACCGCGGTCTGGAAGGACCCGTCCAAGGCGATGCTCCTTCGCACGCAAGCCGAGCTCGACGCGCGCGCGAAGGCCGGCGAAATCCAGCTGCATCACGGCACGCCCGACACGAAGGGCGAAGGGTTCGTCGTGAACTGCCCGAGCCCCATCGTGGCGCCGAACGATTTCGTGGCTCGCTGAGGCGCGGGAACGCGAGCGCCGCCGCGACCTTGTGCGTTGTGTCACAGGGTCACACCCGCCGGACGTGGTGCGCGGACAATATGGGCTTGTTGAAGACTCTTGTCTGCGCACACCCGCCGGAGCGGGCGGCCGCGCCGCGCGCCGATGCCTGCGAAGGCTGCGGCAGCACGTTCAACCTGCGGCTCTGCGCCGAATGCGGGTACGTCGGATGCTGCGAGTCCCAGCAGGGCCATGACCGCAGCCATGCGCTCGAGGCGGGGCATCCGGTCATCAAGTCGCTGCCGTTGTCGGAAGGCTCGTTCACGTGGTGCTACGCATGCGCGCGCTATCTGTAGCGGCGCTCGGGTGGACCGCAGCGGTCCTCGTCGCTACATGCGCGCCGAGCGCCCAGGCGCCGCGCGAGACGCCGACGGTCGATTGGCGCAGCGTGCGCTGCGACTCTGCCATCGGCGCATCGAGGAACGCGAGCGACGTACCCGGCTTCGCGCGGAACAGCTTCTGGAAGACCGACTTCGCGAAACACTGCGTCCCGCTCTCCGAGATCGTGAACGGCGGTCCGAGTCCGGACGGGATCCCGCCACTCGACGCCCCGCGGTTCTACGAGCAGGCGCGCGCGGCCTGGCTCCAGCCGCAGGAGCCGGTCATCGCCGTCGTCGAGGGCGGCGAGGCGCGGGCGTACCCGCTGCAGATCCTGCTGTGGCACGAGATCGCGAACGACACCATCGCCGGCCGGCCGATCGTGGTCACCTTCTGCCCGCTCTGCAACACCTCGCTCGTCTTCGACCGCCGCGCCGGCGGGCAGGAGCTGACCTTCGGCACGACGGGGCTGCTTCGGCTCTCCGATCTGGTGATGTGGGACCGACAGACCCACTCGTGGTGGCAGCAGGCCCTAGGCGAGGGCATCGTCGGCAGCTTCACCGGGACCCGCCTCGAGCGGATCGACAGCCAGATCTTGAGCTTCGAGGAGTTCGCCCGCGCGTATCCCAGCGGTCTCGTGCTGAGCCGCGAGGCGGCGAGCGACGAGGCCAAGGCGAAGACCGGCGATGGGCGGCACTACGGCGCGAACCCGTACGTCGGCTACGACAAGCCGGACACCGGCCCCCTGGCAGGCTTCTGGACCAGCGCCCCCTTTGACCCGCGGCTCCCGCCGAAGTCCCGCGTCGCGGTCGCGACGTTCATCGACCCGCCGATCGCCTACCGGACCGACCAGCTGAGCTGGGCGGTCGCGAAGAACGATCAGCGCGGGAGCAGGCGTTTCGTTCTCTTCCATCTCGGGGGAGTGGCCTCACCGCTCGATCGCGCCGCGACGGCCGAAGGGAACGATATCGGTCAGTCCGCGTTCTTCGATCCCACCGCGGATGGGCGCCCGCTGACGTTCCAGGGCGGAAGGCGCAAGACCTTCCTCGACGATGAGACCGGCAGCGAGTGGACCATCACCGGGCTCGCGGTCGGCGGTCCGCTGAAGGGCCGGCAGCTGATCCGCCTGCCGTCCGACACCACGTTCTGGTTCGTGTGGGCGGCGTTCCGCCCGGACACCGAGGTCCGCGCACCTTGATCGCGGGCTCGCCGCCGGAGTGGGGTAGAAAACGCGTATGGCCGCTGGCGGGATCCCTTCCGTATCGGTCACCCAGATGCGCGAGGTCGATCGACTCATGGTGGACGATCTCGGGATCGCGTTGGAGCAGATGATGGAGAACGCCGGACGCGCGCTCGCCGAGTTCGCCCGGCGCGCGGTGCGAGATGTTCCCGGCCGTCGGATCACGGTGCTGGCCGGCCCTGGGGGGAATGGCGGGGGCGCGCTCGTCGCCGCGCGCCGTTTGGCGACCTGGGGCGCCGAGGTCACCGTCGCGCTCGCGTCGCCGACCGAGCGGATGCGCCCGGTATCGGCGCATCAGCTCGCGATCGTTCGCCGCATGGAGATCGAGGTCCTCGAGCCCCAGATGCCGCTGCCGGACATCGCGGGCAGCGCGCTCGTGCTCGACGGCGTGTTCGGCTACAGCCTGGCCGGCCGGCCGCGTGGCCACGGCGCTGCGTTGATCACGGCCGCGAATCGATCGCGTGTTCCGATCATCGCGCTCGACGTGCCCTCTGGTCTCTCGGCCGATACCGGCGAGCCCTTCGAGCCGACCATCCGCGCGCAGCAGACCCTCACCCTGGCCCTGCCCAAGGTCGGCCTCTTACGCCCGCGCGCGCGGCCATTTGTTGGCGAGCTCTTTGTCGCCGACATCTCGGTGCCCGGGGAGCTCTACCGCCGGCTCGGACTCGCCGTCGGTCCACTGTTCGCGTGGAGCGACATCCTGCCGGTGGCCTTCAATTAGCAGCGCGCGCCGGTCCAGCCCGTGACCGACCGCGTCGAGCGCGTCGGGGATCGCCCGCTGCTGACAGCGGCGGACGTGCGCCCGTCGCAGCCCGACTTCGAGGTCCAGAGCGTGCTCAATCCCGCCGCGGCGCGCGTGGGTGGCGAGACGGTCCTGCTGATGCGCGTCGCTGAACGGCCCCGGACCGATCTTGACCCGCCGGCCGACGCGCGGACCCTGGATTTCGCGGGACCACATCCGAAGATCGTGGCGCTCCCATCCGGCCACACGAAAGATGACGTCGTGGCGATCGCGATGCGCGATCCGGACGCCGGCCGGTTCCGGTATGTCCCGATCTATCTGCCGACGGACCTGCCCGGTCTTGACCTCTCGGATCCGCGTGGGATCCGCTTCACGCATCCGACGCTCGGACGCACCCAGACATTCCTGACGCAGGTGTCGCATCTGCGCTGCGCGCGGAGCGCGGATGGCGTCCATTTCACGGTCGACGCCGAGCCCGCGATCGCCCCTGCCGCCGAACTCGAGGAGTTCGGCTGCGAGGATCCGCGGGCGACGTTCCTCGATGGGGCGTGGCACATCACCTATGTCTCGGTCTCGCGGGTCGGGATCACCGCGAGCCTCGCGGTGACCCGGGACTTCCGGACATTCGAGCGGCTGGGCGCGATGCTGCCGCCCGACCAGAAGGATCTCGCGCTCTTCCCGGAACGCAAACATGGGCGGCACATGGCGCTGACCCGGCCGATGCCGAGCTCATTCGGTCACGTGCTCGGCATCTGGATCGCGCATGCCGATGAGCGGATGCCATGGGGTAGTCATCATCCGCTCGTACTGCCCCGCGAAGGGATGTGGGACGAGCGCCAGACCGGTGCGGGCACGGTCCCCTTCGAATGCGACAAGGGATGGCTCGAGATTTACCACGGCGTCAACGCCAAGATGCGATATGCCCTCGGCGCGGTGCTCCTTGACCGGAACGATCCCTGCACCGTGCTCGCGCGAAGCCCCGAGCCCATCCTGTCGCCGGAGCGGCCGTACGAGCACGCCGGCCTGCTCTCCGACGTCGTGTTCACCTGCGGTCACGTGCCGCTCGATGACGCCGGACGCCGGATCCGGGTGTACTACGGAGCCGCCGACTCGGTCATCGCCGCGGCGGATCTTGACATCGAGGCGATCCTCGACTCGCTCGAGCCCGCAGCGCCCGCGTTCGGCAATCCCCGGCGCGCCGGCGGCTGACGCTCCCGGGGCGCGGCCTGCGCCGCGCAGGTGGGGATCGTGCGGATCAGCCGTGTGGACGGCGACGGTGTGACATGCCGCACACGGCAAGGACGCGCCCGATCTCGACCGATAGGCCCCTGCGGCCCGTCAGGGCTCGAGGTGCTCGTACGTTCCGGGATGGAGAGGCAGTCCGAGCGCGACCGCGGCCTGGCGCATGTCGCCCTCGAGTGCCCCGCCAAGGCCGTCGACGATCCGATTCATGAAGGCGAACAGCGCGGCATTGAGCACGATGTCGCCGATGGCGGCGTCGGAGAATCCCTGCCGGCGCAGCGGTTCCAGGTCCTCGCGCTCGACCTCGCCGGGCCGCAGGGTGAGCTTCTCGACGTACGTGAGCATCGCCCGCTCGGGCTCGCCGACCATCGGATCTTCGATCATGCCTTGCGCGATCCGCTCCGCGAGCGATCCGTCGTGAGTGAGTCGACCGACCCACCGCATGTGCGCGATCGTTCAGAAGGTGCAGTGATTGAGCGCGGAAACGTACGCAGCGATCATCTCCCGACGCGTCCGGGTGAGATCCGACCGACCGAAGCGGATCGCGTCATTCAGGCCAACGACGGCCAGCAGCGCTGCCGCATTGTTCGTCATCGGTTCGTAAGGCGTGAACATCCGGCCGTGATCGATCTTGAAACGCTCGAAGAGGCCGACCAGCTCCTCGCCCGCTTCTTCCTTGGGTACGGTGTGGATCCAGGGCATCTGTCCTCCAATCGCCGAGATGCACTATGCGCTATGGAGCACGGTGTCAGCGAGCAGCACGGCGGCTCATCGCGTTGGCTCCGGATCCACGCCGCTCATCGCGCCCAGGTTGCTGACCACGAACGGGATCAGATAGTTGGCGACGATCTTCGCGATGAGTGGTGGATCCAGGCGGCCGGCGGCGAGCACGTCGAACTGGTTCACCACGGTCAACACTGTGCCGACCGTGACGGCGATGATCGAGCACCGCAACAGCACGCGGCGCCGGCGGGAGCTGCGCACGAGGTCGTGAACGAATCGCTGGATCATCGACCCAGCGCCGCCTGCAGCTCCGCGTGGCTCGGCTCGACGAGGACGCGGCCGTCCGGCAGAACGACGACCGGCACCGACATGTACCCGGCGGCGACGCGACGCACGAACCGGCGCGCCTCGTCATCGTTCTCGATGCCGATCTCGATGTAGGGAACGCCGTGACGCTTGAGCCACAGCTTGAGGACCCAGCACTGGCCGCAAGTCACTGTGGTGTAGATCAACAACTCTCCCCCTGACTCGGTCACCCTCACCCAACGGTCTTGCGGCGATGCCCATTCCGTCGCGTGTCGTGTGACGCACGTCACATCTGGGGAGTAGATGCGACTGCAGCGCGGTTGGGGAAGCGTGAAGGACGTGGACGCGCCGGCCGGTCTGGGCATCGGCGCGCTCGGCGGTCTCATCGGGATCAGCTGCTGCGTGTCGCCGGTCATCCTTTACCTCGTCGGCATCGCGAGCGCGACCGAAGCCGTCGGCTTGGGCTATCGCCTGTACGGCGAATACGCCTGGTACTTTCGCGGCCGGGGTCTCCTGGTGGGTGGCGCTGCGCTCGCCCTGTACCTGCGCCGCCGCAACCAGTGCGATCTACGTGGCGCTCGGACGCAGTGGCGGACGATCGCTATCGCAGCTGCCGTTGGCGTCGTGACCTACGGGACGCTGTACGCGTTCACGACCTGGCTGGGTTCGCGTCCCCATGCCTGAGCTCACGGTCTACGGCGCGCCCTGGTGTCCGGACTGCAAGCGAAGCAAGAAGTTCCTGGCCGAGCACCGGATCCCGATGGACTGGATCGACATCGACAAGGATCCGGACGGTCGTCGTGTTGTCGAGGAGATCCAGGGTGGCGGGCGTTCGATCCCGACGATCGTGTTTCCCGACGGCTCGCACCTGATCGAGCCGTCGGACGACGAGCTCGCCCGCAAGCTGGGCCTCACGCTCGAAGCCGCGCGTCAGTTCTACGAGCTGATCATCATCGGCGGCGGTCCCGGGGGCCTCGCTGCCGCGCTCTACGCGGCACGCGAGGGGATCAGCGTCGTTGTCGTCGAGAAGAGCGCGCTCGGCGGACAGGCGGGCGCCACGAAGCGGATCGAGAACTACCCGGGATTTCCTGAGGGGATCGATGGTGCCGACCTGGCCGAGCGGTTCATCGCCCAGGCCAAGCGCTACGAGGTCGAGCTCGTCTCCGCGGTCGAGGTCACGGCTATCGAGCCGGAGATGGGCAACGTCGTCGTGAAGCTTGGCAACGGCCAGGAGCTGTGCGCGCACGCCGCGCTCATCGCGTCCGGCTCGCGGTATCGGCAGCTTGGCGTGCCCGGCGAAGGGAGCTTGACCGGTGCGGGCGTCCACTACTGCGCGACGTGCGACGGACCCTTCTATCGCGGTGCCGAGGAGATCCTGGTCATCGGCGGTGGCAACTCCGCACTCGAGGAAGCGCTCTTCCTTACGCAGTTCGCCAAGAAGATCCGCATCGTGTCGCACGGCAGCGAGCTGCGCGCGTCGGGATTGGTGCAAGCGGACGTGCGCCGTCATCCACAGATCGAGATCGTGCTGGACACCGAGATCGTCGCGTTCAACGGGACGAAGAAGCTCGAAGAGGTCGTCGCCCGGCACCGCGTCAACGGCGAGGAGCAGCGCTGGCATCCGGCTGCCGCCTTCGTGTTCGTCGGACTGGACCCGAACACCGAGTTCCTGCGCGGTGCCGTGCACCTGGATCAGCACGGGTTCGTGACGACCGACGCGAGCTTCCGGACGTCGATGCCCGGCGTCTTCGCTGCGGGTGACGTCCGGGCCGGTGCGACCAAGCAGCTCGGTGCCGCCGTGGGCGAGGGGATCGCGGCGCTGCTGCAGATCCGCGCGCAGCTGCAGCAGCAACGACTGGTCCCGTCACCGGACGAGGACGCGGCAGAAGATGTGACCGCTGTCACAGCTACACGAGCGTGGGGCATACGCGGTGCGGCCCTCGGGTTACTCAAGAACATCGGCGTCGGCCGATAGAGGAGAGAGCAATGCTTGGGACACGACACGTCGAAGATACCGGCACCTGGGTCCGCCACGGTGCGATCGGCGGTCTCATTGGCGGGATGGTCATGGCGATGGTCGCGATGCTGTACACGCTCGTCGCCCAGGGCGACCTGCTCGCGCCGTTGAAGCAGATGGGTGCGACGTTCTTCCGCTCGGACTCGGGATCAGCGGGCTCGCTGGTCGCCGGCCTGATGCTCCACATGATGATGTCGGTGCTCTTCGGCATCGTTTTCGCCCTCAGCGTCAGGGGCCGCGCGACAGGATTCGGTCCGCTCATCCTGGCCGGCATGATCTTCATTGGGGTCGAATGGGCGATCGCGCGGTTCGTCGTCCTGCCGGTCGTCGACGCACCGCTGGTGGCCACCTTCGGTGCGGTCGGCGGCATCATCGCGCACGCGATGTATGGAGCCGTGCTCGGTCTCTGGCTCGCCTGGAAGATCAGCACGGACTCCGTTGATGCCGCGGCCGGAGCACGGCGCACCGCCTGAACGGATCAACCCTTCCTCCACAAGCGCGGTGGCCCGGCCGGCTCCGACCGGCCGGGCCGCCCCGCTGACCGTGCGCAGCTGGATCGCGCTTGCCCTGTCCTGGTCGGCGGCTGCGGTCGCGCTCGTTGCTTCCACCGCGCTCGCGGTCGCCACGGGACTGATCTTTCATCTCCATCCGCTCGGGATCGCGCTCGGCAGCGCGTGGCTCTATCGCCACCTCGAAGGCGACCGGCCCTGCCCGACCCGGTCGGTCGCCTTCATCCTCGGGCTTGCGGTCCTGCTCTCTGCGAGTGATGCGGCGCTGCGGTCCCGTGGCCTGGCGGATGCTCCCGGTCTCGCGGCCGTGATCGGGATCGCCGGACTCGCGGGTGCCAGCTGGCTGCTGCTGCGTTCCGACCCGCTCGCACCCTTCCAGCCTCGCGTCCGCTGACAGAGCGCACACTGTGACCCGCGACACGGTGAACAAGCTCTGGTTCCTCCGGCGGCTCGATCTGTTCGAGGGTTTCAGCGGCACGCAGATCGAGCAGGTCGCCGGCCTGATGCGCGACCGCGTCTGCCACAGCGGCGAGGACGTGACCGTGCGTCCGAGCGGCGACCGCATCTACCTCGTCAAGAAGGGCCGGGTGCGCGTGCTGAATCGCGACGTGGCGGTCGCGATCCTCGGCCCCGGCCAGCTCTTTGGCACGTCGTCGCTGTTCGGCGCCGCGACCACGACCCAGCGGGTCATCGCTGTCGATGATGTGTTGATCTGCGACGCTGCAACGGCGAAGTTCCTCCAGATCATGGCCACCCATCCGGGCCTCGCCGCGAAGGTGATGACGCTGATGGCTCGCCAGCTCTTCGAGCTCGAGCAGAGCGTGGAGCGGGTCGCCACCGATACGGTGGATCAGCGGCTGGCCGCGCTGCTGTTGAGTCTTGCGACCCGCGACCGCGGCACGCTGCGCCTGCGCGATCTCTCGCAAAGCGACCTCGCGCGGATGATCGGCGCCTCCCGAGAGAGTGTCTCGCGCGCGATCGGCCGGTGGGAACGCGAAGGCGCGGTCGTTTCCGGTCAACGGTCGGTCGAGATCCGCGACGAGACCGCTTTGCAGCGGATCGTGAACGGGTAGCGGACCGGAATGAACGAGGCGCGATCCCTTCCTGAAGGGTCGCACGCTCCGACGATGGCGCCAGCTGTCAGTCGGGCGTGACTGCGCTCGTCGACAGGGCGAAGACCGAGCGAGTTTCTCCAACGACACGCCCGGCGACGTTCGTGACGGGCGGACGCGCATGCGTGTCGAGCGCTGAACGCTGTTCGTGGCTCAGTGCGCCGAGCTGCCGGAGCGCGTCGACGATGACGGCCGCCGCAAGCCCCGGCTGGCGCGGGCCGGCCTCCAGCTTGGTGGCCACGCCGAGGCGTTCGAGCACCCCGACACACTCGACACCACTGGCGCCGCCCTTGGCCACGATCTTGGGGTGACCGACCATCATCACGTCGGTGTCGAAACGTCCGGTCCCGGCGACCAGATACGGGTGCCTCATCATCGCTTCGCGGATCGAGGTCGCGGCAGTCGCATACGGCTCGTCGACGTGGCTTGGCGCGGCGAGTCGCGCGAATGCCGTTGCCATCGCCGACACGCTGATGCCGAAGGTCGGCGCGCCACAGCCGTCGACCCCGATCACGATCCTGTTGGTCGGAAGTCCGGTGAAGCGCGAGATGTTCGCCAGGATCTCGCGCTGCACCGGATGATCGGGATCCGTGTAGCCGGCCACCGGTGCGCCCAGATGGCGCGCGAGGGCCAGCATGCCCGCGTGCTTTCCGCTGCAGTTGTTGTGTAGGGCCGTCGGGGTCATGCCGCCGCGAGATAACGTTGTGGCGCTAGGCGCATGCAGCGGGGGGTGCGCGCCACACGCGAGATCGCTCGACGCGCAGCCCGCCTTGTCCAGCAATCTCGCGACCCCGGCGACGTGATCGGGCTCGCCGCTATGCGAGGCACAGCAGAGTGCCAGATCGGCCGAGTCGAATCCAAAGCGTTCGGCGGCGCCGCTGTACACGAGCGGCATCGCCTGGAATGGTTTCGCCGACGAGCGCCAATACGCGAGCATCGCGTCGGGATCGCCCACGCTGCCGACCAGGCGGCCGGCCGCGTCGACGACAGCGACATCGCCACGGTGGCGTTCCTCGACCAACGTGCCGCGCGTCACCTCGAGGAGCAGATCGCTCAATCGCGCCTACCGAGCGTCTGCATCACCGCCGCGGCTCGGCGGGAGCAGCTCATCGAGCTGACGACGGTGCTCCTCCAGGTGGTCCAGCATGAACGCGTCCACGATCGCGGCCGCCGTCATCTCGCCACGGCGGGCATGGCGCCCACGCCTCACCCAGCCCGATGGGGGGATCGCGCTCAAGATCTGTTCCGCTTCGGCCATGCCACGTTCGAGACGCGCGGCCACGGTCTGCAATGTGTCGTTGGCGTGTTCCTCGACCGCCGCGATCCGCGCCGGATCCTCGTGCGTGCGCCCGAAGGCCCCGGTGGCACTCGTGCTCGCCACATCGCGCGCCTGGCGCGCCCAATACGGCACGAATTCCGCGGCGTGCGCCAAGATCTTGATCGCCGACCACGTCTGGGCGTCGGGCGCGGCGTGTAGCGTCGACTCGGCCATGCCGCGGACGCGCTCCAGCAGTGGCGCCGCAGCCGCCTCGAGGCGCCGCGCGTAGTCGCCGGGGCTACTTGGGGTCAAAAGTGCCGGTGACCAGCTGCGGAGTCTCCAGCGTCTCCTCCCGATAGAGGCCGAGGGCCTCGAGGATCGGCCGGTCGGTCACGGCGAAGAGCGTCGACTTCTCGGTCGCCTCGTGTTCGACCTTCGACCACGACGGCGCGACGAAGATGTCGCCGGAGTTCCACTCGAAACGCAGGCCATCGATCACTGATGCGCCCGCGCCGTTGTAAACGACGAAGATCGCGCTCCCGGTGCGGCGGCCCACCGCCGTCCGCTTGCCGGCGACGACGCGATGCATCTCGCAGCCGAGCGTCGGGATCACGGATGCGCTGTTCTGTGGGTTCACGAAGGTCACGACCGCCGACGGGCCGCCGCTCTTCGCGAGTGCGGCATCCAGGGCCTTGTCCGTGGAGTCCCAGGGGTAGCGCAGGAGGGGAGAGCGGGTGGGGCTCGTCCCGTTCGCCCGGTCGCGCAGGCCTTGCTCGCCGAAGCGCTCTTCCGAGGCATTACGTGTGAGGATCGGTTGGTTCGTGCCGTCATAGCGCTCGAAGAAGATCGACTCCAGATGCGCCACGAATGGGAGGTCGAGGCCGTCGAACCACACCATCGGCTTATCGCCGGCGTTCGTGTGGTCGTGCCAGGCCCAGTTCGGCGTGAGGATCAGGTCACCCGGCTGCATGTCGCAGGCGTCGCCGTTCACGGTCGTCCAGACTCCGGAGCCATTCATGACGAACCGGATGGCCGACGGTGTGTGGCGGTGCGCCGGCGCCGACTCGTGGGCGCCGAGGTATTGGATGGCGCCCCACAGCGTCGTACTCGTGTACGGCATTCCCCCGAGGCCCGGATTGGCCAGCGCGAGGACGCGGCGATCGCCGCCCTTGGTGATCGGGATCAGCGCGACCGCGCGCTCCGCGAGCGCGAGCATCGTCTGCCACTTCCACAACCACGGCACCGTACGCGGGTGCGGGACCTGCGGCATGAGGCGCCCGGACTGGGTCCACAGCGGCTGCAGGTCCTTCGCGGCAAGCGCGCCGCAGAACTCGTCATAGCCGACTTCCATAGTGTCCGAAGCCGCCATCGTCCTCCTCGAAGCCCCACGGGCGCGCCAGCGGCCCCCGCCGCCGACCTGATCTGGTTCTGTAGGTCAGAATGAGGTTCCGCGCGTCGCGAATGCTAGCACGGAGGGACACCACTGGAGCTCTTCGAGGCGATCCGAACGACTCGCGCGATGCGGCGCCTGGACCCGACGCGCGATGTGTCGGACGCGGACATCCTCACGATGATCGATGCCGCCGGTTGCGCGCCGAGCGGCGGCAACCGCCAGCCGCTGCGTTGGATCGTGGTCCGAGACCGCGTCCTGCGCACCAAGCTGGGCGACCTCTACCGGCGAGTCTCGGCCGAGGTCGACGGTCCGGTACGACCCGGCGCAGCCACGCCGGTGGATCGGTCGATCAGGCATCTTGCCGAGCACTTGGGCGAGGCCCCCGTGCTGCTCGTTGCTGTCGCTGAGGGGGAGCCCGACCTCCGCCTGGCTGCGTCGATATACCCGGCGGTGCAGAACCTCATGCTGGCCGCGCGGACACTGGGGCTCGGCACGACCCTAACGATGCGTCATCGGCTGGTGGAACCTGAGGTACGGACGCTGCTCGAGATCCCCGGTGCGGCTCATGTGTTCTGCGTCATTCCGGTCGGCTATCCACTCGGTCGATGGGCACCGCGCCCCAAAGCGGCTGCGCCGGTCGTGTACCGGGATCGATTCGGCGCGAGGGCCGGACCGGACTAGGGCCGAGGCGACTCCGTGACGCGAGCTGGCGCGACGAAGTCGTAGCTCGTGCCGACGCTGGTCTGGATGTACGCCCCAGGCAACCGTCGGGCGATCTGGTGGATCGCCTTCCAGCCGGTGCAGTGGCCCGGCACGATGACCTCCGGAGCGATCGTGACGAGCTCGTCCACTGTCTTGTCGATGAGCGGCTCGAACAGCGGACCCGTGAGGTGAAATCCGCCGATCACGGCGAGCACGCGCTCGATGCCGGTGATGCGTCGCGCGAACCGAATGATGTTGATGATCCCGGCATGACTACAGCCGGAGAGGATCACCAAGCCGCGATCGCGGACATTCATCACCATCGCCTGATCATCGCGCACCGCGAAGTCGGGCTCCCAACCCGTCGGCGCGCGCCAGTACTGGAGCGGGAAGCCGCGCTCGAAGTCGGTTTCGCGCTCGACCTCCCCGGTGACCAACACTGTTCTGTCGATGAGCAACGTCGGTCCCCGCTCCTCGATGACAGTGACGCCCTCGTGCTCGAGGTCGTTGAGCGAAGGAGGCGGAGTGAGCAGCTCCTCGCCGCTCGGAAACACGATCTTGCGATCGCGCCGAGCGTCCGGATGGAGGAGGAGGGGCAGCTTCGTCGGGCCAAGGCTCCGCACCAAGCCCTCGAGCCCGGTGTAGTGGTCGATGTGGCCGTGGGACAACACGATCGCACGCAGGTCCTGGGGGCGAGCGCTCAAGACATCGAGGTTATGGGCGGCGGTGTCGCGCCCGAGCCCCGCGTCGTACATGAGCGTCGACGCTCGTCCGTCCGTCTCTAGTCGCACCAGCAGCGACAGCCCGTGCTCGGCGCGCAGGATCCCGGGCGCCGGGTCCCATGCCCTCGGCGGCCGGCGCGCGATCGGACCCGTCGGGAGGAACACATCGACCGAGTTGTCGATCACGACTGTGACCGACGCCTGATCGACCGGCTCCAGGCTGATTCTGTCCATCAGAACGACATTCCTCCCAGCGCGCGCGCCGACACTACCATGGCGACGTGGCGCCGCTGGCGAGGTCGAGCGAGGGCCGGATCCGTCGGCGCGTGGATCGACCTACGCGGTGCGACTAGGCGAGCAGGTCACCGATCTGCTTAGCGGCGCCCAGGACGCTGGACCCCAAGCGGCGCAGGCGCACATCCGTAGCTCGCGCCATCGGCGCGGCGATGGCAAGCGACGCCCGCACCTGGCCGTGCCGATCGATGATCGGTGCGGCCACCGCGGCGATATCCGCCTCGCTCTCACCGGTGTTCATCGCGTACCCGCGCTTCTTGGTCAGCTCGAGCTCCCGCAGGAGCTCGGCGCGGCCGGTGACCGTCCGCTTCGTCACGCGCGCCAGCCGCGCGTTCGGGTACAACGCGCGAACGGTCTCCCGCGGCAACTGCGCGAGCATCGCCTTACCGCCAGCCGTGGAATATGCGGGCAACACCATGCCGATACGCGAGCCGACGCGGAGCACGTTGCTGGTCTCGACGGAGTCGATGAACAGGGCGTCGCTTCCGCGGAGGATCAGCAGATGGACCGTCTCGCCGACGTCGCGGCCGAGCGCCTCGAGGACCGGGCGTGCCACGGTCCGGATGTCCATGTCGCGCACGATCGCCAGACCGATATCGGTGAGGCTTGGGCCGGCGACGTAGAGCCGAGTCGTCTGATCCTGCGCGACGAAGTCGTGAAACTCGAGCATCGCGAGGAGTCGGTGCGCGGTAGAGCGCGCCACGCCCAGCTCCTGGGCCGCATCCGATACGCGCAGGCGGTTGTGCTTCCTGAACAGCATCAAGAGACGGAGCGCATTATCGACGGAGCCGATCGGATAGGTCGGTGCGGACTTTCCGCGCGGGTTCTTCGCTGCAGAAATCCGCATAGCAGAACAACTGTAGGGCTCAGGCAGGCGGACCGAGCCGAATGAGGTCGATCACGAGTCCGCTCATCGATGGCGGCAGGTATCGCATCGAGGTGCCAGACGCCTGGGACGGCACGCTGATCCTGTACAGCCAGGGACCACCGGCGGATCGCAACGACCCGGTCTGGTCGATGCGGCCGATCCTGCAGGCCTTCCTGGACCGTCGGTACGCGGTGGCCGGATGGGCCAGCCCGATGTTCTGGCCGCTCGAGCAATCGTTCGTCGATCAGGCGCTGGTGCTCGATGACTTCGTGCGACTGGTCGGGACGCCGCAGCGCACGATCGCGTACGGCGAATCGATCGGAGGCATCCTGACCGCGGGGCTGGTCCAGCAACACCCCGCGCGCCTTGACGGCGCCCTGGCGCTCTGCGGACCGCTCGCCGGCGGTGTCGCGACGCACAATCGCGAGCTCGACATCTCGTTCGTGTTCGCCACGCTCGAGTCGGAGCAGCAGCTGGAGCTGGTCCGGATCACCGATGCGGACGCCAATCTGCGCGCGGCCATCGCCGAGCTCGAGCGAGCGATGGCCACACCGAGCGGTCGCGCGCGCATTGCGCTGGCGGCCGCGGTCTCCGAGGTGCCCGCGGTCGCGAATCCCCGTCGTGGGGACAGGGCTCCTCACGATGCGCGTACACGACTGGATGCACAGGTCAACTGGTTCCGCGACGTCGTGTTCCTGGTGACCTTTTCGGCACGCGCCACGGTCGAGCGGCGGGCCGGCGGCAACCCGTCCTGGAACACAGGCGTCGATTACGGTGCGCTCGTCGATCGATCGCTCAGTCACGACACGGTCAACGAGCTGTATGCCGACGCTGCTCTGGATCTGGCGGCGGACCTGGACCGGCTCGCGAGCGCTCGGCGCATCAGCGCTGACGCCGCGGCCGTCCAGTACCTCGAGCGCTACATCGCGTTCACGGGAAAGCTCGGTGGCGTTCCGGTCGTGACGATGCACACGACCGGCGACGGACTATGCCCGCCCGAGCACGAGCACGCGTACGCGGACGTGGTGCGGCAGGCCGGCGACGCAGGCGATCTGCGACAGCTGTGGCTCAACCGTGGCGGTCATTGCACCTTCACGCCAGCCGAAGTCTTCGCCGCACTGGATCTTCTCGGGGAGCGGATCGACTCCGGTCACTGGCCGGCGACCGACCCAGCCACGCTGAATGCCGCCGCCGCTGCTTTCGGGCCCGCCTTCAACGCATTCCCTGACGGCGCGGGCACGGCCTCACCGATCGCACGCCCGTCTCAGTTCGGCACATACGCGCCACGGCCATTTACACGGCCGCACGATGGTCGGATGGCCGGCACGCGATGACGATCGAGGCACCGCTGCGCGAAGAGCTCGTGACGTTGTCCCGCGGGATCCATGCCGAACCCGAGCTCGGTTTCACGGAGCACCGTGCCGTCGCCCGGATCGCGGAAGTCCTCACGGCGCATGGCCACGCGGTCGAGCGCGGCCTGGGCGGCGTCGAGACCGCCTTCCGCGCCCGGATCGGGCCACCCGGGCCGACGGTCGCGTTGTTGGCGGAGTACGACGCGCTGCCCGACCTCGGGCACGCGTGCGCGCACAACCTGATCACCATGACCACCGTGGGCGCATTCCTCCTCGCGGCCCGAGACTCGCGAGCACTTCAGGTCGGCGTCGCGCTCATCGGGACCCCGGCCGAGGAGGGCGGCGGCGGAAAGGTCAAGCTCCTTGAGGCGGGCGCGTTCGCCGGGGTCATTGCGGCACTCTCGTCGCACGCCTCAGCCGATGCCAACTGGGTGGTGAGCGAAGGTCTGCTGGGACGGTCGCGGTGGCAAGTCCGCTTCACCGGCGTTTCTGCCCATGCGACCGTCTCGCCGCGCAGCGGCCGCAATGCGCTCAATGCCGTTATCGCGCTGTTCAACGGGGTCGCTGCCTGGGGCGTGCAGTGGCCAGAGGGCTCGCACGTGAACGGCATCATCAGCGAGGGCGGGGTCGCTCCCAACATCATCCCCGCGCGAGCGGTCGCCGAGTTCGGGTTGCGCGCCCGCACCCCGCAGGAGCTGACGGCCGTCGAGCAGCAGTTCACGGCGATCGCCCGCGGCGCTGCACAGCAGACCGGGACGACGGTCGAATTGCTGGAAACGGCGCCCCGCTACGACGCGCCGAAAGTGAATGCCGCGCTGGCGGAGCTGCTGGACGCCGAGCTGCGTATGACCGGAACGCAGTCGCTTCGTGGCGTGCGCATTTCCGCCTCGAGCGATATCGGCAACGTGTCCCAAGTCCTACCGGCCGACTACATCGCGTTTCCGGTGACGCCGGCGGCCATACCGGGTCACTCGGTCGAAATGCGGGCCGCTGCCGTGAGCGACCTCGCGCACCGGAACGCGATGCTGGTCACCGAAGTCCTGGCGTCAAGCGTTCGGCGCATCGCCTCCGACGCCGGCCTGCGCGACCGGATCGCCGCGGCGAGCTAGCGGTCCCGGCTCGGCCCGATCGGCGCAGGCGCGGAGAAGCGACGGAGCACGTTTTCGGTGATGCGCGAGACATTGTTCTCGTACCCGTCGTGGGAGAGCGCTCCCAGGTACGCGATCGAGCCGACCGAGAACACGGCACCCCCATTGGGAGTCTCGAAGAACACCATGTCGGCGCTGATCGGCCTGGATAGGTCGATGTTCGTGCCGGGAACGTGAATGGGATTCTGGTGTTCATAGGTCGGTGAGAACTCCGTCGCGGTCGCGAGGAGGATCGTGTGCGGTGGCGTGCCGCGCTCGAAATCGGCCTTGTCGACCTCGAATCCGGCGGCGCCGCCCATCGACAGGCCGAAGCTCCCGATAGGACCGTCCGGCACGCCGTCGAAGATCCAGGCGGCACGGGGGTCTGCGCTTTCGGGCTGGCGTGCGTACGAGGTCGAAACATCGAAGCCCTGTGCGATCGACCCGACGCCGACGGTCTGCTGCGGCGGGCGCCCTCGCTCGAGCCAGTAACCGCCGAACTCTCCAGTGGTGCTGTGGTAGCGCTCGCCGGCCGTGGCGCTACGCATCCCGCCGCCACCGCGGCGCACCTCGACGTAGTGACCGCTCTGCCCGTCGAATGTCGTGACCCAGATCAAGCCGTTGCCGCCCAGATACATGAGCCGTCCACCCGCCGCGAGGAACGCCTGCAGGCTGTCCATCATCTCGCCCGACCAGTACTCAGGGTGGCTACCGGTGACGACCACCTTGTATTGAGAGAGCAGCTCCGTGCCCTCGCGATGCAGATCCTCATCGATCGCCACGTCGAATCGGAGGCGCTTCTCGGTCAACCAATCGATGAGGTACAGATCGGCATTGAACTGATGGGGCGCGCCCGGCCCGCCTGGCTCGCCGAGGATGTTGAAGGTGGATCCGGGGCGATGGTTGACGATCGGGCGCCGCCGCGACGAATAGAACACCGCGCTTCCGTCAGCGTGCAGGTGGTACAGGCCCAGAACGCTCTTGTCCGTCGCGAAGGTCTCCCGGAAGTTGGCATATGCCAGGTACGAGTTGGTCGGCGCGAGGAACAGGATCGGTGCGGTCGCTCGCCGACCCGCGGGCCGCACGTAGAACGGCACGTGATACGCGTCGGCGCCGGTCGCGAGCTTGGCCGCGTATACGCCGCTCCGTAGCGACGGCGGGATCGTGAACTCGAAGGCGACGGGCCAGCGGCAATCCTCGAGGTCGTCGTGATGGAAGTACAAGGCGCCGTGGGTCTCGGGCGCGAGCGGCCAGGCGCGCTCGCCGCCGGCAAATGCGTGGCCGGTCATCGCACGGGCTGGTCGATTGATGGTCACGCCGTCGAAGCCGCCGACGGTGTCATGGACGCGGTCCGACGAGCTGTCGGTGCTGAAGTCCCAGGCTGCGACGACGGGGCCCAGCGCATCCGGCGGTCGGCCGCCAGCGAGCTCCTCGAGCTGCGCCGCGGTCAACGCGCTGCGCAGCATGACGGGCGATTCGATCTTTCCGTCGAAGTGGCCCGCCGTCCCGAGCGGGTCATCGGCGTTGGCCGACCATGCGCCCATCACGAGCGGCGCCTCTGAGGACGTCTGCACCGACCGATCCATGCGCCCGTCCGACGACATGTCGGTGGCATCCAATGGCCAACGCGGGAAGGGCCGTTGCAGGAGGCTGACGGCACCGCTCGCTGCGTCGAACGACGCGGCGACGAAGTACCAGTAGCCCGCGCGCAGCGGCGAGCCCGTCGATACCCGCTGCGTGTCGCCCGATGCGCCGAGCTCCAGCGCGAGCGCGCCGGAGTCGTCGATGATCAGCCCGTACCCCACGCGCTCGCGCTCTGATCGCTTCGTGAGTAGTCCCTGCGCGGCCCGCGTCGGCATCGTGGGGAAGATCCACGCTGCGAGGGTGAACGAGCTCGGCTGCAGTGCCGGCGCATCGGGCACCATCACGAAGGAGCCAGCTGGATATGCCAGCGAGCGCCCTTCGTACTCACGCTCGACGTCGGACGGAACCTGCTGCTCCTTGAGGCCAGGCGCGCCAGCGCGATCGTCGCCGTGGATCAGCCGCACGATCGAAGCGCGGTAGCGCGGGTCGTCGGAGCTCACCATGAACTTCACGGTCTCGCCCGGCGCGACGCTCCACGGCTCGGCGTAGCCGGTGAGCTTCGCGTGATCGGGTTGCGCCGGCCAGGGCCGGGGCGGTTCAGCCACGTCGGCCGCCCACGCCGCGCAATCGCGGGTCGAGCGCGTCCCGCAGGCCGTCGCCGATGAGATAGAGACACAGCACCGTGAGCGTGATCGCGACGCCGGGCACGATGATCAGATGCGGACCGAGGAAGTAGTACTGAGCCGAGAGGCTGAGCATGTTGCCCCACGACGGCACCGGCGGCTGGATGCCGAATCCGAGATACGAGAGCGCTGACTCGGCGAGGATGATCCCGCCGATGTCGACCATCGCCAGCACGATCATCAGCGGCAGGATGTTCGGCAGCACGTGGCGCGTCATGATGCGGACCGGCGAGGCGCCCACGGTGCGCGCGGCCTGGATGAACTCGCGATCGCGGAGCGCGAGCGTCTGACCGCGCGCGAAATTCGCGATCCCGAGCCAGCCGAGCATGCCGATGAGGATCGAAAGGCTCAACGGATCGAGGCGAAAGTACAGACCTACGAGGATGAGCAGGAACAGGATCGGGATGTTCGCGATCGTCGTGACCAGCCACACGACGATGTCGTCCCACCAACCGCGGAAGTAGCCCGCCGTCACGCCGAGACTGAGCCCCATCCCCAGCGAGACCAACGCTCCGAGGACGCCGATGAACAGCGAAACGCGCGCGCCGTATAGCAGCCGCACGATCTGGCTGCGACCGAGGTTGTCCGCGCCCAGCCAATATTTGGGGTCGCTCAGACTCGGGGCACCCCACGTGTTGAGCAGGTTCTGGTTCGTATAGCCCGTGTGGAAGATCTGATCAGACAGTACATCGGCAGCGAGCGCGAGCACGATCAGGGTCGCGAGTACCGCGATGGCAGCGACCGTCGCCGGGTCATGGCGGATCCCGTACAGCGCGTCCCACCAAAAGCCTTCGCGGTGCTTCCGCGCCGGTCGGGCCACTGGGACCGCCGTTACCGCGGGCGCACTCATCAGCCGTCGACCTTGATGCGTGGATCGACCGCCGCGTATCCGAGGTCGCGGAGGATGTACGAGAGGACGAGCAGCAGGCTCGTGACGAGGACAGCCGCCTGCACCAGCGGGTAGTCCTTGTTACTGGCGGCCTCGAACAGCAGACGACCCAGGCCCGGCCAGTTGAAGACCTGCTCGATGATCACCGATCCACCGACCAGGATCGTCAGGATCCCGCCGAAGAGCGTGACGATCGGGATGAGGGTGTTCCGCAGGACGTGCCGGACGATGACCATCCGCTCCCGTAGCCCCTTGCTACGCGCGGTGCGGATGAAGTCCTGATTGAGGATCTCCAGCACTTCGGTCCGCAGCACCCGTGGGATCAGCGCGATGCCACCCGCCGCGCCGACGATGGCCGGTCCGACCATGTGCCACAGCCGGTCAGGGCACCACGCGCAGCTCTCGCCGACGACGTTCATGCTGCCCACCGGGAAGAGACGCCATTGGATCCCGAAGAACAGGATGAACAGCAGGCCGAGGAAGAACACCGGAACGGCATGGAGGAAGACGGAGACGGTCCGGATCCCTTGATCCAGGGCACTGCCCCGGTAGAAGGCGGCGAGCACGCCGAGTGGGACCGCGATGACCAGCGCGATGACCAGCGACGTGATCGAGAGCTGCAGCGTATTGGGGATGCGTTCGGCGATGAGCTGGATGACCGGACGGTGGTAGTTGAACGAGTCACCGAAGTCGAGCCGGGCCACGCTGAACGCCCAATGGACGAACTGGAGCGGCAGCGGATCGTTGAGTCCCAGCGCTTGGCGCAGCGCCGCCCGGTCCTCCTCAGTGATGTCGGGGTTGGTGCGGACCATGAGCGTCACCGGGTCGGACGGCGAGAGCCGCGTGAGGATGAAGGTCAGGAGCATGATGCCGAAGATCGTGGGGATCGCTTGAAGGAGCCGTCGTGCTACGAAACGCCCCATCAAGCTACCCCACGATCCGCGGCTCAGTGCCGCTAGTTCTTACGGCTGTCCGTCTCCAGTGTGCCCCGTGCCACTACTTGTCTAGCCACAGCTTCTCGCTGTTCCAGTCCCAGCTCTCGCCGGACGTGGAGATGCCGTACGGCTTCTGGCCGAAGTTGTGGAGCTTGGTGCTCGCGAACATGATCGAGACCGGCGAGTACAGCCACGTGTAGACCGCGTCGTTGTTGATCTGCTTGTTGACCGCCTGGTACAGCGTCTTGCGCGTCGCCTGGCTGCAATCGGGCCCGAACCGGCCCGACTCGAGCTTGGCAGTGACGTCGGCATTCACGTAGTGGAACCAGTTGAACTGCGCCTTCCCCTGCTGGTTGGCGTTGAAGAAGATGTACGCGCCGTCAGGGTCGGGACTGACCGAGTTCCCGGTCAACGTGCCTTCGTGATCGAAGTTCGTTGGGTCGTTGCGCTCGAATAGCGCCTGCGCCGATTCGGTGATCGTGTCGATCTTGATGCCGATGGCCTTGTACTGCTCCTGCGCAACGCTCATCACGGGTGCGCCCTGTTGCGTCGACTCAAGGCGCATCTGCATGACGGATCCATCGGTCCAGCGATAGATCCCGTCGCCGCCCATCTTGGCGCCAGCCTTCTCGAGGAGGGACTTGGCCGTCGCGACGTTGTAGTCGTATGTGCTGATGCCGCTGGCGGGATAGGCCCACGACTCCTGCGGCACGTGGGTGTACATCTGCGAGCCGTTGCCGAGGATGACCTTGGCGATGATCGTCTTCACGTCGAGGCCGTACCAGAGCGCCTGGCGGACCTCGGGGACGGCAAGCCAGGGCGCCTTGGGAGCCTTCTCGTTCCAGCCGATGTAGTTGTAGTTCGTGGCGATCTTTTGCTTATTGATCGCGAGCTTGCCCTGGCTGCCGGCCGTGACCTCCGCCACGTCGGTCGGCTCGACCGGTGCGATGGTGATCTCGCCGGTGAGCAGAGCTGCCTTCACGGCGGCCGCGTTCGAATACAGCTTGACGACGTACTCCTCCAGAAGCGGAGCGCCCTTCCAATAGTTGTCGTTGCGCGTCATCGTGACCGAGACGCCCTTCTGCCAGTCCTTGAAGACCCACGGCCCCACCGACGCGGGCGGCGCATCATTGAGCGGCGCCGTGTCGATCGTCTGGGTGATGTCGGTGCTCTTGTTGTTGAAATACTTCATGAAGCTGTGCATCGGCAGCACACCGCCGCCCGCGCTCGCGAGGGCGCGCGCCACGGTGCACAGCGTGCTCCCGAGCTTGACCGTCACGGTCAGGCCGTCCGAGCTGACGGTGAGGCCGGCCATCGAGTCGGTCTTGCCGTCGACGTAGTCCTGGAAGCCGACGATGCGATTGAACGACGGCTTGCGGATCGGCTTCTTGGCGCGGACCGTGGCCTCGACGGTGTACTTGTAGTCGTTGCCGTCGAACGCGACGCCATCGCTCCACTTCACGTTCGGGCGCATGTGGAACGTGATCGTCAGACCGTCAGAGGAGATGTCGTAGCTCTGTGCGAGGCCCGGCCCGAGCTCGCCCGTGTCCGGATTGTTCTGCAGGATGCGGGGGTAGAAGTTGGACCAGACGATCTCGGAGTCATCCGCCGACAGCAGCGGCTGCAGGCTGGTGATCTCGGTCGCGACGCCCTGGATCAGGCGTCCGCCTTTGGCGGCATTTGCGCTGCTCCCCGAACCGCCGGCTCCGGCGGTCCCGCTGGCGTTCGGTGTGCTCGTGCTCTGGCACGCAGCCGCGACGACGATGATCGCGAGTCCCATTGCGAGCAGCTTTCGCATAGCCCTCCCCCAGCGCCGTTACGGCCACGGTCGCTTGTGTCAGTCGCAGCCGAGAATAGTGTTCTGCATAGCAGACGACAAGCAACAACCCGCGTCCCGGCCGACTAGGCTGAACCGCTGTCGGGGGTGAGCGGGAGTGGTAGGTTGCCCGACGACCCGCTGGGAGAGATGAACGTGCGATCACCGCGCGACGTAGCAGAGGCCTACTGGGCAGCCGAATGCACCCGCGACCTCGGCGCGACACTCGCGTATTACCACGAGGACGCTGTGGTGTATCCGCCGGACGGCACCCGATTGGCCGGACACGCGCAGATCGCCACCTTCTACGAGCAAGAGATGCGGGACTACCCCGGACTCGAGGTCACGATCACTCATGAGGTGACGAATGGCCCTGAAGCCGCGCTGGAGTGGGATGCGGTCCTGATCGACCACGCCGGCAAGCGTCACCCGATCCGCGGCGCGAACATCGTGCGCGTGCGCGACGGCAAGTTCGAGTGGGTCCGCGCCTACTTCGACCCGGCGCTCGGAGTCCGTACCGAGTGAGCGTCGCGGAGCGGCCACGCGCCGGCACCGCGGAGCGCGCCTGGTCGGACGCGCCAGATCCGCTGGCCGCGTGGCCCATCGCGTGGCGTGGTCGCTGGATCTGGGACCACGCACCTGAACCATCCTTCTGGTGGGACCTCAAACCCGGCCGCGCCCACTGGGCGATCCTGCGACACACGTTCGACGTGACCGAGCTCCCGCCGAGCCAGCCGATCCGCGTGACGTGCGACTCGCGGTACGCCCTCTACCTCAACGGCACGCTGGTCGGTCGCGGTCCGTCGCGCGAGGAGCCCGAACATTTGTCGTGGGACGAGTACGAGGTCGCGCCACTGATGCGCCTGGGTCGGAACGTCATCGTCGCGGAGTGCACGTACTACGGTGTCGCAGGGCCGTGGTGGTATCCCGCCGCGCCCTCGGGGACGCTGGGTCGTGGCTCGTTCTGCTTGGAGAGCGCTCCGAACGCGCCGATCGACCTGAAGACCGACGCCACGTGGCGTGCCGTGCCCTCACCGTGGATCACGCAGACCACCAAAGGAATGCACAACGTTCCGGCCGAGGTCGTCGACGGGCGCCGCGCACCCCAGGGTCTGCACGACCCCCATGTTGACGATGAGCACTGGAGCAACGCCACCATCCTCTCGGCGATGGGCATGGGCACGGTGCAGGAGCACCCCCCGGCGGCGCCGTATATGGACCCGATCCGTCGTTCGATCCCGGGTCTGACCTCAGTGCGGCTGCAGCCGGTGGAGACGGTCCAGGCCGGCATGGCGGTGCGAGCGGAGTCGCTCGACGACCCCGCCGTCACCTGGGCGACCGTGCGGCCCGCGCCCGACGGTGAGCGCGTCGCTCGGTCCTGGGACATCGGCAAGCTCACCCTGGCCCACGTGCGGATGACCGTCACCGCGCCCGCCGGTGCCGTGGCCGGTGCGACCATCGATGTCGGGGTGGGCGAGGACCTGGCCTCCGACGGGTTACCCGAGATCCGCGCCCGGCGTTGGGTCGGCCGCTACATCTACGGCGGGCGTGGCGTGGAGCAGGTGACGTTCTTCGATCCGGTCGGCCTGCGTTTCGTCGGCGTCCACCATCCGGTCGGCTTCGACATCTCGATCGAGGTCGAAGAAGCGATCTACCCACGACCGGACGGTGCGACCTTCAGCGCGAGCGATGAGCGCTACACGAAGCTGTGGACCACCGGCGTCCGCACCGTGGATGTGTGCTCCAGCGACGCGTTCATGGACTGTCCCGGCCGCGAGCAGCGGGCGTGGGTGTGCGATGCCTATGTCGAAACGCTGGTCGCGCTCGTGTCGAGCCCGGACTGGCGGTTGGTCCGCCGGCACCTCGAGCTCACCGCGCGGAGCCGATTCCAGAGCGGGCTGCTCGCGGGCGCCGCGGCATGCGACTTTTCACACATCGGAGTGGTCATCCCGGAGTACTCGCTGCACTGGATCCGCTCGGTCGCGGCGTACTGGCGAAACTCAGGTGACGACGCATTCGTCCGCAAGCATCTCGCCATCGCCGATGGCGTGATCGAACGATACGAGCGCCAGCGCGGACCGAGCGGCCTGCTCGAGGACTTTCCCGGTTGGGTCTTCCTCGACTGGACCCAGATCGATCGCGACTCCATCACCGGCGCGCACGACGGGCTGTACGCGGCAGCGCTCGCCGATTACGCGACGCTGCCCGGCGCGTCCGACGTGTCGGCGTTGATCGAGCGCACGCGCGCGGGCTTTGAGACGCTCTGGGATGCAAAACGGGGACTGTATGTCGACTCGATGGGCGTCCGGGGGAAGAGCCGCCGCCTGAGCCAGCAGACGAATGCGGCCGCGCTCGTCGGAGGCCTGGTGCCGAACGGGCGCGTCGAGGGCGTGATCGCGCGGATCACCGATCCCGGTTCGCACGGGCTCGGCGAGCTGGTCGTCACGCTCACGCCGGGTGCCGCCCGTCGCAAACGCGGCTCGCAGGGCGGTGAAGCGTCGATCACGTTCCAGTACCAGAAGCCGGATGACTTCGATGAGGAGCGGGACGTGGTGGCGGCGCAGGTGTTCTTCACCCGTTTCCTCCACGAAGCGTTCTTCAAGTACGACCGTCGCGAGCTCATCCTCGAGAGCCTGCTGCGCTGGGATCCGCAGACCGGCCACGGCACGTTCGGCGAGTTCTGGACGGTCACGCCAGGTGTTGGAAGTCGGGCCCATGGCTGGTCGGCGAGCCCCACCCACGATCTGACGCGGTACATCCTGGGAGTGCGCCCGATCACATCCGGATATCGCCACACCGCGATCGACCCGTATCTGGGAAGCATGACGAGCGTTGCCGGCCGCGTTCCCACGCCGTTGGGCTGGCTTGAGGTCGCGGTGACCAATGGCCGGGTGCACGTCGACGCTCCCGAGGGCATGACGGTCGAGATCGCCGGGAACACGTTGGGCGCCGGCGTCCACGACGTGGAGCTGGCGCGCTCATGACCGACCGCTACACGAAGTCCCGCGCGGAGCATCTGCGTCGAGAACGCACGCTCGCCGGCGGCGTTTCGACGGCGTTCCGCGCGATGCAGCGTCCGGTACCCATCACGTTCGACCATGGGCGGGAGGCGCGGCTGACCGACATCGACGGCAACGAATACATCGACTACGCCCTCGCGTTCGGACCGATGCTCCTCGGCCACTCGCCGGTAGCGGTCGTCGACGCTGTTCGGCGCCAGATCGCGGAGGGCATCGGCTACGGCGCGTCGCATCGGCTGGAAGCGCAGCTGTCGGAGGCGCTGTGCCGCATCGTCCCGTGCGCGGAGCGCGCGATCTTCTCCAACAGCGGGAGCGAGGCGGTCCAGGTAGCGATCCGCATCGCCCGGGCGGCGACCGGACGGCGTCGCGTGATCAAGTTCCTCGGTCACTGGCACGGCTGGTTCGACACGATCGCCGTCGGCACGTCTGGCAAGACCGACAACAGCCCGACGACGGCGGGCCAAGATCCAGCCGCGGCCGACGCGGTCACCGTCATCCCGTGGAATGACGTGGCGGCGCTCAGGACCGCCCTCGACACCGAGGTCGCGGCCGTGATCATGGAACCGGCGGCGATCAACGGCGGCGCGTTCGCGCCTTCTCCCGGCTACCTCGCGGAGGCACGTGAGCTGACCCGCAAAGCCGGTGCGTTGCTGATCTTCGATGAGGTCATCACCGGTTTCCGCCTCGCGCTCGGCGGGGCACAGGAGCGCTATGGCGTCACGCCTGATCTCGCCGTGTTCGGCAAAGCGCTCGGAAATGGATTCCCGATCAGTGCGGTGTGCGGCCGCGCCGACGTCATGGAGGTCGTGAGCTCGCGCACGGTGGCTCACGTCGGGACGACCAATGGCAATCCGGTCTGCGCCGCCGCGGCCGTCGCGTCATTGGGCGAGCTCGAAGCGCGTGCCGGTGAGATCTATCCGCGCCTCGCGGCGTCGGGTGAGCGACTCGCCGCGATCTACCGCGACGCCGCCCGCGAGCACGGCCTGCCGCTCTGGGTGAATCAGATCGGCGCGGCGGCGCACGCGTTCTGGAGCACGACGCCGGTCGAGAGCTACGAGGCCAGCCTTCGCGCGGACATGCCCGCCTACCTCAACGTGGCGGAAGCGCTGCTCGAAGAGGGCGTCCATGTGATCACGCGTGGATTGCTGTACCTCTCGGCCGCACACACCGAGGTCGATCTCGAGCAGACGGCCGAGCGAGTGGGTCGCGCGGCCCTTCGCCTGAGCAAGACCGTTCCCGCGCTCACACCCGCGCGTTAGCCGGGTCGATGCGCGCCGTCGAGTTCACCGGCGACCGCCGCCTCGCGATCATCGACCGCCCCGATCCCACACCGGCCCCCGGCGAGCTCCTCATCGCGCCGCGCGCCGTCGGTATCTGTGCGACCGATCTCGAGATCTTCGACGGGACGATGGCCTACTACCGCACCGGACAGGCCGGCTACCCGGTCATCCCGGGCCACGAGTGGTCCGGCGAGGTGGTCGGCATCGCTGAACGCGTCATCGGATTCGCGGTGGGGGACCACGTCGTTGGCGAAGTGAGCGTTGGCTGTGGCGATTGCGGGCTGTGCCGGTCGGGGAAATACCACCTGTGCGAGCGCGCGCAGGAGACTGGGATCATGGGTCGCGCCGGCGCGCTTGCGACTCGAATGGTGCATCCGGCCGCGAGCAGCTTCGTCGTGTCGAACGAGCTGTCATACGACGCCGCGGCGCTCATCGAACCCACGTCGGTCGCGCTGCACGCCGCGAAGCGCGGTTCGTGTGCCGGCAAGACGGTGTTGGTGATCGGCATGGGCACGATCGGCCAGCTGGCGCTGCAGTGCGCGATCGCTGAAGGCGCGTCTCGTACGGTCGCCGCCAACCCCTCGCCGCGCCGCCTCGAGCTGGCGCGAACGCTGGGCGCGAGCGCGACCGTGCAGCTGAGCGCGTCGCTAACGGATCCGGCCGATGAGGTGCGGCGCGCCGCTGCCGGTCCGATCGAGGTCGTCCTGGTCTGTACGGGCGTCGCGAGCGCCGTCGCGCTCGCCATCGAGGTCGCGCAGCCGAGCGGCAGCATCGTGCTCGCGGGCCTCACGGGCGAGGCCTCTGTCCCGGTCGACCTGGATCAGGTCGTGTTGAAGGACCTTGACCTGCGCGGCATCAACGGCTCGCCGTCGCTGTGGCCAGAGACCATCCGCCTCGTCGAAGGCGGCGGCGTCCGCACCGAGCCGCTCGTCACCCATCGCCTGCCGCTCGCGGAGATCGAGCGTGGGCTCGACCTTGTTCGAGCTCGGGCGGGCGACACGGTCAAGGTGATCGTCCACCCGCAACAGGCCTGAGCTACGAGCTCTCGAGCACCGCTCGTACCTGCGAGAGGTGCTCACGCGTGTGCTCAGGCCAGTGACGCAAAAGGTCGCCGATCGTCTCGGTCGGCCCCTTGTGCCAGTTCCGATCGCTGGTGATCTCGAGGTCCTCGACCCGCAACGAGCGAGCGGTCATGACGCCGATAGCGCGGAGGACCGCGAACCGGCTGAGCATCGCCATCGCATCGTCATCACAGTCGGCGCGGACCATGCTCGGGGGCGTATCCCAGTTCGCCGGTGCGGTCCGCCCGAGCATTCCCGGAATGAGCGCGCCGAACACATCGCCCTCCGCTTCTACGAGGTGGCCAAGGATCTGCTTGGCGCACCACCCGTCGGTGCCCTGGTGACGTGAGAGCTCCACATCGGTGCGACCCTGGTAGGCGCGTTGCACGTCGCGCCCGCTCTGTTCGAGCTCGCTGACGAGACGATCGATATCGGCTTGCATCACGTCGACACAGTATCGCGCGTGCGCCGCGGGCGGTTCTATGCTCAAGAACGTGATTCTCCAAGGGCGTGGGCCGTGAACATTGAGCTGGACCACGCCGTCATCGGCGTCCGCGATCTCGATGTGGCGACCTGGACATACCGAAGGCTCGGGTTCGATGTCCGCAGCGGCGGCCGCCATGTCGGCCGGGGCACCCACAACGCGCTGATCCGCTTCGGACCCGACTACATCGAGCTCATGAGCGTGTTCGATCCGGCCGAGGCCGCGACCGATCCATTCGCGTCGAGTCTCCTGCGCTACTTGGAACACCACGTCGGTGGCCTGATCGGCTACGTCTTCTCGACCGACGACGTCGCCGCCCTACACCAGCGCATGACCGCAGCGGAGCTACGCAGTGTCGGCCCCTTTGCCATGTCGCGGAAGCGCGCGGACGGCGGCCTGCTGTCTTGGAGGATGCTCATTCCCGGCGAGATCTCGTGGCGACGCCCGTTGCCGACGGTCATCCAGTGGGATCAGGGCCCGGCCGAGCGCGAGGGCGTCGATGGCCAGAGCCGACATCCCAACGGCGCGGAACACATTCGCCGCGTCTCGATCGCGGCGCGGGACCTCGAGGCGACGACTGCGAGCTTCGCCCGGGCGTATGGCCTCCGCGTCGGAGCGGCCACGAGCGTTCCCGAGCTTGCGGCGCGGGCGCGGTCGATCGAGCTGCCGAACGTGGAGCTTCAGATCCTTGCTCCGGTCGGCAAGGGCCTGGTGCAAGACGCCCTCGATCGCGACGGCGAAGGCCCCTTCGAGGTCGTCCTCCGGGGTCTGGCTGATCACGCCTGGGACACTCGCGAAACGGTCGGTGCGGTCCTACGGATCGAGAGTGGCGTGCGGACCACGGCGGCCGGCGCTGCGGTAGGGTCTCGCGCATGACCGCGGACCTTCGGAAGCAGAGCCATACGCTGTACGACGGCGTCGACCGCGCACCCGCGCGATCGTTCCTGTACGGCATCGGTTACACCGAGGACGATCTCAAGCGCCCGATCGTCGGCGTCGCGCACTCGTGGACCGAGACGATGCCGTGCAACTACACGCACCGCGAGCTCGCATCGCAGGTCAAGGTCGGCGTCCGGCGCGCCGGCGGCACGCCGATGGAGATCAACACGATCGCGATCTCGGACGGCATCACGATGGGCACCGAGGGGATGAAAGCGTCGCTCGTGTCGCGCGAGCTCATCGCCGACTCGATCGAGCTGGTGGCCCGCGGGCATTACTTCGACGCGATGATCTGCATCGTGGCCTGCGACAAGACCGTGCCGGCCGCGGCGATGGCGCTCGCGCGCCTGGACCGGCCGGGCGTCGTGCTGTACAGCGGGACGATCCTGCCAGGGCGTTACGCCGGGCGGGACCTCGCGGTCGGCGAGATGTTCGAGGCGGTCGGTGCCGTCGCTGCGGGCAAGATCACCCGGGAGCAGCTTCGCGAGATGGAGCACGCCGCCTGCCCGGGGCCGGGGGCGTGCGGGGGCCAGTTCACCGCGAACACGATGTCGATGGTGATGGAGACGATCGGCCTGTCGCCGGTCGGCTTCAACTCGATACCGGCGGTCGACGACGCGAAGGCGCCTGCTGCCGAACGTGCCGGCGCGCTCATCATGCGGGCCCTGGAGGACGACGTGCGGCCGAGCCGGATCCTGACCCGGCCTGCGTTCGAAAATGCGGTTGCCGCGGTCGCCGCGAGCGGCGGATCGACCAACGCAGTGCTGCATCTGGTCGCCCTGGCTCGGGAGGTCGGCGTCGACTTCACCATCGAGGACATCGATCGCATCAGCCGCCGCACGCCGCTGCTCGCGGACATGCTGCCGGGCGGCAGGTACACCGCGGCGGACCTGTATCGGGCGGGTGGGATCGGCGTGCTGACCAAGCGGCTGATCGAAGGGGGCTACATGGATCCGACCACGCTGACGATCACAGGTCGGACGCTCGGCGAGGAGGCCGCGGATGTCGTGGAGACCACCGGGCAATCGGTCATCCGCCCGCTGACGAACGCGCTACGCCCTGAAGGCGGATTGGTCATCTTGAAGGGCAACCTCGCGCCCGACGGCGCCGTGGTGAAGATCACCGCGCACACGCTGCGCTCGCACCGGGGGCCCGCGCGGGTCTTCGACCGCGAGGAGGACGCATTCGCTGCCGTCATGTCGCGCAAGATCGAGCCGGGCGACGTCGTCGTGATCCGATACGAGGGTCCTCGCGGCGGCCCAGGGATGCGCGAGATGCTGGTGGTCACCGGGGCGATCGTCGGCGAAGGTCTCGGCGGGTCGGTCGCCTTGGTCACCGATGGCCGGTTCAGTGGTGGTACGAATGGATTCATGATCGGTCACGTCGCTCCGGAAGCGGCGGTCGGCGGCCCGCTCGCCGCGCTGCGGGATGGCGACATCATCAGCATCGACGTGGACAGCCGCAGCATTGCGGTCGAGAGCGTCGACATCGACGAGCGGATGCGGGAGTGGAAAGCGCCGCCTCCGAACTACACGAGCGGGGTTTTCGCGAAGTACGCCGCGCTCGTCGGATCCGCGCGCGACGGCGCGGTGTTGCGACCGCGCTGACCTCCTGCGGGCGCGCTCACCCCGCGTACTCGCCCGCGCGCCGGCCGCCAACTCCGGGCCGGCAAGCGAACAACGCGCCGGCATGGGGCTCGGCTGCCGCTTCCTCCGCCGTGAGCTCATCACGAGCGCTCGTGATGTAGAGCGTGCGAAGATCCGCGTCGCCGAACGCGCAGCTGGTCGGCTGACTCACCGGTAGCCGCACCTGGGCGTCAAGCCGGCCATCGGGTCGGTAGCGGCGCACCACCGAACCGTCCCAGATCGCCACCCAGAGCATGCCATCCGCGTCCAGCGTCATCCCATCGGCCACGCCCAGAGCCGGCGGGATCTCGACGATCCGGCGACGATTCGCGATCGCGCCCCGCGATCGCTCGAAATCGAAGGCGTCGATGCCGCCCGCGAGACTGTCGATGAAATACATCTGGCTGTCGGTCCAGTCCATCCCGTTGGAGATCGAGAGGCCCGCCAGCATCCGTTCGACGCGGTGCGCTGCATCGAGCCGGTAGAGGCTCCCGGCGCCCGACCGCGAATCGAGGGCCATCGTCCCCGCCCAAAAGCGACCCGCCGGGTCGACCTTCCCGTCATTCATCCGCATGTCCGCACGGTCCTGTTCCACCGGCGCGAGGATCGAGAACCGGCCCCGATCGAACGCCGCGAAGCCATCGCGCACGGCGAGCACGTGGCCGCCGGACGCCCGCAGCCCGACCGCACCGACGGTCTGCCCGATCAGCGTCGTCGTGTCCGTGCCGGTGCTCGGGTCGAACTCGTGAAGCTCGCCCGCGGGGATGTCGACCCACATCAAGCGCGCGGAACGGAAGTCCCAGACCGCGCCCTCGCCGGTGACCGCCCGGGAGTCGAGGGCAACGTCAGCGTGGAAGACCTGCACCGGCACCTCCGATACGTGAAGGCTACGGGAGGCGTCGATGACTGTGTTGTCCGTGTTCTGTGGCAGGGAATCCGGTTCTGACGCGCGAGGACGTTCGCCGCGGGAGCGGTGCTAGTCTGCCGGCGGTGATGTCTTCCTCTGGCCGCGCCCAGCTGGTGCGGCCAACGCATGTCGTGGCCGCGGCGCCGATTCGCTGGGGCGCCGCGGCCACCCTCCCTCCGCGGCGATCTCTCTGCTGATACGGGCGCTCGTGTCGGATCGTCCATGCGCGTGACTCTGCTCGGGACGGGCATGCCGCAGCCAGATCCAGCCCGCCGCGGTCCGAGCCAGGTGGTCGAGGTGGATCGGCGGCTCGTGCTGATCGACTGCGGCGCCGGCACGCTCCACCGGCTCCTCGAGGCGGGCTTCGATGGTCGCGCGATCAAGCAGATCGCGCTGACGCATCTGCATTCGGACCACTGCACCGGTCTGGCCGACGTGCTGTGGGCGGGCTGGACCCAGCACTGGTGGGCGGAGCGTCCGACGCTCATCGGTCCTCCGGGGACGGCGGAGTTCGTCAGCCGTCTGATCGGAGCGTTCGAGTACGACGTCGGCGTTCGCACGCTCGAAGGCGGGCTCAGCGCAGAGGTGCTCGAACCCATGGTCACCGAGATTGGTGATGGGTGGAAGCTTGAGGACACGTCTGGACGCCTCACCGCGATCCGGGTCGATCATGCCCCGGTCGATCAGGCCTTCGGCTTTCGGATCGACTCCGATGCCGGAAGCGTCGTCGTCTCGGGCGACACCCGGAAGTCGCAGAACCTCATCGAGCGGGCTCGGGGTGCCGATCTGCTCGTGCACGAGGTCATCTGGCGGACCGGCATGGAGCGGCTCATCGGATCGGCGACCGATGATCGGCAGCGCGCAAGATGGGAACGGATCCTCGGGTATCACACGCCGGCGGAGCACGTCGGCGAGATCGCCGGGAGCGCAGCGGTCGGAGCCGTCGCCATGAGCCACATCATCATGCCCGGCGGCTCGCCTGCCGACCTGATCAAGGATGCCCGTCGCAGCTATGACGGCCCGCTCAGCGTGGGCGAGGACCTGCAGTCGTTCGACGTGGATCGTCGATCGCGAAATTAGGAGATGAGATGCGCCTGGTGACCTATCGCGAACACGGAGCGGACCGCGCGGGAGTGCTCGTCGGCAGCGACGGCTTCGCCGATGTGGGCAAGCTGCTCGGCGGCGACGGGACCTCGATGCTCGCCCTGATCGAAGCTGGACCGGACGCGCTCACCGCCCTTCGCAGTGCGCTTCCCGGCGCGAGCGGCGTACGTCCCCTCGGTGCCGTGCAGCTGCGCGCACCGATCCCGCGAACGCGGCGGAACGTGTTCTGCGTCGGCTGGAATTACTCGGAGCACTTCGAGGAGGGCCGCCAAGTCCGCGCCGACCCGTCGGTGCCCGAGATCCCGAAGTTCCCGACGTTCTTCTCCAAGAATCCGGCGACGATCGTCGGACCCGGCCAGGACGTGATCCATCCAGCGCCGAGCTCGACCGAGCTGGACTGGGAGGTCGAGCTCGCGGTGGTGCTCGGCAAAGCGGGCCGCGACATCCCGGAGGACCGGGCGATGGAGCACGTCTTCGGCTACACGGTGGCCAACGATGTATCGGTGCGCGATTTCCAAAGACGTCACAGCCAGTGGTTCAAAGGGAAGAACTTCGATACCCATCTGCCGTTGGGTCCGTGGGTCGTTACCGCCGACGAATTGCCCGATCCCCAGCACCTCCGTATCACCTCGCGGATCAACGGCGTCACCAAACAGGATTCCAACACGAATCACATGGTGTTCTCGCTGAAGCGCGTCCTCGCGGAGCTCTCGATCGGGTTGACCCTCGAACCCGGCGACGTGGTGATCACCGGCACTCCAGAAGGCGTCGGCTTTGCGCGCAAGCCTCCCGAGTTCCTCAAGGTCGGCGACGTGATGCAGATGGAAGTCGAAGGCATCGGCGTCCTCGAGAACCCCGTCGTGGGGCCGCGTGGCTGAGCGGCTGACCCCGAAGCTGCTCGCGTATGACCTCGTGCAGGCGAGCGAGCCGCAGGTGTCGCCAGATGGCACCGAGGTCATCTACACGCGCGTGGACGTGGACCCGGAGACACACCAGCGTCGACGTGAGCTGCGCCGGTGTGCCATCGACGGAGCGGACGACCGTCCGCTCATGGACGCGGCGGCCGGTGCCTCGAACCCGCGCTGGTCCCCCGACGGGGCGACGATCGCGTTGACGCGCTCCGGGAGCGGCGGAAACGCGCTGCTGGCGTGGCCCGCGGATGGAAGATCGGACCCCCGACAGCTCGCGCAGAGCCGCAACGAGATCGGCGACCTGGCCTGGTCGCCCGACGGCAGCCAGTTGGCATACACGTCCGTCGTGGATCCGACGGAGCCGGGCGAGCCGGCCCGATCGCCGAGGGTCAGGGTGACGTCACGGCTCGATTACAAGCAGGACGGTCGCGGGTTCGTCGGCGAGGCGCGCCGGCAGATCTTCGTGGTCGCGGCCGCCGGGGCCGAGCCGAAGCAGCTCTCGACCCGTTCGTTCGATCATCAGGCGCCCGCGTGGTCGCCTGACGGGCGGATGTTGGCGACGAGCGTTGTCCATACGCCGGGCCTTGGCGCCGAGCTGTGCGTACTTGATGTGTCGACCGGCGAAGCGCAATGGTTCGAGCCGGCTGACTCTCGCGTCGAGACGTATGCATGGTCTGCCTCGGGCGCGGAGATCGCGTTCACAGCGCACCCGGCAGGGGACCTGCAGCAGCAGTTCTACGTCGCGAACGTTGCCTCCGGGACGACCCGGCGAGTGACGCACGACCTTCCATCGCTACCGGTCGGCGCCGGCCTGTGGCTCGACGATCGTCAGTTGCTGTTCCAAGCGGTGCGCGGTGGCGCCAGCGGCCTCGAGATCTTGGATACGCGCGACGGCGGCATCCGCGTGGTCGAGCGCTGGTTGGCGCGCAACGGACCGATGACCTGGGACCGCGGGGGCAACCGCTTCGCCTTCGGCTTCGACACCCTCACGGATACTGGCGAGATCCGGGTGTACGACCGCAGCGGCGGAACGAGTCGCGTGATCACCGCGAACAACGGAGCGATCTTCGCGGCGCGTCCGCCGGCGCTGTGGGAGCGGTTCGACATCAAGCGGGGCGAGTTCACGATCGAGGCGTGGTTGTTGAAGCCGCCTGACTTCGATCCGACCAGGCGGTACCCCGTCATCCTCGATGTGCACGGGGGCCCGACCGGCCACTACGGCTACGCGTTCATGGCGCATCAACAGGTGTGGGCGTCGAACGGTTTCCTCGTCGTGTTCGCCAACGCCCGAGGCTCCAATACGTACGGACGCACGTTCGCCCAGCAGATCGTCTGCGATTGGGGCGGCGAAGACTATTTCGACAATCTCGCCGCGCTCGACGCGGTGCTCATGCGGCCCTACGCGGACCCGGAACGGACGGCGATCTACGGCTACAGCTATGGCGGCTACGTATGCTCGTGGGCACTGGGGCACACCGATCGATTCAAGGCCGCGGTCTGCGGCTCGCCGATGTTCGACTTGCTGTCTTGCTATGGGACCGCCGACTATGCAGGACGGGGGATCGAGATCCATCTGGGTGGTCGCCCCCAGGACATCCGCGACGAGTACATCCGCAGATCGCCATCGACATACATCCACCACGCGACGACGCCGACGCTCGTCATCGAGGGCGAGGATGACCAGCGCGTTCCGATGAATCAAGCCGAGCAGCTCTTCGTGCTACTGAAGAAGGCCGGGGTCGAGACGCAATTCGCGCGGTACCCGGGCGGCAGCCACATGTTCTTCGCGTTCGGCATCCCGGAGCATCGCGCGGACTTCCTCCGCCGGACGCTGGAGTGGTACCGGTCGCACCTGGGGTCTGACGATGCTCGACCACCCGCTCGTCGAGCCTAGCGTTCGAATGTGAAGGAGAGGCGATGACCGCGACCGACGCCGACCTGATCGGGCTCTATGAACGCGTCGACAACGCGGGACGGTGGGGCGCCGACGACGAGCTCGGCACCCTCAACTTCATCACCGACGCCAAACGCGTCGCTGCGGCCAAGCTCGTCCGGACCGGCACCGTCGTCTCGCTCGCCCATCCGATCTCGCCTGCGGAGGCGTTCCCTCCCGGTCGGGTCGCGCAGCAGATGGACTACGGCCGCCCGCCGGATCACGTCGGAGTGCCATGGAGTGCGGGTGACCGCCTCACGCTCGAGGTGCACGCGGCCACGCTGACCCATGTCGATTGCGTTAGCCATATCGCGAGCCACGATCACCGCGTGTACAACCGGCACGACTTTGACAGCGTGGCCCAACCTGACGGGCTTACGCACGGATCGGTCTTCGCCCAGCGCGGCGGCATCGTCACACGCGGCGTTCTCCTCGACGTGCCCGCCGCACTCGGCATTCCGTGGATCGAGGTCGATCATGAGGTGACGGCGCGAGATCTTGAGACGGCTGAAGCGTTCGGGCGCGTCCGCGTACAGCGCGGCGATGTGCTGGTGCTGCGCGTCGGTCGCGCGCCACGGCTGGCGCGCGATGGCGCCGGCGGGGCGGCGTCGGCGGGACCGAGCGCCGATGCCATCGAGTGGTTCCACGAACGCGAGATCGCGGCATACGCCGGTGACGCGCCCGATCGAGTGACCACACGAGGCGCGGCCGTGCTCGCGGACGATCCCGGCGGAGTAGCTAACGACGCCCGGAGCCGTTTCATCTTCCCGCTGCATCAGATCGGCATCCCGGCGATGGGACTCATCCTCTTCGATCAATGCAGCGTCGAGCCGCTCGCAGCCGCATGTACGGCCGCCGCTCGATACGAATTCCTGTTCGTCGCCGGACCGCTACCTGTTCGGGGAGGGACCGGGTCAGCGGTGAATCCGCTCGCGATCTTCTGATGGACCAGTCAGCCCTTCCGCCCGTGTCGGTCGCCGCCATCCGCGACCGCCCGCGGACCGCGCTTTAGCCGACCTTGCGAAGCTGCCCCAGGACGGCCTCGAGTCGCTTCTTCTCGCTCGCGAGCTCCGTGGCGAGCGACTCGACCCGCTGGCGCGCGAGGACCTGCTCGGTGACGTCATGCACGACCGCGAGCACCCGGTCGATGACGCCGGCTCGATCGCGGAGCGGGAGTAGATGAACGGGAAGTAGGTGTCCTGGAGGACGCCGTCCCGCTCGAGCTTGACCAACGTCTCGTTCTGCACGACCGCCTCGCCGGTGTGCATGACGCCGCGGAGGAGATCGTCGAATCCCTGGCCGCGCGTCTCAGGTAGCGCCTCGAGCAACGGCTTGCCGACCACGGCTCGGCCGCCGACGACCTTCACGTATGCGGGATTCGCCAACTCGAACACCAGGGCCTCTCCAGCCAGTACGCAGATCGGGATCGGAGCCTGGGTCCACATCGCCGCCAGCTCCTCGCGCTGTCGAACGATCTCGTCCTCGGCCCGGGCCCGTTCCGCGGCTTCGAGCGAGGCGCGATCGAAGGCCTCGCGCAGCGCGCGGTTGAGCTGGACGTGCGCCTCCATCTGCTCGCGGGCTTCCTCATATAGCCGTGCGTTCTCGGTCGCGAGATCGTCGCCGCGGCGGCGCGCCCGCTGTTCGCCCTCCAGCACAAGCGCGAGCTGCTGCTCGCTCTGACGCTGGTCGTCGACGTCGGTGTTGATGCCGACCCACCGGACGATCCGCCCGTCGTCGTCGCGCTGCGGATTGACGCGGGTAAGGAACCAGCGGAAGACACCGTCGTGCCGCCGCAGCGGGAACGCCAGCTCGAATGCGGTACCCGTGTCGATCGAGTGACGCCACCGTGCCTCGATCGACCTTAGGAGCGTGGGATCGTGCACGCTGCGCCATCCCCAACCCTGCATCGCCTCAGGCGTGCTGCCGGTGTACTCGTACCAGCCGCGGTTGTAGAACTCGATATAGCCGTCCGGCCGGGCGAACGAGCCCAGCTGGGGCATCGCATCGAAGAGGCCCGGAACTTCGCCTCGCTCTCCTCGGCGGCCGCGCGGAGCCGGTGCTCGCGTTCGAGCGCGGCCGTGAGGTCCTCGGGAGCGACCGAGGGCTCGGAAACCGGCCGTTCCACAGGTCGAGTTTACGTCGGAGGAACGTGCAAGCCCCGCCGCACGTGCTGAGCCCCGACCAGCTGGACAAGTGACCAAGCAAGCAACCAGAACCCACGCCCGCCCGAAACTCGGCAAACTTTCGCCGATGCGCGTCACGCGGGCCTACGCTGCCGGACCGATCCTGACGGCGATCGTGCTCGGCGTGTTCATCGTCCTTGAGGCCACGAATACCTGCGGCCCGACGGCACGCCCTATCCGCGTGAGGAGCTG
>JBBQVQ010000011.1:0-60893 GCA_038211425.1 Candidatus Limnocylindria bacterium | reverse complement strand
GGACTCAGCGTCGCGTTGCGCCCCAGGAACTTCGCCGTATCGGTCAACTGCTCGAGGATGTCGCGCGGGTGACAGGAGCGCAGCCCGAGGTTCTTCCGGCGGTAGTGGGCGAGGATCTGCGACAGCGCCTCGGCGCGGTACTCGATGTTCTTGCGGGCGCAGGTGCGCTTGAAGATCTCCTCGTACTGTTCGACCGTCGGCGCCTCGATGCCGATCTTGTAGCGGATCCGGCGCAGGAACGCCTCGTCCACGAGGTCCGCCGGGTCCAGGTTGGTCGAGAAGATGATGAGCATGTCGAACGGGATCTCGATCTTCTTTCCCGTGTGGAGCGTCAGGTAATCGACGCGCTTCTCCAGCGGAACGATCCAGCGGTTGAGCAGGTCGCGCGGCGAAACTCGCTGGCGGCCGAAGTCATCGACCATGAAGATGCCGCCGTTCGCCTTCATCTGGAACGGTGCCTCATAGAACTTCGAAGTCTCGTCGTAGATAAGGTCGAGCGTCTCGAGCGTGAGCTCTCCGCCCGTCATCACGATGGGCCGCTTGCTCACGATCCACCGATGGTCGAAGCGCAGCCGCTCCGCGACGAGCGCATCGACAGCCGGGCGGTGGTACACCTGATCGAAGACCTTGACGACCTGCTGGTCGACCTCGACGGCGTATGGGAGGACGACCTCGCCGCGCATGAGGCTGACGAGGACCTCCGCGATGGTCGTCTTGCCGTTCCCAGGCGGGCCGAAGAGGAAGATGGACTTGCCCGAATTCACCGCCGGCCCGAGCTGGCCGAGTGTCCCGCGCGGGATGACCATGTGCGCGAAGGCCTGTTCGAGTTGCTCCTCGGTCACGGAGATGTTGTTGATCGACTGCCGCTGCACCGCGGCGACGTACGTCGCGAGCGGCACCGGCGCCCTCCCTGCGTATTGGCTCCGCGCGAGGGCCTCCTGCGCCTTCTCCGATCCACGGTCGACCATCACGAACTGGTAGTTGGCCGAGGCGAAGCCCGAGCCTCCGCGGATCTCGACCAGCCGCTCCAGCTTGAGGAAGTCCATCACTTTTTCCGTGACGTTCTGGATCGGCAGGCCGATCGAGGCCGCGATCTCGGCCAGGCTCATCTGTCCCCGCAGGTACAGCGTCTTAAGCGCGAGGTCGGACAGGAAACTCATCGTGAGCCCGGTCTGCTCGATCGACTGTGGCTCCGGAGGCAGCGGGATGGTGACCGCCGGGGGAGCGACGGCGGCCTGTGGCTGGTACATCTCGGTCAAGCGTACAGTGAGCAGGTCAGCGAGCAGGCTGGCGGCTCAGCGCTCTGCCGGCAGCATCGCCTCGAATCCATCCTCGTCGACGATCCTCACCCCGAGCTGACGGGCCTTCGCGAGCTTGCTCCCCGCGCCCGGACCGGCCACGACGAGGTCGGTCTTCGCGCTCACCGAGCTCGTGGACTTGCCGCCCATCGAACGCACCAGCGCCTCGGCGTCCTCGCGCGCGCGACGCTCGAGCGTCCCGGTGAAGACGACGCTCTTCCCCGCGAACGGCCCGGAAGCGCGGGCGCGCGGCGATGGCATCTCGGGCCGGACTCCCGCCGCGGCGAGCTTGTCGAGGAAGCGCTGCTCCTCGGGACGGGTGAAGAACTCGTGGATGCTCTCGCCGACGACGGCGCCGATCCCTGCGGTGGCCTGCAGCTCCTCGGCGGTGGCGGAGCGCAGGCGGTCGAACACGTCCGCCAGCGCCGCGTTCGCGGGCAATTGCTCCGCGAGCCATCGCGCGAGGTCGTCGGCCGTCGCCTCGCCGACGTGGCGGATGCCGAGGGCGAAGAGGATCCGCCCGAGAGGCCGGCCCTTCGCCGCCTGGATGCGCTCGTGAAGGCCGGTCGCGCTCTTCTCGGCGTAGCGGTCCAGGGCCAGCAGGTCGGCCACGGTGAGAGCGAACAGGTCTGCGGGGTCCGTCACGAGCGTCCGCTCCTGGAGCTGGAACAGGACCGCGGGGCCCGCGCCCTCGATGTCCATGGCGGCGCGAGAGACGAAGTGCAGCAGCCGCTCGGTGTGCTTGGCCGGGCATTCCGGGTTCGGGCACCGGTACGCCACCTCGCCCTCGGGGTGGACGACCGCGACGTCACATGAAGGACAGCGCTTGGGCATGTGGAAGAGCGGATACCGTCTGCCCTTGACGCGGGCCGCGGTCTCGACCCGAACGACCTCGGGGATCACGTCGCCCGCCCGCTGGATCACGACGCGATCGCCTTTGCGCACGTCGAGCCGCCGGATCTCGTCGAGGTTGTGCAAGGTCGCGCGGCGCACCGTCGTTCCGCCGACCAGCACCCGCGCCAGCTGGGCCACCGGAGTGAGCGTCCCCTGCCGCCCGACCTGCACCTTGATGTCCTCGACCGTGGTCGTCGCCTGCTCCGCCGGGAACTTGAACGCGATCGCCCATCGGGGGCTGCGCGCGACGTAGCCGAGGTGCTCCTGATCCGCGACGGCGTCGACCTTCACCACGATGCCGTCGATCCCGTACTCCAGATCGTTCCGTTTCTCCGTCCACTCGCCGATGTACGCGAGGACCGCCTCGACGTCGCCGGCGGGTCGCGCGTTCGCGTTGGTCCGCATCCCGAGCTGTCGCAGCCGTTCGAGCAGCTCGCTCTGCGACCGGACCTCGAGACCGGCCGCGCTGTACGCCCACAGCTGGAGGTTGCGCTTCCGGGTCTGCTTCGGGTCGAGCTGGCGGACCGCCCCCGCCGCGGCGTTCCGCGGATTCGCGAAGAGCGGCTCGCCGCGCTCGGATCGCTCGCGGTTCGTCGCCTCGAACGAGGATCTCGGGAGGTACACCTCGCCGCGGACGTCGATGCGGCCCGGCAGCGCTTCGCGCAGCGTCAGCGGCACCGAGCGGATCGTGCGCAGGTTGCCCGTGACCTCCTCGCCGACGAGGCCGTCGCCGCGCGTGGCGCCCTGGGTGAAGCGGCCGTCCTCGTAGGTCAGGTTGACCGCCAGCCCATCGATCTTCAGCTCGCACACGTAGCCGACGTCGGCGCGGCCGAGCGCCTTCCGGACCCGGTGGTCGAATGCGCGCAGCTCGTCCTCGCCGAAGGCGTTCCCCAGCGAGAGCATCGGCGACGCGTGCCGCACCGGCGCGAAGCGGCCCGAGGGCGCCGCGCCGACGCGCTGCGTCGGCGACTCGGGCGTGACAAGCTCGGGGTGCTCCGCCTCCAGCGCCTGGAGCTCGCGCATCAGCGCGTCGTACTGCGCGTCGCTGATCGTCGGCGCGTCCAGGACGTGGTACTCGTAGTTCGCCTTCTCGATCCGCGTCCGCAGCTCCGCGATCTTCTTCTGGTCCGGAGGTGTCGGCGTGGTCATCGACCGGAGGCGCTGAGGCCGGCGAAGCTCGCCATGAGCCGCTTGACGCCGTTTCCCGGGAACGCGACGGTCACTTCCTCGTCGCCCGCGCGCTCCACGCTCGAGATCACGATGCCGTCGCCGAAGGACGGATGCCGCACCTTGTCACCGGCCCGGTAGCGCGTCTGGGCCGTGGCGGCGCGCGCCGCGGCCCGGTTCGCCTCGGCCGCGGTCGGCTGGCGTCCGGACCACGAATCGGGCAGGTCGGCCAGGAGCGTGTCCCGGCGCTCGGCGCGGCGGCGCTCCCAGTGCGCGCGGCCGCGCTCCCAGTCGAGGGTGTCCCACGAGTCGCGCTCCTCCGTCTCGATCCGGCCGCGGTGCTCGATGCCTTCGGTCGGAAGCTCGCGCAGGAACCGCGACGGCGCGTTCGCGGTGGTCCGTCCGAACAGCGTGCGATTACGCGCGACCGAAAGGTAGCAGCGATCCATCGCGCGGGTGATGCCGACGTAGCAAAGGCGCCGCTCCTCCTCGAGCCTGCGCTCGTCGTCGAGCGATCGGGCGTGAGGGAAGACGCCCTCCTCCATCCCGGTCAGGAAGACGATCGGGAACTCGAGTCCCTTCACCGCGTGCAGCGTGATGAGCGTTGCCGCGGGCTGCGCCTCCTTGTACTCATCGACATCCGCGACAAGGGCGACCTGTTCCAAAAAAGCAGGGAGCTGGTCCTCGCGGGTGAGCCCCACGAAGCCCTCCGCCAGCGTGCGCAGCTCGAGCACGTTGGCGAACCGCTCCTCGCCCTCCTCCGTGCCGTCCTTCAGGTACGTCGCGTAGCCAGACGCGCCGACGACTTCGTCGATCAGGTCGGGAAGATCGCGCGCGGCAACGTCGGCCCCGAGCCGCCGAAAGAGCGCGCCGAATGCCGCCAGCGCTGACTGCTGGCGGCGCGGCACCTCCGGGAGCTCCTCGGCGTGGAGGAGCGCGTCCGTCGCGGGGATCCCGCGCGCGCGCGCGAAGGCCGTCAGCGCGTGCTGCGTCTTCGCGCCGATCCCTCTCGGCGGTGTGTTGATGACGCGGCCGAGCGCGACGCTGTCGCGCGGGTTGCGCAGCAGCCTGAGGTAGGCGAGGACGTCCTTCACCTCGCGGCGCTCATAGAACGAGACGCCGCCGACGACCTGGTAGGCGAGGCCGAATCCGCGGAAGACGTCCTCGATCGCGCGCGATTGGGCGTTCGTGCGGTACAGGACCGCGACGTCCCGCGCGCCGGTGACCTCGCCCTGCCGCTGGAGCCGCTCGATCTCGCGAGCGATGCTCTCGGCTTCGTGCCGTTCGTCGTAGGTCTCCACCACGACCACCTGCGCGCCACCCTGCCGCTCGGTCCAAAGGCGCTTGTCCTTCCGGGCGACGTTGTTCTGGACCACGGCGTGAGCGGCGTCGAGGATCGACTGGGTGCTGCGGTAGTTCTGCTCGAGCTTGACCACGGCAGCGTTCGGGTAATCGCGCTCGAAGTCGAGGATGTTGCGCACGTCCGCCCCGCGCCACGAGAAGACCGACTGATCGTCGTCACCCACGACGACCAGGTTCTGTTTGAATCCGGCGAGGTAACGGAGCAGGACGTACTGGGCGCGGTTGGTGTCCTGGTATTCGTCCACCAGGATGTGGTCATAACGGTCCTGCCAACGCTCGAGCGCCGGATCGCTCGTCTCGAGGACGCGGCAGGCGAGCAGCAGGAGGTCGTCGAAGTCGACGGCGCTGTTGTCGCGCAGCAGAGCGTCGTACCGGGACCACACCGTCGTGGCTACGCGTTCGAGCTGGCCCTGCGGCGCCGAGGCCAGGTCTGCCGGGCCGCGCAGCTCGTTCTTGGCGGCCGAGATGACCGACAGGATGGCCCCCGGAGTGAAGAGCCGCTCGCTGAACCCCGTATCGCTGATCGCCTGGCGGACCAGCGCTCGCTGATCGGCTTCGTCGTAGATCACGAAGCCGCGGTCCAGACCGACCTCCGGTCCATCGCGCCGCAGCAGGCGGGCACAGAAGGCGTGGAATGTCCCGACGGTCAGATCGTGCAGGTTCGTCTCGCCGACGAGGCGCGCGAGCCGCTCCCTCATCTCCCGCGCGGCCTTGTTGGTGAAGGTCACCGCCAGGATGGCCCGCGGCCGCACGCCGAGGTCACGGATCAGGTACGCGATGCGATGCGTCAGGACGCGGGTCTTGCCTGACCCGGCGCCGGCCAGGATCAGAAGGGGCCCGGTACCGTGCGTAACGGCCGCGCGCTGCGCCGGATTCAGGACGTCGAGGATCGGATCGGACACCATCTGAGTATTTCGCACCGGGCCTTTATCCGCGCTGGATGCCGCTTCGCGGTGCGATGTGGGGGATCGGTGGAAAACCACGCCAGTGCGTGGACAAGGCGGGCCTTGTCAGCCCCGAACCTGTGGATAAGGACGTTGCGGGGAGCGTCGCCGCCGACGTATGTTTCACCTCGTCCCGAGGGGTCTGCCAAGGGCACCGGAGCCGGCGATTCCATCACAAGGCACCGGAGCCCGGGAACGCAACCGGAGATAGCATCAAAGGCGGTCCGAGAGGATATCGAGGACCGGTTCCACGGCCAGGCCGCTGTGCTTCGAAGCAGCGGCAGGGCACGGAGGTGGGTCGCTCGGGACGTTTTTCTTTTTCAGCATCCGGAGGCCTCTCTCGAACGTAGAGTTGGCGGGTGACCCAGCCGATCGTTCCCTCAGACGCCGACCTCATGGCCGCCCTCGAGCGTCGTGAGCTCGATGCGCTCGCCGCCCTGTACGACCGCCACGGGCGCCTCGCGTACACCCTGGCTTACCGGATCCTCGGCGAACCCGAGGCGGCCGAAGACGTCGTCCACGACGCGTACATCGCTGCGTGGAAGGGGGTGGCCGGCTACCGGTCCGAGCGCGGCAGCGTGCGCGGCTGGCTGATGTCGATCGTCCATCACCGCTCGATCGATCTTCTACGGCGCAAGACCGCATTCCGCCCCGCGCCTCTCGAGGAGGCGGCCGAGCGCGCGTCGGAGGACGACACCGCGGCCCAGGCCGAGCAGAACGTCACGAACGCGGGGATGCGCCGGGCCCTGGAGCAGCTGCCGCCGGCCCAGCGCAAGACGATCGAGCTCGCGTACTTCGGCGGATACACGCACGCCGAGATGGCGGACCTGATGGGCGTGCCCCTCGGCACCGTCAAGGGCCGGATGCGGATCGGGCTGCAGAAACTGCGGCGCGCCCTCGACGAGGGCTCCGCTCTCATGTCGCGGAGCGATGTCCGATGATGGCCCACCCGTCGATGGACCTCGAGCTGTATGCGATGGACGCGCTTCCGGAAGAGGAGCGCGCCGCCATCGACGCCCATCTTGCGGACTGCGCGGCGTGCGCGGCCGAGGTGGCCGGGCTCGCCGCCGTCGTCGACGCGCTCCCCGCCGCGGTGCCGCTGCGGGAGCCGCCGGCGCCGCTCAGGGCGCGCGTGCTCGCCTCGGCCCGGGCGCTGTCCGCGCCCGCGTGGGAGCCCCACCGCCGGCGGTGGATAGTAGGCGGCTCATCGATGCGAAGGCGCTCGTGGCTCGCGGCCGCCGTCCTCGGGGCCGCCGTCGTGGTACTCGGTGTGGCCGACCTTCGGGCGATCGACGCCGAGAGAGCGGCCGCAGCCGACCGCGACCGCTACCGCGCTCTGGCCGAGCGGCTCGGCGACGGCGGCCGCAGCTGGTACATGGCGGGCATGGACCGGTGGACGGGATCGGGCGGCCTCGTCGTGGCCCCGCGCACGAGCGGTCCACCCTTCGTGGTCTTCCGCGATCTTCGCGCGCTGGCCTCGGGCGAGCACTACACGGTCTGGCTCATCAGCCCGGACGAACGCTGGGTGCGCGCGTCGAACTTCTCACCCGATGGGGCGCAGCTTCAGCTCGTCGAACTCCAGGCGTCCACCAGCGGCTTCGACCGGTGCGCGCTGACCGTCGAGCGCCGGAATGAGGGATCCCGCGAGGGCGCCGTCATCATGCAGTCGAGGATCGCCCCGCCGCAGTGACGCACGTGGCCGCGCACATCCAGCGGCTGCGTCCTGGCGCCGCGGTATCGATCGGGCGCAGTGCACAGGGCCACCGACATTCCGCCCGATCCCGCCCCATGAGCACTGTCGTCAGCGCAGGCGTGGATCGAAGGCATCGCGAAGACCGTCCCCCAGGAGATTGAAGCCGACCACCACCAGCGTGATCGCGAGCCCCGGATAGACCATCAGTTGCGGGGCGGCCGCGATGAAGCTCCGGCCGTCGTTCAGCATCGCGCCCCATTCGGGCGTGGGAGGCTGGGCCCCGAGGCCGAGGAAGCTCAGCCCCGAAAGCGCCAGGATGAGGCCGCCCATCTCGAGGCTCGCGAGGACCAGGATCGGTGGCAGGACGTTCGGAAGCAGGTGTCGCACGAGGATCCGTCCGTTCCGCGCGCCGATGGCGCGCGCCGCCTCGACGTACTGACGCTCGCGGGCCGCGAGCACCTGCCCGCGCATGACGCGGGCGTAGTCGGCCCACGCGACCGTGACGATCCCGATCATCACGCTCGTGATGCTCGGGCCGAGCACGCCCGCGATGGCGAGGGCGAGGATGAGGGCGGGGAACGCGAGGAGCACGTCCACGACCCGCATTAGGAGATCGTCGAGCAGGCCACCGTAGAAGCCGGCGATCATGCCCACTCCGACCCCGATGGTGAGGATCAGCAGCGCCGCGAGTCCCGCCGTCGCCAGCGAAAGCCGTGCCCCCCACACGAGCCGGCTCATGATGTCCCGGCCAAGGTTGTCGGTCCCCAGAAGCGCCCCCGCGCCGGGTGGCGCGAGCCCACGGGCCGCATCGACCTTCGTCGGATCGGCGAGCGGAAGAAGCGGCGCCGCGAGGGCGAGGAGAACGATCGTGCCGACGATGGCCAGGCCGACGGTCCCGACGCGCTGCCCGAGGAGGCTTTGCAAAGCGCCTGGCCGCCTGGAGCGCGGCGCGAGCACCTCCGCGCCGGCGATGATCTCGGCCATTGGATCTCGGACCTTCGTCGCGATCATCGGCTTTTCCCGCCCAGGCGCACCCTTGGATCGAGCCAGACGTACGACACGTCGACCGCGAGATTGATCAGGAGAACGACGGTCCCGGTGAAGAGGACGAAGCCCTGGATCGTCGGGTAATCGCGGTTGAAGATCGAGTCCACGAGGTACTTGCCGATCCCGGGCCAGGCGAAGATCGTCTCGACGATCACTGCGCCGCCCAGGAGCGCCGCCAAGCGTATCCCGGTGATCGTGACGATCGCCACCAGCGCGTTGCGCAGCGCATGGCCGACGATCACGGCGCGCTCGCGCAGTCCTTTGGAGCGCGCGGTGCGGACGTATTCCTGGGACAGCTCCTCGAGCATCGCCGAGCGCGTGAGCCGGGTGAGGCCGGCCGCGGCGCCGACGGCCAGCGTGAGCGCGGGGAGGATCAGGTGCCGCGGCTCGCTCGCGCCGGCCACCGGGAGCACGCGGAGCCGCACAGCGAACAGGATGATGAGCAGGTACGCCAGCCAGAAGCCTGGGATGGAGGCGCCGACGAGCGCGCCGATGCGGGCGACCTGATCGGTCAGCGAGTTGCGCCACATGGCGGAGACCACGCCCAGCGGAAGGGCTATCAGCAGGCCCAGCACGATGGCAACGAGCGCGAGCTGCGCCGTCCGCGGGAAGCGGTCGGTGAGCGACCGCAGCACCGGTTCGCCGGTGCGGTACGAGTTGCCGAAATCGCCCCGCACCGCCCCGCTCAACCAGCGCGCGTAGCGTACGGGTGCCGGGTCGTCGAGACCGAGGTCGCGGCGCATGGCGATGACCTGTTCGGACGAGGGCGCGTCGATCCCGGACTGCTGGAGGACCTGGCGCACCGGATCACCCGGCGCCAGCAGCGAGAGGGCGAATGCCAGGATCGAGATCCCGAGCCAGACCGGGGCCAGGTAGGCGATCCTGCGGGCGATGTAGCGAAGCATTACGTCGTCAAGCGAGCCGGCGGCGGGCCACCGCTGTCGCGACGGCGTCCCACCTCCGCCCTAGCCTCTATTTGCTCAGCTTGACGCCATCCCAGCGTTGGTGGACGCCAGCGGGATGCAGGACGAAGTCCAGCACCTTGTTGCTGATGCCGGCGATCCGGAAGGTGCCGGCCAGGGGCACGACGACGAACTGATCGTCGATAAGCAGCTTCATCGCGTCGGCAGCCGCCTTCTGAACGTCGGGCGTGGCGGTCGCTTCGCGGCACCGCTTTATGGCGGCATCGAACGCCGCGCCGATGGCGAACGCGTTGCCGTACATGTTGGACTCCTGGTCACCGGCCGGGTCCGGACTCGAGAACAGGAGATCGGGGAGGAAGCAGGGGTTGGCGTCGTTCTGGCTGCCGGCCTCGACCCAGAGGTCGCCCTCGCCGTTCGCGAGGCGCTTCTCATAGGTCGCGGTGTCGGGGGTCACGACGATCTTGATGTCGATCCCGACTTCCTTGAACTGGGACTGGGCGAACTCCGGCATCGGCTTGTGGACGTCAGCGTTCGGAAAGCCGACGACCATGCTGAGCGAGAGCTTGCGCCCGTTCTTCTCGCGGATCCCGTCGGCGCCCGCCTTCCAGCCGGCGTCCTCGAGGATCTTCTGGGCCTTCGGCACATCGCGGTTCGTCCCGGTGATCCGGCTCGCCTCACCGCCCAGGATGCCCGCGGGGATCATCGTCTGCGAGATCTCGGCGTTGCCCTGCCAGACGCTGTCAACGACGATCTTCTTGTCGATCGCGTAGGCGATCGCTTGACGGATCGCCTTGTCGGCGCCGATGTCGTACCCCTGCTTGCCGCGGATGTTGACGTAGATCGCCTCGTACGCGCCCACCTTCGAGCGGCTGACGCTGAAATCGCCGGTGATGGTCTTCGCGGACTCCTTCGGGATGTCGCTGATCCGGACCTCACCGGCCTGCAACGCGAGCACCCGGGTGTTCGCGTCGGGGATGAACCGGAACGTGACCTTGCGGAGGGTGGGCTTGCCGCCCCAGTAGTCGTCGTTGGCGGCCACGACGATCCGCTGGTCCTTCACGTACTCCATGAACCTGAACGGGCCCGTACCCATTGGCTTGGCCGTGTCCGACTCGGCCTTCGCGATGCTCCAGGTGGGGTGGACCAGCTGCTGGAGGGCTCGCAGATTGGGCCGCTTGGGGGTGATGTCGACGGTCAGGTCGTCGACGGCCACCGCGCTTTTGGCATCGACGCCCACGGTCCCGCCACCCTGCTTGGCGATGCGCTGGATCGACCAGACCACGTCCTTGGCGGTGAACGCGCTTCCGTCGTGGAACTTCACGCCGGGACGGAGGGTGAAGCGATAGGTGTTGGGCTCGCGGAACTCCCACTTCGTGGCCAGGCCCGGCATCACCTGGTAGTCGGGCGAGAGCGTGACGAGGGTGTCGAAGACGTTCGCGTTGAGCGGGTACATCCCGATCGTCGTGCGCTTGTCGTCGTTGCGGTACCCGTCGGCCGCTGACGCGACCGTGATCTCCTGAACATCCGCGAGCTCGACTTTCGGAGACCCCGATGCCGGCGAGCCCGGACTCGACTGAGCGCACGCCGAGGCGATCACCAGCGCCACCATCACACCCGCGAGCGAGCGAACCAGGTTGAGCCTAGGCACGGACCCCTCCACTCGCGACCTCAAGGGCGCACGCACGGTAGGGCGCGAACGTACTACGGGCTCGCGTGGTCGGCAATGCGGGACCGCACCGACCCCGGGTCCGGCCAGGTCGGGAGCGTGATGGTGCGAACGTCGTGCGCCCGGTATTCCGCGAGGCGCCGTGGTCATGCGGCCCGGGATCGCGCCGCCGCAGGTGACAGCGGGAGGCCCGGAGCCTCGCGGCCCCGGGCCTCCATCGTTCGCTTCAGACGGGTGGCGCCGCTAGTAGTCCATGCCTCCGCCCGGGGGCATGCCCGCGGGCGCCTTTTCCTTTTCGGGGATGTCGGTGATGAGCGCCTCCGTGGTGAGGATCATCGCCGCGATCGAAGCGCCGTTCTCGACCGCCGAGCGGACGACCTTCGCCGGGTCGATGATGCCGGCCTTCGCAAGGTCGACGACGGCGTTCGCCACGACCTCGAAGCCCCACGATCGCGACCCAGTCTCGGTCTGCTTGCGGCGGACCTGCTCGAGCATGACGGCGCCATCCTGGCCGGCATTGACGCACAGCTGCCGGAAGGGCTCCTCCAGCGCGCGCCGGAGGATGTTCACGCCGGTGAGCTCGTCGCCCTCGGCCTTGACGTTGTTGAGCGCCTTGATCGCGTTGATGATCGTGATCTCGCCGCCCGGGACGGTGCCTTCCTCGACAGCGGCACGCGCCGCCGAGAGGGCGTCTTCGACGCGGTGCTTCTTCTCCTTGAGCTCGACCTCCGTGGCCGCGCCCACCTTGATGACGGCGACGCCGCCGGCGAGCTTGGCGAGGCGCTCCTGAAGCTTCTCCTTGTCGAAGTCGCTGGTGGTCTCCTCGATGAGGGCCTTGATCTGCTTGACGCGGGCCATGATCGCGTCCTGGCTGCCGTGGCCCTCCACGATGGTCGTCTCGTCCTTGTTCGAGCTCACGCGGCGCGCGCGGCCGAGATCCGGGACGGTGGTCGCGTCGAGCTTGCGTCCGACCTCCTCGCTGATGACCTTGCCGCCGGTGAGGATCGCCATGTCCTCGAGCATCGCCTTGCGGCGGTCGCCGAAGCCGGGCGCCTTCACCGCTAGGACGTTGATGGTGCCGCGGAGCTTGTTCACGACGAGCGTGGCGAGAGCCTCACCGTCGACGTCCTCCGCGATGATCACGAGGTTCTTGGTGACCTGCACGAGCTTCTCGAGCACCGGCAGGATGTCGGTGATCGCGGAGATCTTCTTGTCGGTGATGAGGATGTAGGGGTCATCGATCGCGGCTTCCATGCGATCGGCGTTCGTGACGAAGTACGCCGAGATGTAGCCGCGGTCGATCTGCATGCCCTCGACGAACTCTGTCTCGAACTGAAGGCCCTTGGATTCCTCGACGGTGATCACACCCTCGCGGCCGACCTTGTCCATGACCTCGGCGATGAGGTTGCCGATCTCGGCGTCGGCCGCCGAGATGCCGGCGATCTGCGCGATCTCGTCCTTGCCCTTGACCTCGGTCGCCTGCGACTTGATCTCGCCGACCACGGCGAGGACGCCCTTCTCGAGGCCGCGCTTCAGGAGCATCGGGTTCGCGCCCGCAGCGATGTTGCGCAGACCCTCGTGGACGATCGCCTGCGCGACGATGACCGACGTGGTCGTGCCGTCACCCGCGATGTCGTTGGTCTTGGTTGCGGCTTCCTTGAGAAGCTGTGCCCCCATGTTCTCGAAGGGGTCCTCGAGCTCGATCTCGCGCGCCACGGTCACGCCGTCGTGGGTGACCGTCGGGGCGCCGAACTTCTTGTCCACCGCAACGTTGCGGCCTTTCGGGCCGAGGGTGGTCTTGACAGCGTTGGCCATCGTGTCGACGCCGCGCTTCAGCGCCTTACGCGCGTCGTCCGTGAATACGAGCTGTTTCGCCATGTGTTCTCCTCCCGCTCTACGAAGCGACGATGCCGAGGACGTCCTTTTCCGAAAGGATCAGGAGCTCCTCATCGTCGAGCTTGAATTCAGTGCCGGCGTACTTCTGGAAGAGGACACGGTCCCCCTCCTTGAGCTCGACCGCGATCCGCTCTCCGGTGTCCGGGTGCCGATCGCCCGGGCCGACCGCGAGGACCTTGCCCTCCTGGGGCTTCTCCTTCACGGTGTCCGGCAGCACGATCCCGCTCTTCGTCATCTCCTCGCGCTCGAGGGCCTTGATGACGACGCGTGAGCCGAGGGGCTTGAGCTTGAGCTTCGACGCGTGGGTGGACTCCTTGGACGCCTTGGTGCTCTGTTCCTTCGTGTCCTTGCTGGGTTTCTCCGCGACTGCCATACGCTGGGCTCCCTTCGTTGGTGTGGTCCCGGACAGCGAGGTAGGCGGACCGTCCGGTCTTGGATTTAGCACTCGCCGGGCTCGACTGCTAACAGCGTACGGCAGACCGAAAAAAGCTGTCAAGCGCCGAGGGCCTACTTCTCCGCTAACCTTGTCCCCTTGGCCACCCAGGACCGCCCGTGAGGATCGCCAGGCTCCAGACATGGGTGCTCGAGGCGCCCGGGGTGGCCGCACGAGGCCTCGCTCGCCCGCTCGAGTTCGGGGCGGGCAGCTACGGGACGTTCACGGCCACGGTCGTCGAGGTCTCGACCGACGACGGGATCACCGGGGTCGGCGAGTGCATCGCGCGCAAGGCCCCGCGCGTGGTCGAGCGGGTGGTCCGCGAGCTCCTCTGGCCCGTCATCGAGGGCCGCGATCCCCGCGACACCGAGGGACTGTGGGACGACATGTTCCGGCAGCTGCGCGCCTGGGGCCACTACCGCGGCTTCGTCCAGGAGGCCATGAGCGGGCTCGACCAGGCGCTCTGGGACATCGTCGCGCGGTCCCAAGGCGTCCCGCTGTACAAGGCGCTCGGCGGCGCGGGCCGGACCGCGGTCCCGGTGTACGCGTCGAAGGTCTACACCGCGGACCTCGACCACATGGCGCGCGAGACCGCGGAACAGGTCGCCCGCGGCCATCGCGCGTTCAAGATGCAGCTCGGCCGATCGGCCGAATGGGGGGGTCTTCGCTCGGACGTCGAGGCGGTCCGGGTGTGCCGCGAAGCCGCCGGCCCCGGCATCGAGATGGGCGCCGATGTGAACAGCGCGTACGACGCGGCGACCGCGATCAAGGTCTGCCACGAGATCGCCAGGTACGATCTCGCGTTCATCGAGGAGCCGGTGTACGCCGACGACATCGACGGGTACGAGCTGATCCGCAGGTCCCAGCCGATCCCGGTGGCCGGGGGCGAGTCCGAGTTCGGGCTTTTTGGCTTCAGGGAACTCTTGCGGCGGCGCGCGCTCGACATCGTTCAGCCCGACGTCGCCCGCGTCGGAGGCTTCACCGCGGCGAAACGGCTCGGCGCGCTCGTCCACGCGCACAACGTCCGCTACGCACCGCACACGGGTTTCTCATGCGGCGTCGCGCACGTCGCATCTCTCCACCTCGCCGCCGCCGTGCCGCAGCTGTACCGGCTCGAGTGGATGTTCATCACGAACCCGCTGCTCGACATCTTCGAGGAGCCATTCCCGCAGCCCGAGGGCGGCATGCTCGCCGTGCCCACCGGACCCGGCCTCGGGATGACGCTCGACCGGAGGAAGCTCGCGCGCTTCCGCCTCTCGTAGCCGTGAGCCCTTCACGCCTGTGTGAGCGCGCCCGTTGCCGCGGTCGTGAGACGCGCGCGGTGACCCTCACCGCGTGAGCGGCCCGCCGCGGCCGTGGAAGACGCTGTCGCTGCGGACCCTTCTCGAGCGGCCGCCCTGGGTCGCCGTGGGCGACGAGCGGGTGCTCCTGCCGGACGGCCGCGTGATCGAGGACTTCAACTGGGTCCGGCTTCGCGACTACGCGGTCGTGGTGGCGGTGACCGGAGGCGGCGACGTGGTCGTCGAGCGCTCGTACAAGCACGGCGCGCGGAGGGTCGCGATCTCGCTGCCTGCCGGATACCTCGAGGAGGACGAGGACCCCGGGAGGACCGCCCGGCGGGAACTGCTCGAGGAGACCGGATACGCCGCGACGAGCTGGTCATCGCTGGGGCGCTTCGTCATCGACGGCAACGCCGGCTGCGGCGAGATGCACGCATTCCTCGCGCGGGGCGCCTCGCGCGTGGCAGAGCCCGCGAGCGGCGACCTCGAGGAGATCGCGGTTGAGCTGATGCCGCTGCGCCGTCTCGTCCAGGCGCTCGCCGATGGCGAGATCGCGCAGCTCGCCAGCGCGGCGGCGATCGGACTCGCGTCGCTCGCGATCGGTCTTCCGCGCCCAAGCTGACGGGAGGCCCAGCGCCGGCCCGCGAAGGTGAAATCGACCCGCGGGGGGTGCGATCACCAGATCGCCGGCGCTCCGGCCCGAGCCCAGGCCGGAACTGCCGCGTCCGTCATGCGCCTGGATCGCCCATTCGGCGAGGCTGACCGCGTGACTGGAAGCGGTCGTGCCCTTCAACGCCCGGATGACCCTCAACGGCTACCCCGTGACTTCGAGTACCGTCGGATCCCAGACGTTGTCGCGGCGGTCGATGACATTCAGCGGGTTCGTGTCGACGACGAGCGTCCCATCCTGCGCCGTGATGTGGAACAACTGGAGGGGCTTGGGCGCGGGACCGCTGATGACGACGGCGGTCCGCTTGTCGTAGACCGACTGGTGACACGGGCAGTGGAAGCGGTCTTCAGCGGGGACGAACGGGACGCTGCACCCGAGGTGGGTGCATTTTCGATACGCCGCGACGATCCCGCCGGGTGCATGGAGGAGGAAGAACCTTCCGGTCGAGAAGAGGATCGGGCGGTCTTCGGTGGAGCGGAAGCGCTCGAGGATCTCGTCGCGGGTACCGACGGGAACGCGCTCGCCGAGCCCGAGCACGCGCTGTACCCGCATGAAGGGGACGACGCTCGCGAACAGCTCCGCCAGCGCGAAGCCGGTGCCTCCGAGCAGTCCGAGGCGCAGGACGCGTCTCCGCGATGGTGACCCGCGCTTACCGTCGGCTGCCTGGAGACGGATGATCGCGACCTCCTACGCCTACGTAGTAGAGCGTAGGGCCGCGCCGGCGGATGTCCAGGCGCGAGGCCTGGCCAGCGGCGCGGGCAGCGACCGCCTCTCGGAGAGGTCGAGGTCGGGCCGTGAAGCGGTGGGTCCTCGCCGCGGACATGCGTTCGCTGAGCGAGGCCGCGCCGGTGAGGGGCGTCCGGCTGCTGCCTTCGTTCGACCAGCTGCTCGTGATGAGCGCCCCGTACCCCGAGGCGATGGTCGACGAGGCGTTCAGGGACCGCGCGTTCCGGCCCCGCATCGCGGTGTGGTCGCTCCCCTGCGTCCTGGTCGACGGCCGCATCCGTGCCGCGTGGCGGATCGAACGGAAGCGGGACCACGCCGTGCTCACGGTCGAACCGTTCGTGCGGCTCGCGCGCCGGCGCGGACGGCGCTGGCCGAAGAGATCGAAGGGCTCGCGTCGCTCATCGGGACCCCCACACGGTTGGAGCTCCGCGCCTGACCGTTGCGCCTGGCATCGTTCTCTGCCAACGCGAGTCCGCATCCCGAGGACGATCTCGAGTCCTTCGCAGCGGCTTACTGCTTTGGCTTCGCGCCTCCGGCCGTTTCCTGCTCCGGGATCTCCATGACCCAGCGGACCGAGTTCGCGCACGGGCACGCGCCGCCGACACGCGCGAGGCGCGGCATGCTCTTGATGGCGTCCTTCAGCGCCGTCGCCCCGCCGGAGACCGCACGCTGCAGGTCGGCCCAGTGCTTGACGTCGAGCGAGGCGAGGTAGGCCTCCGGCAGGCGGTCACGGACATGCCCCACGTAATGCTCGGTGTCGTCGAACCGCTCGCCGCTGAAACCGATGGGCTGGAACGCGAACTCTCCGCGGCGACGGAAGAATCCGCGGTCGGGGAGCTTGAGCAGGTCGCGGTCCCACGACAGACCGTCAGCGTCGCCCCGATCCACCTTGACCCGCGCGTAGACGGCGTCGGCCTCCTCGCGCGAGAGCCTCGTGAACCGCGCGCGCACGTGGCGGCGGTTGAGGTCGTCGAGCATCTGCTCGCACTCGGCGACATACAGGTCCTGCGCCTCGCGGTTCGCCTTGTCCTTCAGGCCAAGCTTCACGTTCGTCTCGCCGCCGCGCTCGTCGCCGAACATCTCGAGCCCGCGCGGGAACCATTTGCAGATCGCCTTCTGGAGCGCCGGCATGGTGATGAGCGCGTCGGGGTCGGCGGCCGCCTCGGCCCAGCGCCGCATCGGGATCACGCCGGCCGCGAGGTGGAACGCCTCTTCGCGCAGCATCGGCGGCATGCTCGCTGCCATCGGCTTGTAGGCGTTCACCTTCTGCATGGTGAGCTGGTACTTCCCCACCCGGTCGATGAACGCCGCGAAGACGACGTTGTCGACGAAGCTGTCGTACTCCAAGTTGAACGCCGCGAGCACGTGCGAACCCGTCTTCATCGACAGGATCTCCTCGACCATGTCGGCCGGCTTCTGATCCGTGGCGGGCGACCAGTCGGCGCTCGTGAGGAGGTGGATCATCTGGTAACCGTGGCGCAGCTCCTCGGCCATGACCCGCAGCACCCACGCCTGGTCGGTCGGGTCCTGCGCGCGCGCGAGGGTCTGTTGATGCTGCTGGATCGAGCCGAACTCGGTCGACGCCTGCGCCCGGATGATGCCGAGAAGCCCCTTCGCCGCCTCAGGGTCGAGGTCCTTCGGCTCCGTCGCCTTCGGCTGCCCCGCACGGTCGCCGACCTCGATGCCGCCGGGCACGTTCTGCGCGAGCCGGGCGCATAGGCAGAACTGGGGCTCCTTCGGAAAGAAGCGCTCCCAGTCTTCGGTCAGGCGCGCGTACTCGGGGAAGTTGTGCCGCTGCCAGTGCAGGACGGCGCCGTGGTAGGCGGCGGGAAGGTCGTGGATCTCGTCGCTCATGAGCACCAGAGTAGCGGTCGGCACGGCCGCGCGGGACCAGCCCCGTCGACTATGAGATGCGCTTTTCGAGCGCGGTCAGGGGCGCGGGGACGAAGTCCATCGCGGCGAGGAATCCCGCGATGTCCGCGTCGCTCGCGGCGACCATGGTGCGCGCGATGTGCGCGCCCTTCTCGCGGAAGTACGTGAGCAGCGCCTCGCAGAGGCTCCGGCCGACAGCGCGGCCGCGCGCATCCGGATCGACCCCGAAGAACTCGAGCCAACCGGTCGGCTCCTCGAGCCCGAACTCGCCCCCTCGGACCTCGCCCAGCATGAAGCCGATCACCCGGCCACCGCTCTCCGCGACCTGGGAGGAATCGGGGTCGCGCCGGATGTAGTAGCCGACGCGCTGCTCCCACACGTCGGGGCGGTAACGGCCCGTGATGCGTTCGTCGATCCGAGTGATACCGTCGATATCGAGCTCCGTGAGCGGGCGCACTCGGACCTCATCGGACATCCCGGGGAGGATACGCGAGGGGCGGGGCCGGTCGTCACGCGCGCGACCGATTGTCAGCTTGGTACGGCGCTTGCCCAGTGGGTCGGCATGATCGATGCCGCCGCGCCGCAGAAGTCCCTTTCCCCGCTGGCCACCCGGGTCGGCGACGGGCCGCTGATCGAGCCGTCCGACGTGCGGCCGTCGCTGCCGGGCTTCGAGGTCGTGGCGGTGCTCAACCCCGCCGCGGCGCGAGTTGATGGCGAATTCGTGCTGCTGCTGCGGATCGCGGAGCGGGCAAGCTGCCGGGGCTCGCTACCGGCGGACGCGCTCACGCTCGACCTAGGCGGAGCGCATCCACTCCTGCGGCCGCTCGCAGGTGGCCACCGCGCCGAGGATGTGGTCCCGATCGCGCTCCTCGACCCGCGGCGGGCCGACCCGACGGTCGTCACCGCGTACCTCCCGCGGGACCTGCCGGGCCTCGATACGCGCGACCCGCGGGCGGTGAGCCTGCCTCACCCGGTCCTGGGCCGGCGGCTGGTGTACCTGACGCAGATGTCCCACCTGCGCGTCGCCCGAAGCCGCGACGGGATCAACTTCGCGATCGACGATGCGCCGGCGATCGCACCCGCGTCATCCCTCGAGGAATACGGGTGCGAGGATGCGCGCGCGACGCTGATCGGCGATACCTGGTACATCACCTACGTCTCCGTGTCCCGCCTCGGCATCACGACGAGCCTCGCCACAACTACCGACTTCCGGAACTTCACGCGCGAGGGCGCCATGACGCTCCCGGACCACAAGGATGTCGCGCTTTTCCCCGAGCAGCGCGATGGCAGATTCATCGCGCTCATGCGGCCCATGCCCAGCTCGTTCGACCACGTGCTCGGCATCTGGATCGCCATGCCGGACGGGCGGCTTCCGTGGGGACGTTACCAGCCTGTGCTGATGCCGCGTCATGGACGCTGGGACGAGCGCCACACGGGCGCGTCCGCGGTCCCCTTCCGCGTGCCGGGCGGCTGGCTCGAGATCTATCACGGCGTCGACGGCGACGGCCGCTACGCGCTCGGCGCGGCGCTGCTCGACGGACGCGACCCTTCGAGCGTCCTGCGCCGTTCGCCCGAGCCCATCCTCGTCCCGGAGCTCCCATTCGAGAGGCACGGGTTCCTGAACAACGTCGTGTACTCGTGCGGCCATGTCGAGCTGAACGATCCCCGGCAGATCCGCGTGTATTACGGTGCGGCGGACCGATGCGTCGGGGCGGCCGACTTCGACGTCAGCGATATCCTCGATTCGCTGGAGCGCGTGTAAGCCGCGGCTTGGTACGGTCCGCCGGGCAGTCGGAGGGCGGGGTGGCGATCAGTTACGAGCACATCATCATCATCGACCGACCGGTCCATGAGGTCTTCGCATTCTTCAGCGACCCCGACAACGCGACGGCGTGGCAGGCGGGGCTGGTGAAAGTCAGGGCGGATGGGCCGCTGGGCAAGGGGTCGAAATGGCGCGAGTTTCGGCGGTTCCTCGGCCGCGACATCGAGACCGAGCTCGAGGTCACCGAGTTCGAGCCCGATCGCCGCTTTGCGGCCAGGGGGACCGGAGGCCCTGCGCGTTTCGCATTCGCGTGGCGGGTCGAGCGGTCCGCCACCGGCACCACATTCGCCTTCTGGGGCGAGGCCGATCCAGGCGGCTTTCCCAGGCTCGGACGTTGGATCGTCGCCCGCGCCGTGAAGCGCCAGGTCCAAGCCGATCTCGCGAGAGCGAAGGATCTTCTCGAAGCGCGGCCCTGAACCGCCGGACCGGGCGTCGTGATCGGCCCGTATCGAAGGATCCGCGTGAGAGATCGAGCTGACGTTCGCCGACCGGACACCACCGTCCGACACCGGGCGATCGGCGGACGCGGCAGACCCGCCCGGTCGTCAGCGCGGGCGGAGCGCCCGCAGGGCAGGCGTCGCGCGCTCGTCGAGCGCCGTGCCGATGAGCGCGAGACAGCTCACGAACAGTCCGATCGCGGCCACGGGCGGCAGCAGCCACCACGACCACACCGGGGTCGCGAACACCAGCGGATAGCGCAGCGCGTCGCGGACGGTCCCGCCCCAGGACACGATGGACGGGTCGGCCAGGCCCAGGAACGCGAGGCTCGCCTGCGCAAGCACGACGTACTGCACGGTGAGCAGCCCCTTCGCCGCGGCGAGGGGAGCGAGCGCAGGCGCCACGTGGCGCACGAGAATGCGCGGAGGGGAGAGGCCGAGGGCGCGGGCCGCCTCCACGTACCCGCGAGCGAGCTCGACGCGGGTCTGCGCGCGCAGGACGCGCGCGAAGGCGGGCCACGACAGCAGTGCGAGAGCGACCGCGATCGTCCGCAGCGACGGGCCCGCGAGCGCAACGACCAGGATCAGCAGCGGCAGGTGCGGAACGGCGAGCACGATGTCGGAGACCGCGCGCGCGAGCGCGTCCGCCCTTCTGCCCCCCGACCCGAGGAGCGCCGCGCCGACGGCAAGAAGGGTCGAGAGCCCCGCCCCGAGCGCTCCGGCGACCGCCGCCGGCCGTGCCCCGGCCAGGAACTGCGACAACAGGTCCTGGCCGAGCGCGTTCGTGCCCAGCGGATGCGCCACCGTGGGAGGCAGCAGGGGCCGCGCGAGGGTCGCCGGGTCCACGGCCGCGCCGCCTCCCGGGCCGAGGGCCGCCAGGAGCAGGACCGCGGCGACGACGGCCGCCGGCAAGAGCAGCGCCGCGCTCACGTCACGGCCACGGCGGGCTGGACCATCGCCGCGCTCATGTGAGTCGGACCGCGCGCAGGCGCGGATCGATGCGCTCGATGGCGAGGTCGGCGGCGGCGTTACCGAGCACGACCGCCGCGCCGGCGAGGAGGAAGACAGCCTGGAGCACGGGGTAGTCGCGCGCGAGGACCGCGTCGAACGCCAGCTGCCCTAGCCCGGGGTACGCGAAGACCGACTCGACGACGATCACACCGCCGAGGACGAAGCCGAGCCGCGCCCCGAAGAGCGCGAGGAACGGCACGAACGCGTTCCGAGCGGCGTGGCGAAGCGCGACCTGCCGCTCGGAGAGCCCCTTGGCGCGGGCGGCCGCGATGTACCCCTGCGGTAACTGCGCGAGGGTCGAGGCGCGCATGACCAGGTAGAAGCCGGGCAGGTGCGCGAGCGCAAGCGTCAAGAGCGGCAGCACCAGGTGCGCGGCCGCGTCCGCGGTGCAACGCAGCAGCGCCTCGGCCCCTGTGCATTGGAGGAACGGCGACAGCGCTCCTCTGGCGGGGAACAGCGGCAGCGCGACCGCGAACACGACGACCAGGACGAGGCCGATGACGAATTCCGGGAGCGCACCCAGGAACACCAGGACGACCGTGAGCGCGCGCTCGCCCGATCCTCCGGCCCAGGCCGCGCGGATCCCGAGGAGCGCGCCGAGGGTCGCCGCGAGCACGAGCGCGCTGCCACCGAGCAGCAGCGACCACGGGACCCGGGCCGCGATGAGGTCGCTGACGGGTCGACCCGAGGCGATGGAGGCGCCGAGGTCGGCCCGCGCCAGCGCGCTCGCATAGCGCGCGAACTGCTCCGCGAGCGGACGGTCGAGGCCGTAGTAGTCGACCAGATGCGCGCGCGCCTGGGGGCTCAGCGGGAGCGGAGCGTCCTCGCCGCCGCCGCCGACGGCGACCGACAGCGGGTCGCCCGGCAGCGCGCGGGGCAGGATGAAGTTCACGACGACCAGCAGCCCGAGCAGCACGACCATGCGCGCGAGAGGCCGGAGCGCGGTCATCGCTGCAGGAAGTTGAGCTTGTTCTCCAACAGCGGGATGCCGTTCATGATGCCCCCGGCGGTGTTCGACCACCGATCCCACCGCGAGGCGTCGTAGACGAAATAGAAGCGGCGGTGGTAGAGCGTCAGGGTCGGCAGCTCCTCCGCGAGGACGCGCTGCATTCCGGCGACCTGGTCGCGCCGCCTGTTCACGTCCAGCTCGCGCACCTGCGCGGACGCGAGGGCGTCGAATTCGGCGCTGTGCAGTGCATTGCCGGTCTCGAACGCGTTGGTCGCTTCGCCGGCGAACCACCGGCGCAGGAAGTCGGGGTCGCCGCCGACGCCGATGTGCGAGGCGAGCGCCAGCGTGAACTGCCTCTTCTGCTGGAGATCGGTGCGCGTCTTGGCGTCTCCTGGCACGAGCCTCGCCGCCAATCCGCTCGCGCGCAGCTGACCGATGATGAGCGGGGCGTCGGGGGCCGCCGGGTCGGCCAGCATGTCCAGCACGAGCGGCGAGCCGTCGGGGAGCTCGCGCAGGCCGTCGCCGTCGCGGTCGCGCATGCCCGCCGCATCGAGCAGCCCGGCCGCACGTGCGGGATCGAACGCGTAGGCCCGCAGCCCCGAGGCGAACCAGGGGCTCTCAGGCGGGATCACGCCGGCGCTCCCGACGACGACGTCGGGCGCCCGGGTCACGCGCTGCGCAAGGTCGCCGCGATCGAGCGCGTATGCGACCGCCTGGCGGACCCGCACGTCCCTGAACGGCGGGCGGTCGACGTTGAAGATGAGCCTGACCATCGACTGGGGGGGCGTCGTGAAGACGCGGTACGGATCGCCGTTCGCGAATGCGGGCACCACGTCGTACTCCATCGACAGGAACGTGTCGGCCGCGTGGCCCTGCAATGCGAACGTCCGCTGGGCCGGGGGGATCAGGACATAGGCGAGCTCCCGGATCAGTGGTTTCCCTCCGAAGTGGCCACCACGGGCTCGGAAGAGATACTCGCCCTTGCTCTCATCGTGCGAGTCCAGCTGGTAGGGGCCGCTTCCGATCATCGAGGCCGGCTCGAAGAAATGCTGCGGGTCGGCGACCGGGGCCCAGAGGTGCTCGGGGAGGATCGGCACCGCCCCGGCCACGTCCTCGAGGAAGGGAGCGAACGGCGATCGCAGTCGGATCCGCGCGGTGCGCTCGTCGACCACGTCGACGCCCGACACGATCGCGGTCGAGGCCCATTTGAACGGAAAGCGCGCGAACTCGCTGAAGGTGAAGGCGACGTCGCGCGCGGTCAGCGGGCTGCCGTCGTGGAATGTGACATTCGGGCGGAGGCGCATGGTGTATGAGGTCCCGTCCTCGCCGGCGGTCCAGCTCTCCGCGAGCCACGGGATGATCCCCCGCTCGTCCTTCCAGGTCAGAGAATCGAAAACGAGCATCACCTTCACGATGCCGCCGGGGCCGACGGCGCTGAAGGTGAAGGGCGAGGGGTTGCCGGTGTCGCTCCACCACGACAGGAGCAGGCGCTCGCGGCCGGCCACGGCCTGCGGCGCCGTCGCGGGGGCGAGGCACGCGGCCGCCGTCGCGCCCGCGGCGGCGAGGAACGCGCGGCGCGACAGGCCTCGCATGCGAACTTCCTAGACGGTCTGGTTGGCGAGGCGCAGGTGGTGCAGCGTGTAGCGCTCGAGGGCCGCGGCCTGCGGCGGCTCGAGCACCTCGCACACCCAGCCCCAGTGCAGTGAGACCACTTCGCCCGGCTGCGCGGCCGTCGCGAAACCCTTGCCCTGGACCAGGCGCGTGGCGCGCTCCGACCGGGGCTCATCGAGCACGAGGAGCCCGCCTCGAAGGACGAGCGGTCGCCGCTCCACCACGAGCTCGCCGGCTTCGACCGAGCGGACGGTGCCCCAACTGATGCGGCACGAATCGAGGGTGGCGAGCACCTCGCCCGAGACGCGCGCGCTGTGCCGCCATACGTCGAAGACGTGGAAGCTGTGGTGGGGCCTCGCTCCGGCCGGGGCCTTCCCGGCGACCCGGTCGAGCGTCTTCGCGCTGAGCTCCTTCGCGTAGCGCTGGCGGAGGTGGTCGTAGAGTTGGCGCGCCTCCACCCGGTCGAGCAGCTCGTTCCCGATCCAGTACGCCTCGACGACTCGCTCGTCGAAGGGATCGGCGATGCCGTTGCCGCGCGCGATCAGCGCTAGGTACGGAAAGGCGCCGGTGAACTTGCGCAGCATCGGCTCGAGCGGCGGCTCGCGCACGTCCTCCACCGCGTATTCGAAAATGGTGCGGTTATCGTCGCCACCGCAGTACCGCAGGCGGTTCGGCATGAAGGCGTAGCGGATGAAGCGGGTGGTGCCCGACAGCCCGCGCTCCAAAGAAAGCGTCATGTTCGCTCCTCCTCATGGATGTCCATGAGCGAGGCGGAGTATTCGTCGAAGGTCGTCTCCTTGATCATCTTCTCGCAGAAGTCGACCCCGACGAGGTTGTCCTGGAAGATGTTGTGGTCGAACATGTACTCGGCGGCCTCGCCGAGGTTGACGATCCACTCAGCGATGGCCGGCGGCTTCACCCCGTACGCCATGTTCTGCGCGTACACGGAGCACGTGGCGTGGTTGTCGCCGCAGATCCCGCAGATGCGGCTGGTGATGAAGTGGGCGTCACGTGGGTCCTTCCCCATTATGAAGTCACTGTACCCGCGGAAGATCGACGAGGTGCTGTAGCACTCGGCCACCTTTCGGGCGTCGAAGTCGATCTTCGTATAGATCCCGAGGCTTCCCACGATCCGTGTGATCGGGTCCCACGACATCTCGACCAGTCCCTTGGGCTTCGTAGGAGTGCGTTCAGCGATCGCCATTCATTCCTCCTCGGCCTACGAGTACCTGCCGCCCCCGCTTCGGACCCCGTAGCGCCCATTTCCCGGCGCGGGGCGCGCGGGACAAGGCGCTTCACATCGAGACGGAGGCGGTGGCCCACCCGGGTGCGGCGGTGGGCCACCAGCCCTGGCGGAGCGAGCCCCGGGTCAGATGTGGTCCGTGGGGAAGGCGTCCTCCAGATAGCGCAGGAAGCGCAGCTGCTCCTGCGCCTCCTCGGGCGAGACGCGCTCGAGGGCCATGCCCGCGTACACCACGACGTATTCGCCGACGGCGAGCGTCCCGAGGCGCTCGCTTGCCGGCAGCCACCGTGGCTCGCCGTCCATGTCGACGCGCACCCGGCCCGCCGCGACCTCGAGGACGGTGCGGGGGATCCCCTGGCACATCACGCCACCCCAATGGGGGCGGAAGCCAACCGCAGCGCACGTTCCGCCGCGATGGGCACGGCACGCGCGACCGCCGGGGTGAGCTCCATGGTGAGCTCCTCGGTCTCGGCGACCTCCACGCCCACGACGTGCACCTCGGCAGGCAGCCGGCCCAGGGCCTTCGCGAGGACCAACACCCGGTAGGGCTCGGCCATGTGCGCGTCCACCAGCTCATCATGACGCTCGCGCGGCGTCAGCCCATCCAGGTCGGGGATGACCGGCGAGAGCACGTACACGGTCCCCGGAGCGGCGCCGCGGCGGACGGCATCGACGATGACCAGGCGATCGCAGCCTGCCGCGAGCTCGTGCAGGAGCGCGATGCCGCCGATGCCGACATCGGCGCAGCGCACACCGCCAGGCAGCCCGCCGCTCTCCAGGTCCCTCACGACCGCCTGCCCGACGCCGTCGTCGCCGCGCAGGTCGTTGCCGAATCCCACGATGACCGCGGTCATGCGACGGGCCTTCGGGATGGACGCAGCGCGACACGGATCCCGCCGTCGCGCACGGCTACGGGTACCTCGGTCAGGCCCGTGCCTTCGCGGTCGAGCCGGCGGCCGGTGCTCACCTCGAACCGGCAGTCGTGCCAGGGGCAAAGCAGCACTCCCTCGCGCACCTGTCCGGCGTTCAGCGGCATCGGCGTCCCCGGGCAGATGTCGGTGAATGCGTAGAGAGCTCCATCGACGCGGGTCAGCACGATCCGCTCGCCCTCGACGTCGCGCCCGAGAAGGCCGCCCTCCGCCACCTCGCGCTCTGCCGCGGCGTCGAACCAGCCCAGAGGCACGGGAACGGTCGCTTCGAGGGCGCCGAGGCCGATGAAGGCGGACACCGCCTCCTCCGGAGGATCCCCGCTCTCGGCCTGCCGGCGTTTCGGGGATACCAGGCCGTACATCTCGAATAACACGCTCGCGATCGGATCCTCCAGGAGGCGCTCGAACAGCTCGGGACGCGCGCTGTGGACCTGCTCCCCCACGCGCCAGACGAGCTGCCGGTGTACCGCATCGACGGCCTCCAGCAGCTCGAGCACCCGCTCCCGGACCGCGACCTCGGGCTCGTTCTCGAACGTCCCGATGATCCGGTCCAGGCGGTCGAGCGCCGGGCCGATCTCGGGACCGGTCTCAGCCACCGACGGCCTGTGCCGCCCGGAGGACGCTCGGACACGGCTTGCCCTCGCCCTCGGGCGTGTGGCACCAGCACCCGGGGGCGCACTCCCCATGGGCCTGCCGCGTCAGGTCGCCGAACTCGTCCTGGAAGCGCCGCCCGCCCTCGTGCATGCCGTCTTCGCTCAGGCGATACCGGCCGGGAGCGCCGCCTCGCAGCACCAGACGCTCCCGGTCCAGCACGGTCAGGGCCTCCGCGATCGCCGGTTCCGGTAGCGCGAGAAACCGCGCGAGATAGGCGGCGTCGATCTCGTGGGCGATCTTCTCGCCGAGCATCCAGTACATGACCTGGAGGACCTCATCGCGCGTCCGGAGTGCCTCGCTCACGCGTCCGCCAGGAGGCGCTGGACCTCGCGGCGCACCGCGTCCGCCGCCCGCACGAAAGCGGCGGTGACGGTCGGGCTGGTGCCCGGTCCCCAGCCCTCTTCGGCCGGCTCGATCTCGACGGTCGTCACATCGGACGGCAAGGCGCCGAAGTGCGCGCAGATGTGAAGCAGGTTGTCGAGGCTGATCACGCCGGTGACTGCCTCGGCCACGCGTCCCTGAAGCTCCTCCGCCGTCGCGGATGACGCCTCCCATCGCTGGGTGCGGACGGTGCCTGCCGCATCGCCGCGCGCGACCGCGGCGGCGAGCACGACGCCGGCATAGGGCTCTCGGCGCTGCAGCAGGAACAGCACGTCGATCGGGCTGTACGAGAGGTCCTCGACGTCGACACGATCGCCGAGCGGGCCGAGCCACTCGAGAAGAAGCAGACCCGCCGAGTGATCGCGGAGGTTGCTGTAGCCAACACCTCCGACGAGGACCCGCGAGCCTGGCGCACGCGCCGTCGCGGGCGCCAGGCGCGTCTCGCTCAGCCCGGTGCGACCGGGCTGCTCGCTTACTCGGCCGAGGAGCTCAGCCCGCACCGGCGGGAACGGGCTCCCCTTCGTCCTCCAGGATGCACGCGCAGGTGTTCACCTCGCGGACGACGGTGTGCTCGCCCGCGTACATGTGGGTCGTGCACGGCATGCAGGGGTCGAAGCTGCGGATCGTCCGCAGGATGTCGATCCCGCGGAAGTCCTCGCCCCGCGGGAACTCCTCGATGATCGGCGTGTTCATCACCGCTTCCTCGTACGGTCCCGGATTCCCGAACGGGTCCGCGGGTGAGGCGTTGATCGTGGATGGAGTAAGGATCTGGTAGTTCGTGAGCGCTCCCTTGTCCATCGTGAGGTGATGCGACAGGAAACCGCGGCCGGCACCCCAGAAGCCCACGCCGACGCGCTCCCCCTTCGGTATCTCGAAGTCACGGCTGACCGCAGTGTTGCCCTGCTTCTGCAGCTCGTAGCCCGCGAGCAGGTTGTTGAGTGCGACCAGCGCGGTGTACGCCTGCGCGTACGCGCGCGCGCGGTTGCGTTCGATCGCGTTGAGCTCGTCCGGGACCCGCCACTCGACGGTCATCTCGGGCAGGCCCACAGAGGGCAGGGTCATCCGCATGCTCGTCCCCGTCGACTCGATGAACGGGTTCTTCGGGAGCTTCTTGGCGCACGCGGTCGTCCACATGCGGGCGTACGCGCCGGCCTCGACGACCTGGCGATCCCAACGCGGCGAGGTGGACCAGCTGTACTTCTCGCGCCAGCTGCGGCCCTCGGGCCTCGGCAGCGTCTCCTTGTTCCACATGTGGTACGGCGAGAGCGGGTTGCCCAGCGGGTCGGTCGGGAACGGACGGTGCCCGTTCCCGCTCGTCCAGTCGTCGTAGTAGCTGTGGGAGACGAACTCCTCGAGGCCCGCGTTGATCTGATGCAGGTTCGTCGTCACGAGGTCGCCTTCGATGACCACGCCGGGGGTCGCCCAGCGCCGCTCTCCCCACTCGTTCGCGCGGGCGTAGGTCGCGTCGTAGCCCTCGTGGTGTTCCCAGATGCCGAGGTCGATGAGGTTACGGGGACGCTTGCCGACGTCGTGGAAGCGCGGCTCGACCTCATACAGGAAGTCGAACACGTCGTCCCAGATGGCGATCATCTTCTTCGCGTAATCCATGAAGAAGTTCAGTCGGGTCTGGTATTCGTTGAGCGTTTGTGAGGTCACGGTGGCGCTGATGCCGCCGGGCACGATGGTCTGGGGATGCGGGTACTTCGCCCACACGAGCACCGTCATCTCGCGCGCGCGCCGCGTCTCCTCGAGCGCCTCGAGGTACAGCCTGCCGGTCAGGGGATTCAGCGCGGTCATGATGTCGCCGATCGTCGAGAAGCCGTGGACGTGGCTGTTCTTCGCCGTGGCAGCGCGCGCCTTCTTCAGGATCTCGGGATTCGTCGCACCGATGACCGCCTCGGAGTAATCGGGTCCGGCAAGGAGATACAGGTGCAGCGGGTGGTCATACAGGAACTCCGCGGCCTGCCCGAGGTTCCGCGCGACCACACCCATCGAAGGCGGAGGCGATGCGAAGGCCATCTCGATCGCCTCGACCGACGCGTTGGCGTGGACGCCGCCGCAGACGCCGCAGGCGCGGCTGGAGATGAAGATCGCGTCCCGGGGATCGCGGCCCTTGAGGATGATCTCGTAGCCGCGGAACAGGGTGGCCATCGAGTGCGCGTCCTCGACGCGGCGTTCCTGGAGGTCGACGACGCTATGGAACGCCAGAGCGCCCGCGACGCGGGTCACTGGGTCGATGCTCACCTCCTTGATGTGGCCGTTGCGCCTCAGTAGCTCTTTGATGCGGTCGTCGCGGCTGGCCGCGTGTCCGTTGCCGCTCACGCCGTAGGGGTCGCGCACGCCCTCCCTGAGGTGGGCCTTTCCCGACTCATCGAACTCGACCGGAAGGTTCTTGAAGCACATGCGGCGCTAGCTCCTTTCGGCGCCGAGAAGCTGCGCGGCGCCCGCGAGATGACCTTCGGCCGAGCCGAGGCGCTCCGCGATCACCTTCGCGCCATTGTCGATCACGGCGAAGGTCTCGATGAGCGGGGGCACGTTCGCCGTCAGCATGTCGGTCTCGCTCTCGATCGCCCTGACCCCCCAGGAGATCTTGCCCATCACCTTGTTGATGCGCTTTAGCTCCTCGGTGATGAGGTACACGCCGACGCCGACGACCACCAGCAGGACGATGAGCGCGGCACCGGTCAGCCAGGCGAGCAGTACGGCCACGGCCTCCTACCCCTTACCCGCGCTGAGCGTCCGGACGATCGCGCCGGCGTGGCCGTGGATGTGCGCGGCGACGCCGTCGATCGCCGCCGAGGTCTTCGCGATCGACGTGGCATGGGCGAGCAGCGTGTCGAGCATCACGATGTTGGCCGTGTTCCCGGCGACGCCCGCCGCGGCGGCGAGCGTGACGCGCGCGAGGCGGTCGACCTCCTTGGCGTGGTGGATGAACCGCACCACGATGGCCAGGAGCGGCACCGTCACGATGAGCGCCACGATCAGCGTGATCCACCAGGCGACGATGATCGGTTCCATGCTCAGGCCACCCGCTGCCGTTCTTCATCGCCGCCGGTCAGCGCCGCGAGGCCGCCGTCGGTGGCCATGAGGTGGTCACGGGCCGAGGACAGCGAGCCGGCGATCGCCCCGAGGCCGTCGTTCGCGGCCTGGATGTCCGCGCCGAGGGGCGCCGTGTGACCCTGCACCGCCTGCAGCCCGGTCGCGACCTTCCGGAGCGTGACGCTGATCCGCCACGCGTAGAAGGCGACGCTGACCGTCGCCATCGCGAGCACGCCGACGAGCACGGCGACGTAGATGCCGGTGATCCACCAGAGTACGGTGATCATGTCCATCGCGCTCCCTAGCCCTTGCCGAGGACCGCCGGCAGCTTCGCCAGCCGCGCGTCGATCGATTCAGCGCCGGCCGCGATGTCGAGGGCGACCCCCTTGATCGCGGTCGCGGTCTCGTTCGTCTTGGTGAGCTGCCAGATGTGGACGGTGTTGGCGGCGATCTGCTTGCCGGCCACCCAGATGTCGCCGGCGGCGTGCTCGATGCGTCGGGCGGAGACGATGATGATCGCGAGCATGATCGCGACGACCAGGACCACGGCCACGCCGACGGCGAGGATGAGCCACCAGAAGCCCGCGACGGTCACGTTCAGATCCATATCGTCACCCCGCCTTCTTCGTCGAGCCGTGCGCCCCTCGGTGGCGAAGCCAGTCGTAGAACTTGTCCGTGAACCTGTCGAACAGCGTCGGATCGAGGTCGGCTCCCCAGCCGCCGGGCACGTCACCGCCACGGTCCCAGCGCGTCTCCCGGTTGAGCTTGCGCAGCGTGATCTCGCGCAGCGGGCGCACGAAGCCGCCGAGGACCTTCGCGCCCGATCCTGATACGAGCGTGCCGGGCGGGGCCTTGTAGAAAGGCGTGAACTTGTCGGGAAACCCGGGCATCGTGCAGCCGATGCAAGCGCCGCCGACGTTCATGCAGCCGCCCATATGGTTGATCGCGCCACGCGAGGTGATGTTGCATTGCACGACCGGACCCCAGCATCCGATCTCGACCAGGCATTCCTTGTCGCCGAACTTCTGGGCGAAGGTGCCCTCCTCGTAATAGCCGGCGCGCGTGCAGGCACGGTGGACCGTCTCACCGAAGAGCCAGGCGGGCCGCCCGAGCTCATCGAGCTCCGGCGCCGGCCCCAGGCCCTGTAGGAAGAGCAGGGTGACGGCGACCGTCTCGGTGAAGTTATCGCCGATCGGTGAGCAGCCCGGGATGTTGACCACCGGAAGCCCGAGCGCGCTGCGGTAGTCCTTTCCGAGCCAGTCCCCGATGCTCATCGAGTCCGTGACGTTGTTGATCGCGGCGGGGATGCCGCCCCATGTCGCGCACGTTCCGATCGCGATGACGGCGGCGGCTCCTGGCGCCATGCGGCGAAGCCAGATCGCCGAGGGAACCTGCACCTTCTCATTGGTGGTCGCGTCGACCTCTTCACCGATGGCCGACCAGTAGCCACTCGCGAGCTTGTCCTCGTTGGCGATCGAGCCTTCGTACACGACGACATACGGATCCTCGAGGCGGCCCTCGGCGGCCTGGCGCATCGGCTCCATGAACGCCTCGCCAGCCTCGATCTGCACCGCAGTGTGGTGGAGCAGGAGCAGGGGCACCCCGGGGAGCTGTCCCGTCAGCAGGCTCTCGATGGCGGGCGCGGTCGCGCCGAGGACGGCGATACTGCAGCCGTCGCAGCTCATGCCGGCGAGCCAGAACACGTGCACGCGCTCGAACGGGCCGCCCATCAGAGAGGGCTTTCCGCGCGGAAGGATGGCCGCGCGAACGTATTCCTCGGCCGTCGCACCGGCGACGTTGCCCGTCTGCTCGTAGGGCGGCGCGGCGCCCTCGGTGTATCGCCCGGGCTTGCCTGCCGGTGCCTCGATCACGGCCATGAGCGCGCCTCCTCCTGGACCAGCTGGTCCGCAAGCTCGCGTACGGCGCGGACGTGGACAGCGTCGGGCGCGTGGTCGATCACGGCGCGGCCGCGGCGATCGGCGTCGCGAACAGCATCGTCGAAGGGGATCTCCAGCTCGAGATCGATGTCGTGCGAGCGGCAGTACTCGCGGATCACCCGCGCGTCCTCATCGTCCCGGATCTTGTTCGCGACCGCGAACACCCGCGGGATGCCCAGCTCGTGCGCGAGGGGCGCGATACGTCCAGCGGTCTCCAGCGCCCGGTAGTAGGGCTCGACGACGATGAGCAGCGAATCGACGCCACCCGGGGTACCCCGACCGAGATGCTCGATCGACGCCTCCATGTCGAGCAGGCTCACGTCGCTGTCCGCATCGAGAAGCGCGCCAGCTACGCCTCGCACGGAGGCGTGGGCGGAACACAGTCAGCCCTCGCCGGCGTGCTCCACGCCGGTCATGAGCATGAGCTCCACACCGTCCGGCGCGGGGATCGCGTACCGCTCACGGACCGCGGCGAACGGCTCCTTGAGGCGCCGCTGCGTCCGCCCCGCCTCGTCGGTGTATTCCGCCGAGGCGTTGCGCGGCACGCGTGGCGCATCGCGCAGCGCTTCCGCACCGACACCGAGAGCGACGCCGAGGTTCGGATTCGGGTCTCCATCGATCGCGAGGACGCGCCTGCCCGAGCGGGCCATGGTGCGAGCGAGAGTCGCGGACAGCGTCGTCTTGCCGGCCCCGCCCTTGCCCGCGACCGCGATCTTCACGAGGCCCGGCTCGAATGTCGGCGAGATGCCGCCTCACGCCGCGCGGGCGGCTCCGCGGGGACCGTGCGGCAGAGACACAGCGTGTCGGAGCAACCGACATCGCTCTCGGCCGCGAGATCGACCAGTTGCTCCCGCACGTCGCGAAGTTCACGCATCTGCTGGTCGACTTCGGCGATCCGATGCCGCAGCGCCCTGGCGAAGGCCTGGTGCGCGTCGCTGCAGTCGGTACGCTCCGCCACGTCCATGACGTCGCGGATCTCCTGGAGCGGCAGTCCCAGGCGGCTCGCGCGCCGCAGGAGATGGACACGCTCGACCGCGTCGGCGCCGAAGAAGCGGTAGCCATTGGCGCCTCTGGCGATCGGCCGCAGCAGCCCTGAGTCCGCGTAGAACCTGACAGTGCGCGCGGGCACATCCGCCCGCTTCGCGACTCCGCTGACGCGGAGCATGGATCCCTCTACCACCGCCACTTGGCCATGTTACGCCGGGGACAGTCCAGCCCGTGCGTCGCTCGGACCTCCGAAACCTGCCAGTCAATGTGCGCGTTCCGGATTGAATCGTATCCGGCGCGCGCTCTGACATGCCAGTTGGACCTCCGAAACCTGCCAGTCAATGTGCGCGTTCCGATTGAATCTTATCCGGCGCGCGCTCTTGACATGCCAGCCGGTGGCTGCGCCACGCTGTGGGCGGAGGTGAGAGCCATGGCGATCATGACGTCCGATCAGCTGCCGTTGGTGGTGGAGTCCTGTGACTGCGGGTGCGGCTCGGGATGCGGGTGCGGTTGCGCATCCCGAGTGCTTCCTGAGCCGAGAGGTACCGGCGCCGGCGAGGGGTAGGCCCGCACGTGGTGCGCGGTGGCATAGCGGCGCCGCTGCCGATCGACTGGTGATATCGGCCGCTATGCCGGCAGGCAGGGTCACGTTAACGAGATCCGCTTGCACGTCCTGAACGATCTCCCTTCGAGCGGCCAAGCGGCCACCTGAGCACCGGGTGAGCCATCGCAGTGAGCCGCCGGGAATGACCTCACGGTAGCGACCGAGTGACCGCCGGGGGCTCGCCACGCAGCCCGCCCTTCTTCGCCACAGCGCGTTGCGGCGGACGGTGGGCGGGATCGCGCAGCCTCGGCTCCATGGTGTGCACCATTGGCAGGGCCACTCATGCCGCGCAGCGTGCGCTCGCTGCGGGAGAGTTGTCCGCCCGCGAATGACGACACAATGACGCCGTGTTCGGCGTCGTCACGCATTCCCGGCTCCGGTCTCCCCTTTTCTTCCCCCAGATGCTGCGGGCGACGCGGGCGGTCCGCGACGACCTGCGCGAAGCGCGGGGGCTGATCCACGCGGCGAACGCGATAGGCGGCCCCACCGAGTTCTTCACACTCACGACCTGGATCGATCGCGACGCGATGTACGCCTTCATGCGCTCGGGGGCTCACGAGCGCGTGATGTGGCGCTGGCCCGAATGGCTTTCTGCTTTTTGGCTCTGCCGCCTCGAGCCGACGGCGCGCGAGAGCGGAACGTGGCGCGGCACTCGGATGGCGCGGCTGGCGGATACGGGAGGGCGGCCGCACCCGGCCTTCACCGCGCCGGAGTTCGCCTCGCGCGACCCCCGGCCGCGCGATCTGGCGCGGTTCGAGCTCGCTCTCACGACGACCGTGATCGTACCGACCCGGCTCCTCGGCTGGCCCGCCGCGTTGGCCCTCGCCCGATCCACCTCTGGTCGCGCGACGGGCCATGCCGGACCGCTGCTCCGGGCGCGGGGTGTCGGACTGGACGGGGAGCTGGTGGACGTGGCGCTGTGGCGGGACCGGCCGGGCACCGGCCCGAGCCGGGCCCGGGTGGCGCGCACCCGCGACGGCGGCGCGCGCACATGGACCATGGAATGGCGGCCGGTCGACGAGTTCGGCACGTGGGACGGGCTGCGGGTCCGGCGGTTGATGGCACAGACCGCGGCTCGCTGACGCTCCTCCGCGCGGCGTTATCCTTTCACAGCCAGCCTACTGGCAGCTTCGCTCGGCGGGGAGATCTGGTCGTGAGGGCTTTCATCGGACAGCTCGCGCTCGCGCTGATCGTCGCCACCGCGTGCGCGCCGCCGAGCGTCGGGGCAGGGACCTCGGCCGTCGCCTCGGGCGGCGGACCGCGGCGTGGCGGCTCCATGGTCATCGCGGCCTCCGCGGACCCGGGCCACTTCAACCCCGCGATCACCACCGCCGGCGGGACCCACTTCGTCGCGGACAGTCTCTACAACGGTCTGATCTTCCTGGACGAGAAGCTCGAACCCAAGCCCGACCTGGCGGACAGGTGGGACATCTCCGCCGATGGCAGGACCTATACGTTCCACCTCCATCCGGGGGTCAAGTGGCACGACGGCCAGCCCTTCAGTTCTGCCGACGTGAAGTTCTCTTTCGAAGAGGTCCTGCTCAAGTACCACGCCCGGACGAAGGCCGGGCTCGAGGCCGTGCTCGCCGGCATCGACGCGCCCGATCCCGACACCGTCATCTTCCGGTTCAAGCAGGCGTACGGACCGCTGCTGCAGCGTCTCGACGTCGTCGAGGCGCCGATCGTGGCCAAGCACATCTACACCGGCCTGGATCCGACCAAGGCCGACGCGAACCTCAAGCCAGTCGGGACGGGACCATTCAAGCTCGCCGAGTACGTGAAGGGCGACCGGGTGCGCTTCGAGCGCAACGACGCGTACTTCAAGCCCGGCCGACCATATCTCGACGAACTCGTCTTCCGCATCATCCCGCAATCGAACACGCAGGTACTCGCCCTCGAGCGGGGCGAGATCGACTACGTGAGCGGCATACCCGGGCCTGACCTCGAGCGACTGCAGAAGAATGGCGGCTACACGATCGCGAAGAGTGGCGCCGGTTCCGGGGGCTCGTTCTGCATAACGACGCTCATCTACAACCTGTCTCGGCCGCCACTCGACAGGGTCGAGGTACGGCAGGGGCTCGCCTACGCCATCGATCGGCAACAGATCCTCGATCAGGTCTATTTCGGGCAGGGCCGCGTCGCGACTTCGGCCATCGCCAGCACCATCACGTGGGCGCACAACGCCAACGTCGCGAAGTACCCGCTCGATGCCGGACGGGCGAATCAGCTGCTCGACGCCGCGGGCACCAAGCGCGCGGCCGATGGTACGCGATTCAAGCTCGAGTTCGTCCACGCGACCTCGTTCGCCAAGATCGGCGAACTGATGAGGCAGCAGCTCGCGGCGGTGGGGATCGACCTGCAGCTGACCGCGCTCGAGGTGAACGCCGCGAACGACCGGACCTTCATCAAGAAGGACTTCGACATCGGCGCGGCATCCTATTGCAATGGCCCCGATCCCGAGATCGGTGTCCGCCGCGTCTACGTCTCGAACAACATCGGCCCCATCCTCTTCTCGAACGGCGCGGGGTACCGCAACCCGCGCGTCGACCAGCTGTTCGACACCGCGGCCGCTTCCGTGGATCGGGGAGAGCGCGCGAAGGCCTACTACGAGATCCAGGACATCGTGGCGCGCGACATCCCGGACTGGGGCCTGGTCGAGACCGAAGGCTACCGGGGCTGGGCGAAACGCTTCCACGACCTGTCCTACTGGAGCGGCGATCTGGCCGAGGCAGCCTGGCAAGAACCCTGACGCCGCGTACTTGAGCTGACGGCCAGAACGCTCGTGGCCCGCTACGTCGTCAGGCGCATGCTGCAGGCGATCCCGGTGCTCCTCGCGATCCTGGTCGCGACCTTCTTTCTGATCCACACCGCACCCGGCGATCCGGTCACGATCCTCGCCGGCGACGGCGGCGACCAGGCCTACTACGACGCGGCCCGAGCGAGGTTCGGACTGGACCGGCCACTGCCCGAGCAGCTCGCGATCTACTTGGCGAACGCGGTCCGCGGAGACTTCGGCTACTCGTTCGTGCACCGCCGGCCTGTCTTCGATGTCATCGCCGACCGCGTGCCCGCGACCCTGCTTCTGATGCTCACGGCGCTCGCTTTCTCGACGGCAGCCGGCATCGCCCTCGGAGCGCTCGCCGCGCGTCGCTCAGGAGAGCCGGCCGATCACGCGATCGTCGTATGTACCGTCGCTGCCTCGGCGACGCCGGCGTTCTGGCTCGGCCAGGTGCTGGTCATCGTGTTCGCTGCGGGCCTCGGATGGTTTCCGGTGCAGGGGATGACCACGGCCCGGGGATCGCCCGCAGGTCCAGGGGCCGTTCTCGATGTGATCCACCACCTCGCGCTGCCCGCCCTCACCCTGGGGTCGCTGCAGCTCGCGCTCGTCACCAGGCTGGTGCGATCGGGACTGCGGGAGGCGCTGCGCGAGGACTACGTGCGCACGGCGCGCGCGAAAGGGCTCACCGCGCGCGCGGTCGTCGCACGGCACGGGCTGCCCAACACCCTTCTTCCCGTGATCACCGTCGTCGGCGGACACTTCGGCACGCTGCTCACCGGCGCCGTCCTCACGGAGATCATCTTCGCGTGGCCGGGCCTCGGACGTCTCCTCTACGACGCGACGCTGTCGCGGGACTACCCGCTGCTGATGGCGATGTTCATCGTGGCCTCGGTCAGCGTGGTGACCGCGAACCTGCTCACCGACCTCACGTACGGGATGCTCGACCCGCGCGTGAGGCTCGCATGAAGGCGCATCGCGCGCGGGCGATCCTCCCGGCCGGACTGGGCGTGGGAGGCATCCTCGTGCTCGTCGTCGTGCTCGCCGCGGTCGCGGGCCCGCGCCTCGCTCCGGCGGACCCCTTCGGCGTGAGCGCGCTGCCCTTCCAGGCTCCCGGCGGCAGCCACCCGTTCGGCACCGACGACCTCGGGCGCGACACGCTGGGCGGCGTGCTCCACGGTGCGCGCGTGTCGCTGCTCGTGGGGGTCGCGGCGGCCGCGGTCGCGGCGCTCGTGGGAACGGCGGTCGGGGCGAGCGCGGGGTTCTACGGGGGCTGGACCGACGACGTGCTGATGCGGCTGACGGAGCTCGTGCAGGTGACGCCGCGGTTCTTTCTCGCGGTCGTCGTGGCAGCGCTGTTCGGACCGAGCATCGCCTGGCTGACATTGCTCTTGGCGCTCACGTTCTGGCCCGCCACGGCCAGGCTGGTGCGCGCGCAGGTGCTGTCGCTCCGCCACCGGGACTACGTGGTCGCGGCTCGAGCGGTTGGCGTCCGCGAGGCGAGCATCCTCCGGCGGCACGTTCTGCCCGGCGCTCTCGGCGTCATCGTGGTCAGCGCGGCGCTGCAGGTGGGATCGGCGATCCTGGTGGAGGCGCGCCTCAGCTTTCTCGGGCTCGGCGACCGCAGCGTCATCAGTTGGGGATACATGCTGAACGACGCGCAGCCGTTCCTGCGATCCGCCTGGTGGATGTCGGTGTTCCCCGGCGCGGCGCTGGCGCTCACGGTCCTCGGAACGAACCTGCTCGCCGACGGCATGTACGACGCGTGGGACCCGGCAGCGCGAGGCGAGAGACGATGAGCGGTCGCGCCGTGCTAGGCGCCCGCCGTCGCGCACATTGCCTGCAGCTGCGTCGCGAACGCCTCCAGCGATCGGACCGCCGGCCCGGAGGGCGCAACGTCGAGCGGCGATAGCCCGTCGCGGTCCGCCACGCGGATGCCTGCGTCGTCCGGCACCACGACGATGTCGGCGCCGAGCGAACTCCGCAGGTATCTCGCGTCGTCCTCGCTCCGCACCTTGTTGGCGATGAAGCGGACGGGCCCGAGCCTGCGCTCGGACGCGATCGAGGCGGCGCGCTGGGCGACCTCGATCGACTTCGGCGACGGCTCGACGACGATGATCAGCGCGTCGACGGAGGCCGCCGCCATGCGCGTGAGGTTCCCGACACCGGCCTCCATGTCGGCGATCAGCGCGCGATCCGCGCCCTCGAGCTGCCCGAGCAACTGCTCAGGTGAGATCCCACATCAGGGTCAACCCGGGTTGGGCTTCTCGATCTTGGTGACGACCGCCAGCCGCACGCCGTCGGGCGCGTCGTCTCCGAAGCGCTCGATCAGCTCGTCCGCGGTCTCGGCGTGCTCCGCGCCGCCCTCTTCGTCGTCGAGCGATTGGCGGATGGCGGCGAGCTCGAGCGTGCGCTCGGGGCCGATCCCGAGCGAGATGCCGAGGTTGGGGTTGCTGTCGCAGTCGAGGGCGACCACGTCCGCGCCGCCGCGAGCGAGCGTCCGGGCGAGTATCGCCGCGACCGTCGTCTTGCCAGAGCCGCCCTTTCCGGTGATGGCGACCTTCAACCCTGGTCCACCAGCGTGACGATCTCGGCGATGGCTCGCATCGCGGGCGCCTCGGGGACGGCGTCCAGCGCAGTAAGGCCGTGGCGTTCCGCGTCGAGCACGGACCCATCGTACGGGACGCTTCCGAGCAGGGGCAGCCCGATCGCGGCGGCGACCCGCGCGGGGTCGTCGCCTTCCCGTACCTTGCTGGCGATGACGGCGAAAGTCACCCCGGGCATCGATTCCGCGAGCCGCGCGAGCCGTCGCGCCGACAGGACCGACTTCGCCGACGGCTCGGCGACCAGCGCGACGTTACGGGCGAAGCCTGCCCACCCGAAGAAGGCCTGGCGAGTACCCGCGGCGAGGTCGCCGACGAGCGACCACCCGCTACGGCGGAATCCCCTGACCACGTGGCGAAACGCCATGGTCGAGCCGGGCTTCACGTTGCCCGGCAGCTTGCCGAGGGTCAGAAGTCGCACGCGGTCGGGCCCGACGATGGCAAAGCGGTCGACCAGCTGATCCGGCGTGACGGACGGATCCGCCATGACCCAGCCTTCGTTCTCCCGTTGCTCGGCCAGCGTTTCAGGAAGCCCCTCCGGACCGACATGCATCCCGAGAGAGAGTGCCAACCCGGGCATGGTGTCGGCATCCAGAGCGAGCACGTCGTCACCCGCGCGGCCGAGCAAGCGCGCGACCGTCGCCGAGATCACCGACTTCCCCACCCCGCCTTTGCCGACGAACGCGACCCGGGCGCTCACGCCCCGCGCCGTCGCTCGCGGATACGCGGATCGAGAATGTCCCTCAGACCGTCGCCGAGAAGGTTGAAGCCGAGCACGGCGAGCGAGATGGCGGCGCCTGGGAACGCCATGAGCTGCGGCGCGCGATCGAGGAAATTCTTACCCTCGGCGAGCATCGATCCCCACTCGGGTGTCGGCGGACGCACCCCGAGCCCAAGGAAGGAGAGCCCGGACAGAGTGAGGAGGATCGCGCCGAGGTCGAGCGTGCTGAGGACAGCGATCTGTCCGATGAGGTTCGGCGCGATGTGCCGCAGCATGATCCGGCCGCGGGATGCTCCGACCGCGCGGGCGCTCTCGACGAAGGGACGCTCGCGCAGGCCCAGCACGAGGCTGCGAACCACGCGCGAATAGTCAGCCCAACCCACGGCGACGATCGCAAGCGTGAGGTTGAGCAGCCCCGGTCCCAGCACACCGGTCACCGCGAGCGCGAGTACCAATCGCGGCAGGGCCAGCAGCACATCGACGAGCCGCATCAGCGCCGCGTCAAGCGCGCCTCCCACGTAGCCGGTCAGGACGCCGACCGCGACGCCGATCATCGTGACCGCCGCCGTCACGGCGACCGCCACCAGGAGCGAGAGTCGCCCGCCGAACACGATGCGCGACAGCGTGTCGCGCCCCAGGTTGTCTGTGCCGAATGGATGCGCGGCCGTCGGCGCCGCGAACCGGTTGGCGACGTCAACAGCGTCCGGCGCCACGGGGGCCAGCACGTCCGCGCCGAGCGCTCCGAGCACGGCCAAACCAACGAGGATCGCGCCGGCCAGCGCGGTGCGATCACGCCGCAGCAGCGACGCCGCGCGCCGCGCGAAGGAGCGGTCGCGCTGGGCGACCGCGCGGTAACGTGCCAGAGGATCGACACTGACGGTCATGCCGCGCCCGCCGCGCCGATCCGGACACGCGGGTCCACCACGGCGTAGCTGAGATCGACGAGCAGATTGACGACGATGAAGACGGTGCCGACGAACAGCACGATGCCCTGGATCAGCGTGTAGTCGCGCTGCTGGATCGCCTCGATCGCAAGCTTGCCCACGCCGGGCCACGCGAAGATCGTCTCGACGATGACGGCACCGGCGAGCAGATGGCCGACGAGGCTGCCGACGATCGTGATCACGCCCAGGAGCGCGTTCGGCAGCGCGTGCCGAGCCACGATCGCGCCCTCACGCAGTCCCCGCGCGCGAGCCGTGCGGATGAAGTCCTCGCCAAGGACCTCGAGGAGGCTCGCGCGCACCAATCGCGAGAGGATCGCCGTGGGGCCCGCAGCGAGCGTCAACGTTGGCAGGATCACGCTCTGCGGCTCACCGCGCCCCGCGACGGGTAACAGGTGAAGCGTCGTCGCGAACACCACGATGAGCAGATAGGCCAAGAAGAATCCCGGCAGCGACGCGCCGAGGAGCGCACCGATGCGCAGCAGCTGATCGAGGGGCGAATTGCGGTGTAATGCGGCGAGAGCTCCAAGGGGAAGCGCGAGGAGCACCGACAGCATCAGCGCCGCGACGGCGAGCTGCCCGGTCGCGGGGAGACGATCAGCGAGCTCGGTGGAGACCGGGCGGCCGGTCGAGAACGACCGGCCGAGGTCGGCCCGCCCGAGTCCCAGGATCCACTCGCCGAGTTGCACGGGATATGGCCGGTCGAGTCGCAGCTCCTCGCGCGCGCGCGCGATGTCGAGCGGGGTGGCCTCGCCGCTCGGGGCGCGACGACGCGCGAGCTCGACCGCCGGGTCTCCGGGAGTGAGGACGATGAGCGTGAAGGACAGCACCATGAGGCCGAGGAGGGTGGGCAACGCGAGCGCCAGCCTCCGCACGACATAGCGATGCATCCGGATCGCGCCCTGCCTACTTGCTGCCGGAGAGCGTCATCCACAGCTGGTTGGTCGCGGATGGGTGCGGACCGGCGAGGTCGATCCCCTTCCGCATGGCGTACAGCCTGTACAGGCCCGCCAGCGGGATCACCGTGAAGTCCTCCTGGATCAGGATCTTGGTCATCTGCGCCGAAGCGTCCTGCGCGCCTTCGACACTGGTGGCCGACAGCGCCTTGCCCGCGATGTCGTCGAAGGCACCACCGGGCGCGAACCGCTCGGTACCGGGGTTCTTTGAGTACATCCGCAGGACGGGAAGGAATGCCGGGTTACCGTCGTTCTGGTTCGGCACCTCCAGGTCGAGATCGAAGGCGTTCTCGCGGTAGTAGTTGCTGTAGGTCGGGGTGTCAGCGGCCTTCTTGATGACGGTATCGATCCCGACCGCCTTCAGCTGCGATTGAAGGAACTCGAGCGCTGTGGAGGTCACCTCCGCCCACGCGATCAGCTCCAGGCTCAGCCTCCTACCGCCCTTCTGGCGGATGCCGTCGGCGCCGGGTGCCCAGCCCGCACCATCCAGTAATTGCCTGGCGCGCGCGGTGTCATACGTGGCGGCGGGGATCTGATCGGCGAACTTGCCGAGCACGGCGGCAGGCGCCATCGCGCGGCCGATCTCGGCGTTGTCGTCGAAGACGGTCGCGACGTAGGCCTTGCGGTCCACCGCCAGCGCGATCGCCTGCCGGACCGCCTTCTCGCCGGTGATGTCGTGAGGAGCCTTGCCGTTGCGGTAGACGTAGATGAGCTGGTTGCGCCCTGGCTTGGAGCGAACGATGTGAAAGCCCGCGCTGTCGAGTGACCGGACCGCGTCGGGCGGCACGTCGATGATGAAGTCGACCTCGCCCGCGCGCAGCGCCTGGATACGCGTCTGAGCGTCCGGAAGGAACCGGAATGTGATGCGCTTCGCTTCCGGTTTCGGGCCCCAGTAGTCATCGAAGCGCTCGACGATGACGCGGTCCGCGGGTTTGTACTCCACCACCTTGAAGGGACCCGTGCCGTTCGGGGGTTTCGTGTCCTGCTGCTGGCCGCGCTGCAGGATGGCGCCCTCGGGATGAAGGATCTGCTCGGGCAGCCGCAGGTTCGGCACCTTCGGCGTGATGTCGATCGTGTAGTCGTCCACCTGCTTCACGGACCCTGGCCCGAGCGTGTTGACGACGGTCGAGAGCGTCTTGCCCTCCATCTGGCGCTCGCCCCATGTCCAGAGCACGTCGTCAGCCGTGAGCACGTGCCCGCTGTGGAACTTCACGTTCCTCCGGATGTGGAACCGCCACGTGTTCGGCGGCACCAGCTCCCACGACTCGGCAAGCCCGGGCTTCAGCGAATAGTCCGAACCGAGGATCACCAGCGGCTCGAAGACGTTCACGTTGAGGGGATACGAGTACGTCGTGGACTTGAACGTCTCGCCCTGCGCCGGCCACTGGTCCTCACCCGCCGCGACGCGGATGTCGGCGTTCGGATCCTTCTGGGGGATGGCGACCGGCGCCGCCGCCGGCGCGCACGCGGCGGCGATCACGACGGCGATCAGGGCGATGACCAGCGCCACGGTCGGCCGAGCGCCTCTGCCCAGTAGCCCCACCACCCGGGTGCGACGTTACCACGATGCTGCCAGTCGGGTGGCAGAGGCGCTCGAGAGCGGCCGGAGGCGGGATAATGAGCGCTTCGGAGGTGTGACCGTGGATTGGATCGAGCAGCTTTTCGGCATCAGTCCTGACGCGGGCTCGGGGGCGCTCGAAGTGCTCCTCCCGCTCGGCATCGTGGCGGTGGTCGTCGGCGTCGGGCTCGCCATCGCTCGCGCCGTCCGGAGGGGCCCCCTCCGCGGCTGACCCCCGCCGGCCTGGTCGGATAGCCCCACAGGAGCGTAGGAGCGCCGGCCGGTGCCCGGCGCATCGCGCACCCGGTCCCACCTTCGGTGCGGCGGCGGGCCGCGCCCCGGGTCCGCCACGCGAACCACCTTCCTGAAGGCGCCTTTCTCCAGGGCCGCTAAAGAAAAGACGGCCGCCGGGACTCGTTCTTGGCAGAAGCGATGAGCACCGAGTGGCGGGAGCTCTACGACCGCGAGTACCCCCGGCTGCTCCGCGCGCTCGTCGCGTGTGGCGGCGACCTGGACGCCGCCGAAGACGCGGCTCAGGAGGCGTTCGTGAGAGCCCACCGTGAAGGTCCCGAGTGGTCGACCCGCGTCGCGAGGCCCGGCGCCTGGCTGCTGGTCGTCGCGACCCGCGAGCTCTTTCGCGACCGGCGCACCAGGCGCCGTACCGAGCGCTGGCCCGATCTCGATCGCCCGGCGCCGGGCTCGGCGTACGACGCGGCCATCGACCGCGCCGACCTCACCACCGCGCTGCGCCAGCTCGCCCCTCGCCAGCGGGCGGTCGTCGTCGCGCGCTTCTACTACGGCCTCTCATACAACGAGATCGCGTCGGCGTTCGCCATGACGAGTGGCACCGTCGGAGCGACGCTCCATCAGGCGCTCGCGAAGCTCCGGCAGATCCACGTCGCCGGTAAGCTCGCGCGCGGCGCCATGCAGTGAGCAACGACATTCCGAACGAGGACCGTGTGCTGGGCGAGGCGCTGGCGCGCTCGATCGAGGCTCAGTCGCCTCCGCAGACACCCTTCGCGAGGTCGCGCATCGCCATGCGCCTCGAGCGGCCGCAGCGCCGGTTCCCGTTCGCGGCGATGCTCGGCGCGGCGGCGGCGATCGTCCTCGCGCTCGCGCTCGGCTCCTGGCTCCTCGAGCTCCGCGCGGACCGCGACCGCTCGATCGCCACCGCGCCAACGGCGAGTCCCGACGCGGCCACCGCCGTGCCGTCACCGGTGCCGTCGCCGAGCGCGACGGCACCGGCCGGCGCGAGCACCCCTGCACCGGTCACCTCTCTCCGGGTGTTCTTCCCGCGTGCAGGTCTGCCGCCGGTCAGCGCGATCGTCATGGGCGCCGGTCCGCAGGCGAGCGCGGAGGACAGGATCCGCTCGCGCCTCGAGGCGCTCAACCCCGCCCGGACGCCGGCGGTACCGCCGGGAGCGTTCAACCCCTTCCCGCTCTCGGACCCGGCGCAGCTTCGCGTCGCCTCGGTGGTGGTCAGCGGCGACACGGCGAGCGTCGACTTCGCCCTCTTCGACGGCGGCTGGCGCTGGAGCGGGGACGAGCCGCAGGTGCGTGGCCTCATCCAGGAGCTCGTGTACACCGCGACGGAGGAGCCAGGGATCCGCCGCGTCACGATCACGGAGAACGGTGGCAAGCCGACCTCGATCGGTGGGGTCGCCGTGGCGTCGCCCCTGAGCCGGGAGGACGTCTTCGGCTACGCGCACCCCGGCGACACCAGGCCCTACAGCGGTTCCGGAGCGCCGATGCCGCCGCTGTCGGTAGCGCTGAGCACGACCTATTCGGTCGACCAGTTCGCGCCCGCGCTGGCGCGATTCGTCATTCGCGTCGACGGCGGCATCGCAGCTCGCCAATTTCCGGACTTCGGGGTGGACCTCGCCCCGAACGACGACACTGCACGTCCCGAGTACGGCAAGTACGTCCTTCAGTTGAAGATCGCCGGGGCCCGAGACACCACGACACCGGGCACCACGCTCGTGGACCGCTCGCCCCTGCGCTCGATCCTCACCAGCGAGGGTCGGGGTCAACTGGGGACGACGGCCTTCGTCTACTGGCTCGGGCTCGACGACCAGCGGCCGTGGCGCGCGACCGTCCTGTTCGATCCGGCGCGCATCGTGATCGACATCGGCGGTGCGCCGAGCGCCGTCTCCGACGACGGCAACACGGTCGTGTACGCGCCGGCTCCCGGCGCGACCGTGGCCACTTCGTTCGACATCGGGGGGGTCGTGCGCGCTTTCGAGGCCGGTTACGTGTGGCGCGTGCGCGATGGGAGCGGCGCCACCATCGCGAACGGCCACGGAACGGCGAACATCGGCACCGCGGCGGTCTGGGGCGCATACGACGCGAAGGTGACGCTGCCGGCGGGCACGATAGGCAGGGTGACGCTCGAGGTGTTCCAGGTGAGCGCGAAGGACGGCAGCGAGGTCTCGAAGGTCACCGTCCCGTTGACCGCGCGCTGACGTTCGCGTGCGCGGATCCTGTGCTCGGTACGGCGGTCAGCGCGCGCGCGCCGACCGCGTCACCAGGAACGCGACGAGGTCGTCCAGCTCGTCGGTCGAAATGATGCTCGCGTAGGCGGGCATCGCGCCCCCGCCGCCGAGGATCCGCGAGATCAGCTGAGCGCGATCCAGGCGGTCAGCCACCGTGGTGAGATCGGGCCCCCGCCGCCCGCCGCCGCTCGCGATGGCGTGGCAGCTGAAGCAGGCCTTGCTCACGAAGAGGCGCGCGCCGTTCTGCTCGACGGGGGCGAGTCCCTGCGTCGTGGCAGCTGGGAGAGACGCGCCCTCGGCGGCCAACGGCGACCACGGCGCCTGCACCCCGGCGACGGTGAGGGCAGAGTACACGATGAGTCCGAACGCGACCGCGGCGATGGCGATCGGCCGGCGCGAAAAATGGCGCTCCCCGAATGGCGCGACCAGGGGCAGGGCGAAGAGGAAGAGGAAGGCGAGCGCCGGCAGCCCGATGATGATGAGGCTCTCGGCGTTCTCGGGTATCAGGGCGAGCAGCGCGAAGTACCCGAGGAAATACCAGTCCGGCCGCGGATCGGCAACGATGATGGTCGGGTCCGGGGGCCGGCCGAGCGCCGGCGCACCGACGAGCGCGGCGAGCGCGACGACGAGCGCGACGACGCCGAGCGAGGCCACCGCGTCGCGCCACGCGGCGTCCGGATAGAAGGGGATCCCCCGCTCCAGGAGACGGTGGTACCGCTCGAGGTAGGTCGCGCGTTCGACGCGCTCCCCGCGGACGGGCGGCTCGGAAATGCCCTTGCGCACGACGAGGTACAAGTGGAGGCCGAGGAGGCCGAAGATCGCAGCGGGGATGAGGAAGACGTGCGTCGCGTAGAAGCGCGTCAGCGTCGCCCCGCCCACATTCTGTCCCGCCACGACGAGGGTCGCGAGGAAGCCGCCGATGAACGGAGCGCGCGCGGCCTGCTCTGCCGCGACGACGATCGACCAGAACGCGTCCTGGTCCCAGCGCAACAGCTGGCCCGTGAACGCCATCGCCAGCGTGAGCAGCAGGAGGAGCGATCCGGTCAGCCAGTTGGCCTCGCGGGGGTACTTGTACGCGCCGAAGAGGAACACCTGAGTCATGTGGATGAGCACGAGCACCACCATCGCGCCCGCGCCGAAGTAGTGGATCCCGCGGAGGACGGAGCCGAACGCCGCCTCGCTGCTGATGAACTGCAGCGTTTCATAGGCGCTGTTGGGCGCCGGCACGTACGTCATCGCGAGTCCGACGCCCGTGGCCACCTGCACGACGAAGACGGCGAGCGTCACGCTGCCGAACACGTACCACCAGCCGATGCGCCGCTCGAGCGCGGCGGGTACCGGGTGCGTGAGGACCCTTCCCACGGAGTCCCCGAACTCGAACCGCTCCTCGAGCCAGCCGAGGATGCCTCGGATCACTTCGTCCCGCCCGGCGTCGGCAGTGCCGCCTCGCGGATCAGGAGGCGATCCCCCTCGATGCGCCACTCGCGCTCGAACAGCGCGCGCGGCGGCGGGCCGCCGGCCACGCTCCCGTCCTCGTTGTACACGCCGCCGTGGCACGGGCAGAAGAAGAGCTTGGCGGAAGCGCGCCAGTCCACGGGGCAGCCGAGGTGGGTGCAGTTCACGTTGAACACCTGGAAGTCGGCCTCGGACCGCCGGCGCACCCACAGCGCCGTCTCGGCGGTCTGCCCGGCCCACGCGAGCGGCGAGGGATCCCTGAAGTGGACGAGCTGCGTCTCGCCGTCCTTGAAGTCGGCCAGCCTCCCCACTTCGACGAAGGCCGGTGTCGCGCGCGCGAACAGCGGCGCGAAAAGGTAGGCCACGATCGGGAAGCCGACGATGCCGGCGATCGCGGCCGACGCGCCCAGCGTCACCCGGCCAAGGAACGTCCGGCGATCCAGCTTCATCACCGTCGCTCCTCGGGTGCGGCGAGGATCAGGATCCAGCCAGCCAGCGCGACCAGCGCGATGGCGGCGCCGACGACGATCAATAGCGGCGAGGTGACGAGGCCGGCGGCTGCCAGCGTGACACCCGCGGCGAGCGTCGCCGGCCAGACCGTCGGCTCGGGCAGGTCGTGGCTCATACGAACGTCCCGAGGTACACCGTGGTGAATACCACGACCCATACGGCGTCGACGAAGTGCCAGTAGAGACTCACGGACTCCCACGCGGTCGGCCTCACGGCGTCGCCGCGGAGCCACGAGACCGCGGCGACAGCGACGATCGCGACCAGGCCGACGAGGACGTGCACGCCGTGGAGGCCGGTCAGCGTGAAGAACGTCGTACCGAAGAGGTCTGACGATGGCCGAATGCCGCCCGCAAGGAGGCGCACGTACTCGGAGACCTGGCCACCAAGGAACACGGCCCCGAGGCCGGCCGTGACGAGCAGCCAGCGCCGCCCACGGGGACCGGGCGACCGGGCCGCGAGCGCCATCGTGGCGCTGCTCGAGAAGAGCAGGAGGCTGAACAGGAAGGTCCGGGTCACGTCGAGGTTCGCGCGCGCGGTGCCGAGCGTCGCCTGGCGATACGCGAGGTAGATCGCGATGACGGACAGGAAAAAGATCGATTCGGACGCGATGAACACGCACATCGCAAGGACGTGTTTCTCGCCGAAGAAGGATGGGGTGCCAGCGCGGTGCGCGATCACCCTAGCGATCCGGAAGGTCCGGATGCTTGCGGTCCCATAACGGGCGGGCGCTGCGCACGGCCGGAGCGGCCTCGAAGTTATGCGTCGGCGGCGGAGACGTCGTTGCCCACTCGAGCGTCCACGCGTCCCAGGGGTCCGCCGGCGCGCTCGGCGCGCCACGCAGGCTTCGCGCGGCGTTGAACAGGAAGACCAGAGTGGCGAGGCCGAGGACGAGCGCACCGATGGTGGCGGCGAGGTTCGAGCCCTCCCATCCGACGCCGGCCGGATACGTGTACACGCGGCGCGGCATGCCCTGGACGCCAAGCCAATGCATCGGCAGGAACGTCAGGTTGAAGCCGATGAAAGTCCCCCAGAAGTGCGCCCGTCCGAGACGCTCAGAAAGGAAGCGCCCGGTCATCTTCGGCCACCAGTAGTACGCACCCGCGAAGAGCGCGAACATCGTGCCGCCGAAGAGGACGTAGTGGAGGTGGGCGACCACGTAGTAGCTGTCAGTCACCTGCCAGTCGATCGGGACGACCGCGAGGGTGACCCCGGTCAATCCGCCGATCAGGAACATCGCGATGAAGCCGACGGCGAACAGCATCGCGACCGTGAAGCGGATGCGCCCGCCCCACATGGTCGCGAGCCAGTTGAAGATCTTCACGCCGGTCGGTACGGCGATGAGCATGCTCGACACGGCGAAGAAGATGTTTTCGGCTGTGCTGAGCCCCACGGCGAACATGTGGTGCGCCCAAACGCTGAACGAGAGGAACGCGATGGCGACCGCGGAACCCGCCATGAAGCGATATCCGAAGATCCGCTTGCCGGAGAACACTGGCACGACCTCGGAGATGATCCCGAAGGCGGGCAACGCCATGATGTAGACCTCCGGATGGCCGAAGAACCAGAACACGTGCTGCCAGAGGAGCGGGTCGCCACCCGCGCCGTCAAAGAAGTGGGCGCCGAGGTGCCGGTCGAGAAAGAGCATGACGAGCGCCGCCGAGAACGCGGGATACGCGCCGAGGATCAGCACGCTCGTCACGAGGACCATCCAGACGAACAGCGGCAGGCGGCCGAAGGTCATGCCGGGGCATCGCAGCAGCGCGATGGTGACGAGCAGATTGATCGCGCCGATGATCGTCCCCGCGCCGGCCACGCCAAGGCCGAGGATGTAGTAGTCGACCCCTGACGTCGCCGACCCCGCGCGCTCGGCCAGAGGGGCATACGAGAACCAGCCGGCGTCGGGGGCGCCGCCGGCGACGAAGCTGAAATAGAGCAGCAGGCCGCCGAATAGAGTCAGCCAGAAGGACAGCGCGTTCAGACGCGGGAACGCGACGTCGGACGCGCCGATCATCAGCGGCACCAGGTAGTTCGCGAAGCCGATGAGGAGTGGGACCATGACGAGGAACACCATCGTGGTCCCGTGCATGGTGAACAGCTGGTCGTAGAGATGCGGATCGACGACCCCCTGCCGCGGCGCGGCCAGCTGCAGCCGCAGAACGAGCGCTTCGAGCCCGCCGATCACGAAGAATGCGACACCGGTGAGCAGGTAGAGGATGCCCACGTCCTTGTGGTCGACGGTGCGCAGCCAGAGGGCGTAGCGGTCTCCCGCCTGCTGCCGCGGGACCGCGGCGACCTCGGCCGTCGTCAATGCAGCGACTCCATGTACGCGACGAGCGCATCAAGGTCGCCCGGGTCCAGGCGCACCAGCGGCATCGCCGAGCCCGGCTTGTAGCGCTGGGGATCCGCGAGCCAGGCGCGCATCGCGGCCGCGTCGTTGCGCAGTACCCCCGTCCCGATGGTCGTCCGCCCGCCCACGTGCGTGAGGTCGGGCGCCGCGCCATTCCCGGCGGCGCCGGTGCCCCGCAGCGCGTGGCACGACACGCAGACGTTCCGCAGGAACACCTGCTCGCCGCGTGCCGCCTCGCCGGCGGGGGCCTGGCGCGCGGCGCCCTGGACCGCGAGCCAGCGGTCGAACTCCGGCTCGGGTTCGGCGAAGACCACCAGGCGCATCCAGGCGTGCTGCACTCCGCAGAACTCGGCGCATGCGCCCTCGTACGTCCCGGGCTGGCGCGCGAACAACCGGAGGTGGTTGGTCTTGCCGGGCACGATGTCGCTCTTGCCCGCGAGCGCCGGCACCCAGAAATCGTGGATCACGTCCGCGGCAACGAGGTCGAGTTCGACCGGTACGCCGACGGGGATGTGAAGCTCGTTCGCGGCCACCGCGCCCCCGTCGAACCGGTACTCCCACCAGAACTGATGAGCGACGACCGTCACGCGCAGCGGAATGCGGTCAGTGTCCGCGGCGATCGGCAGCGAGGCACCGATCTCGCGCATCGTGCCGAGCATCAGGACGAACACGGCCGCCAGCGCGAGGAGCGGTGCGACCGTCCATCCGATCTCCAGGCGGAGGTCTCCCGCGATCTGGCGCGGCTCCGGCGCCCCGGGCCGGAGCCGATAGCGCCACATCGTGGCCAGCAGGACGCCAGTGACCAGGAGGAAGATGCCGAGCGCGATCGCCCCGACGACCAGCGCGAGGTCGGCGATGGCCTCGGCCGACGGCCTCATCGAACGCTCGCCATACCCAGCAGGCGCCGTGCCGTAAGCGGACTCCCTGGGTCAGGCCAGCTTCTTGGCGGCCTGGCTGAAGCTGGTCCCGAGAACGCGCGACGTCGTCGGGAAGGCGTGGATCGTGTCGGCCAGGACCGCTACCGGCGTCTTCGTCTTGATGGCGAGCACGGCTTCGTGGATCGCATCCGAGGCGCCGGGGCCGGCGATGAACGCGCCGAGGAGCACCTTCTCCCGGCGGTCCACGACGATCGTCGCGTGTCCGACCGACTCGCTCGCGTAGCCCTTCGCCGACTTCCCGAGGTCGGTCGTTTCCTCGAACGCGTCATGTCCGCGCTGCACGGCCTCATCGAGCTTCAGGCCCACGCCGGCCATCTCCGGCTCGGTGTACAGCGCCTGCGGGATCGCTGAGTAGTCCGGCTTCACGTCCTCGCCCAGCGCTATTCGGACCGCCAGCTCGCCCTGGTAGTGCGCGAGATGGGTGCTCAAGGGACCGCCTGCGGCGTCTCCGACCGCGTACACGTTCTCGGCGATGCGCAGGCGGTCGTCGGGCTTCAGCGCGTCCTTCCCGCCTGAGTCGATGCCGAGGGTCTCCAGCCCGGCTCCGGCGATGGGCGAGGTCCGCCCGATCCCCACGGCGATGACGCGGCCCGTGACGCTCGAGCCGTCGGACAACTCGACGCGATAGTCGCCGTCGGGACCCCTGCCGCCGACCCGCGAGGCGCGAACGCCGGTGCGGACATCGACGCCGTCACGCCGCAGCACCTCAGCGAGGAGCCGAGAGCTTCGCGGATGGTCGCGCGGATTCAGGTACTCGCCCGAATGCACGATCGACGTGCGGACGCCGTAGCGCCCGAACCACTGCGCCATCTCCACGCCTGATGGCCCGCCACCGAGGACGACGACGCTCGCGGGCAACTCTCGCATGGAGGTGTACTGGACGTTGGTCCATGGCTCCGCGGCAGCGAGACCCTCGATGTTCGGCAACTTGGACAGCGATCCGACGGCGAGGACGATGTGCGCGGTCTCCAGGTGGCGGGTCTCGCCATCGCGGTGGACGTCGACCCGGCCGCGTCCCGCGACGCGGCCCTCGCCGCGTAGAAGCACCACACCTGCCTTCTCCAGACCGTGGACGTGCGAACCGTCGCTCGGATAGTCGGTGCCCTCGCGGGCGATCATGTAGTCGCGCCGGTCGGAGGCGCGTGACCAGGGGTAGTGGTCGCCGCGCACGTGGATCTCGGCGGCGTGGAGGAGCGTCTTCGACGGCATGCACGACCAGAACGGGCATGCACCACCGTAGAGGTCGCGCTCCACCAGAGCCACGCTCGCGCCGCGCTCACGCGCGAGATAGGCGCTGGCTTCGCCTCCGGTCCCTGCGCCGATCACCACGAAGTCGAACCGCTCCATCGCCACCTCCCCGCCGCATGGTGCAACAGCCGGCGGATCGCCGTTGGATGGGTGCGGCGTCAGGGGCTGGCCACCTCATCGCATCGCCGCAGTAGCGCATCCACCCTGGCGCGCACGCGGACCGCGAGTGGATCACGGTAGAAGTCGCGTATCTCTTCCAGCAGGGAGCGCGCCTCCGCGGACCGGCCAGCCGCGATGAGGAAGCCGGCGAGCTGCTCGCGCAGCCTCGCGAGCAGGTCCCTGAACCCCGATCCGGCGGCGATTTCGACGGCCTCGCGGTAGAGCCGCTCGGCGACCGCCCGATCGCCTTCCGCGCCGTGCACGGCCGCCAGCGCCGCCCTGGCACCGGCCACCGCGGTGATGTCCTCCGGTGAAAGGAGCTGACGCGCGAGCTCCGCGTTCTCGCGAGCGGCGGTGTGATCACCAACGGCCAGGCACGTCCGGGAGAGTCGGAGTGCCATCTCGGGGACGATGCCGCGCATCGTGACCGGATCGAGCGCGACGAGGCCTTCCTCGAGGTAGGTGCGGGAGCGTGCGAAGTCACCCATTGCGTAGTGAACCTCGCCCAGAAGGAGATCGGCCCACCCGACCCACGTGCGCACGCCCAGCTCCCGGCTGGCGAGCAGGTTCTGCTCGGCGAGGGGAAGTGCACCGGCGAGGTCGCCCACGAGCAAGGTCGACTCCGCCCTGCCGTAGAGTCGCTGGAGGCGGCCCAGTTGCGACCCGGTCGCTGCCACCGCCGCCTCAGCGAGTTCGCCGTACTCGGCGGCCTGCGTGAACTCCCCGGCGACCCGGTGGGTCATCTCGATGTAGCCGAGGCAGAGCGCGCGCTCCCGGTGCGTGCCGTGAGCGACCATGAACGCACGGGCTTCCTGGAGGCGCCGCCGGGCTTCAGCCACGTCGCCGACGACCCATGGAGGACCGTATGACTCCATCATCGCGCGAGCGACCGTCTGGGGATCCCCGACGGCGCGCGCCGCGCCTATACCGGCGTCCATGAGCTGCTCGGCGCGCTTGGCGGACTCCGTCAGCATCAGCGAGGCGCGCGACACGAGCAGATCGGCTGTCACGGGTCGGGCCGGGACGCCTTCCGCGATGCGCAGCACTTCGTCGATGGCGGTGGTGGTGGCGCGAGTGCCTTCGAGCGCGTCCCGACACAGCGCCGCGTAACCGCGGGCATCGAGCATTTCGCCGGCTCCGGCCCCGATCCGCTCGCCGATGGCGAGCGCGCGCTCGAACAGCACCGTGGCCGCGTGGTAGTCGGCGCGGGCATACGCGGCCCCGGCCGTGGCGAGGAGCATGCCGAAAGCGCGCTCTCCAAGAGCGCGAGCGCCCGACGCGCGCACCTCGTGCGCGAAGAGATACGCCTGCTCGGCGTGATATGTCACGATGTCGGCGAACCGCTCGGCCTGCTCGATGGTGGCCTTCTCCAGCCAACGGCCGAATGAATCGTGGAGGCGCTGCCGTTCGGCCTTCGTGATGGCCGCATAGACGACGTCGCGAATGAGGACGTGCTTGAAGCGATACCCCTCTCCGCCCCCGGGACCTCCCTCGTCGAGCTCGAGCACCAGGTCACGCCGTGAGGCGCTCGTCAGCGTGTCCTCGAGTGCCGCAGGGTCGGCACCGATCCCGGCCAGCGCGGCCGTCCAGAAGACCTGGCCGATGACCGACGCGCGCTGGAGCACTTCCTTGACCCCGGACGGGACTCGATCGATCCGCGCGCCGATCAGCGCCTGGAGAGTCGGCGGAACAAGCAGGTCCTCCACCCTGGAAACGGCGACCCAACGTCCCTCGCGCTCCTCGACGTCTCCCGACTCGATGAGCATCCGCAGGAACTCCTCGACGTAAAGAGGATTGCCGTCAGCCCGCGCGATCACCATGTCGCGCAGAGAGTCGGGCAGCGCGTCGACCGCCAGCAGCTCGCCGATCAGCCGGCGGGACTCGTCGCCGGTGAGCGGCCCCAGCGGGATGGCCGCGGCGTTCGTCCTTCCGCCGCCCCAGCCTGGACGAGCGTCGAGAAGGTCGGGCCGCGCGAGGCAGAGAAGAAAGAGCGGCGCCCGCGACCACTCGGCGAGGTGCTCGATGAGGTCGAGGAGTCCGGGCTCTGCCCAGTGGATGTCCTCGAACACGAGCGTCAGCGGTGCCTTTGCCGCACGGCGCTCGACATAGCGGCGCATCGACCACCGCAGCTCCTGGGCGATGTCCTCGAGAGGCACGCTCGCCAGCATCTCGTCGGCGCGCGACGCTCCGGCGAGCACGGCAAGGCGCTTCGCGACCGCATCCGCGTCACCGTTCTCGCCGAACGTACGCAGGACCGCCGTCCGGATCTTGGTCACGAAATCCTCCGCGGAGTCGGCTGCGTCGATCCCCGCGTCCGCTCGCAACATCTCGCTGATCGGCCAGTACGTGATGCCCTGGCCGTAGGGCAGACAGCGGCCGCGCCACACAGCGGCCGGAGCGATCGCGTCAGCGAACTCCTTCGCGAGGCGCGACTTGCCCGCGCCGGCGGGACCGTAGAGGGTCACGAGGTATGGACGGCGGTCACCGGGGACGCGCTGGTACGCGCCCCTCAGCAGGCCCATTTCCTGGTCCCGGCCGATAAGCACCGCTCGACGGCCGGGAAGTCCGCGGTCCTGCTCCGGAAGATCCGAGAGCAGGGCGCGCGCGACGCTCGCGTCGATCGGGCCCAGACCCTTCGCCTCGATGCTCCGCGACGGGTCGTAACGGACGACGGCGCTGGTCAGGGTGCGGGTCAGGTCACCGACGACGATCTCGCCGGGCGCGGCGAATTGCTGGAGCCTAGCCGCGCGGTTGACGGGCTCCCCGGTGACGAGCAACTGCGCGCCCTCCCCCGAGCCGGCCACAGCCTCGCCGGTGTTGACTCCGATCCGCAGGTCGAGCGGCAGCTCAGCCGGCTCTCCGGTACCGGCGATGGCGTCACGCATGGCGAACGCCGCGCGTACCGCACGCTGGGCGTCGTCATCGTGCGCCGCTGGGACGCCGAAGACCGCCATGACCGCGTCACCGATGAATTTCTCCACGGTCCCGCCGTGGGCGACAAGGATCTCGCGCAGCCTCTCGAACACGCCCGCGAGCGACTCGCGTACGACCTCGGGATCGTGTTCGGCGACGGCGGCCGTCGAGCCGACGATGTCGGCGAACAGCACCGTCACGAGCCTTCGCTCCTGCGGCATTGGTAGGTCAGTGGCCCGGAGCGACCCGAAGGCCACCCGGTACCACTGACCCCCTTTCGAACCGGACGTGCCGTTTTCCGGCATCCGGCTCACCGATGGTCTTCTCGTGCAGCACGCACGGCTTCGGGTAGCGGACCGTCCCGCGCAAGCGGTGCAGGCCCTGTCCCCAGAACCACTCCCGCGTCCACTGAGCAGCGCGACCGGCACGCAGGTTCCGACCCGCGCGCTTCACCAGCACGCGACGCAGGCGGTCATAGACGTACCCGTCGATGCTCAGGAACTTGCGAGCGGCGTTGCCCGTGCGGAAGTACTCGCCCCAGCCCCGGAGCACGGGGTTGAGCTTCTCGATGAGGACGCGCTCGTCCTTGATCCCGCTGGTGCGTCGTCGGTCGGTGAGCTCATGAATGCGCTGCCGGACGCGCCGCATGCTGCGGGGCGATGGCCAGCGCTGGAGGTAGTGGCGGCAGATGCCGCGCTCCAAGAGCTTGCCCGAGACGCGCTTGCGGAGGTGGTGACCGAGGAACTCGAACCCTTGGCGCCCTTCGGTGAGCGCGACCTTCCGCGTCTTGTCTGGGTGCAGCCGCAGCTTGAGGTGCGAGAGGACGATGCCGACCCGCCGCTCGGACTCGACCAAGGCCTCGGCGCTCCGGCAGAGCACCACGAGGTCGTCGGCGTAGCGGACGAGACGGCCGAGGTGCGCGCAGCGACTTTCCCAGACGCGGTCGAGCACGTGCAGGTAGATGTTCGCCAGGAGCGGGGAGATCACCCCGCCCTGGGGGACGCCCGCGATGGTGTCGCGGTGCTGCCCCTCGTCCATCGCTCCCGCACGGAGCCAGAGGCGGATGAGCCGCAGCACCCTTCTGTCGCTGATCCGCTGGGCGACCAGATGCAGCAGCAGCTCGTGGTCGAGGCTGCCGAAGAAGTCGGCGATGTCCGCGTCGAGCACGTGCTCGGCGCCCGCGTTCGCCGTCTCCCGGATGGTCTCGAGCGCATCGAGCGGCTTGCGCCGAGGCCGGTAGCCGTACGAGGAGGACCGGAAGTCCGCCTCGAAGACCGGCTCCAGCACCAGCTTCGCTGCCATCTGGACCACGCGGTCCTTGACCGTGGGGATGCCGAGCGGTCGTGTTCCGCCGCTGGCCTTGGGGATGTGCCGCCGCAGTACGGGCGACGGTCGGTATCTGCCAGAGCGGAGAACGTCCTGAAGCTCCGCGAGAAGCTTCTGGGCGCCGTACTCCTCCGCGACCGCGAGCGTCTCGCCATCGACGCCCGCGGCACCGCCGTTGCGCCGGACGCGCCGCCATGCCTCCTGGAGGACGTCGCTCCTCCAGATGTGCGCGAACAGGGCATGGAAGCGGCGTCCCGGGTGCCGCTTGGCCGCGACGAAGAGCTTGCGCTGCAGGCGGCGGACGTTGTCGACGGACCCGTGCCCATCGGGGTGATTAGGTCCGGTGGACCGGACCATTCCCTGACCCGCACCTTCGGCGCGAGCGCGACCAAAGTGGAGGCCCTTCCCTCCGGGCGCGTTCTGTTGCGCGCCCATCACCGGTACTACGACCCCCTCGGACTCCCGCTGCGCACCGCTCGATTTCGCCTTCGGCTTATACGCGCGGCTCTGCCCCGACGTGGGCTGCGCAGACGGGTCTCTCCTGTTCCGCACCGGACCTTGAGCGCGTGCCGTTCCCCCTACCCCGGGGAGACCCGCGGCGCCGTTCCCGGACGTGCGCGTCGCGGACGTGGCCTTCGCCGTGAAGTGCGCGGCTCGGCTCTCCCATTGTTTCTCTGACGAGGCGGCAGGATTCACGTGATGTTGCGGCCCGCGCTCTTGCTCCCTCCGAAGAGGCTCTTGACACCCCGCTTCGACGACGGACCTCTCGATCCACGTCGGGGGCCTGCTACCAGGCGTTCCGGCACTTGCCTGGACGGGACTCGCACCCGCTGGTCCGATGCAGCTTCCAGGACGCACCACCGGCGAAGTCTACGGACGCGGCGGGATGCCGTTCAGCTTTCCGCGCCGCTCCCGTCGAGGCCGGCCGCCGCGAGCCCTCGGCGGCCGCTGGCGGTCGCCCGATGAGATGGCGAAAGCGCCGCTGCGCGCGGCCGCTCGCACGGCCACGCGCAGCGGGAGGAGCGCGCTAGGCGGCCGGCAGCGAGACGCGACGGAAGCGGGTCAGCGCGAAGGCGAGCCCGACGAGGAGGAGCGGGATCCAGCCGAAGACGATCCCGTAGATGGCCAGGTCGGCGATCGCGTGGAAGACGACCCCGAGCGCCGCGGTGGCGCGGGCGGCGGTTCGCGCCGGGTCCCAGCCACCGGCCGGCTCGGGAGCCGGGGCCGCGCTCGCGATGCCCACGGTGATGGTCGAGAACTGCGTGCGACTCTTGATCCCGTTGATCTGCCCGGTGAGCTGCTCGATCTGCGTGCGGACCGACGCGAGCGCCTGGTCGACCTTTAGGACGTCTTCGATCTTGTCGGCGCGGGCGAGGAGGGCGAGGTAGCGCTGCTCCTCGGCCTGCTTGGCCGAAAGGCGCGCCTGGAGGTCGACGAACTGGTCCGTGACATCCTTGCCGTCGACGCTCGACGAGAGGACCTCCGCGTCGAGCGCTTTCAGGCCGCGCAGCGCGTCGTTGAAGCGAGCGGAAGGCACGCGAAGGGTGAGCGTCGCCGAGCGCGCGTCGCCGGCACCGCTCTCCTGGAGTCCGACGACGTCGCCGCCGAGGCCCGTCGCGACGGCCTGAGCACGGTCGGCAATCGCCCACGGATCCGCGGCGCGCAGGCTGAGGTTCGCCGTCAGGATCACGCTGCGTTCGGGGTCGAGACCGAGCGGCAGCGGGAGCGCGGACGTGGCGATCCCACCGTTCTGGCTCACGGGAGCGCCGACAGCGGCTTTGCCGTCGGCCGCGGGCGCGGGCTCGGCCCGACCGATCGCGGAGGTCGGCGAGCCGGCCTGCTGGCCGGTGCACGCGGCGAGGAGGAGGGCCGTGGTGGCGAGAGCGAGGAGGGGGCGGATCACTGGTGTCACCTTCTTTCGGATGTTCGTCTGAAGGTGATAACGGCCGCTGTGGCGTTGCGGTTCCCCTCGCTCGTGGCGCGCACTTGAGGATGGGTGAAGGAGGAGCAGATTCAGCCCCAGCGGCTCCCGAACAGCGCGGCCGCATTGCGCATCACGGCGTTGGACAGCCCCTCGGCAGACTGTCCCCGGAGCGCAGCGACGTGCTCGAGCGTCGCGAGGACAAAAGCCGGCTCGTTCCGGCGCCCGCGATGCGACTGTGGCGCGAGGTACGGCGCGTCGGTCTCGAACAGGATCCGGTCGGCTGGGACCGCCCGCGCCGCCGCGACGACATTTCGGGCGTTCGGATACGTCACCGTGCCCGAGAACGAGAGCAGGAACCGCCGCGCGAGCCATAGCGGCACTTCGTCCGGGCCCTCGCTGTAGCAGTGGAGCTGGCCGGTGCAGGGTGGACCGTCATCGACGACCTGCCGGGCGACGCCACCGCCGTCACGGACGTGCATCACCACGGGAAGACGGAGTTCGGCGGCGAGCGCCAGCTGCGCCGCGAAGGCACTGCGCTGCGCCGCCTCGGGCGCACTGCGGCCGGAGAGGTCGATCCCGATCTCTCCGATCGCGACGACGCCCTCGTCGCGGGCGAGGTCAGCGAGGCGCGCCAGCGCCGCGTCGTCGCACGTCGTCGCCCGGTGCGGGTGGATGCCGACAGCCACGCGGATGCAGGGGTAGCGGCGCGCGAGCTCGATCGCCCGCTCACTCGACGGCACGTCCTCACCACAGGTGAGGATCCGCGAGAGGCCGGCTGTCTCCGCCCGCTCGATGACCGCGTCGAGATCGGCCGCGAATCGGTCGTCGGTAAGGTGGGCGTGCGCATCGATCACGGGCGTGCTTCAACGAGCGAGGAGCGGGTCCCCCGCGACGAGCGAGGACCATCAGCCCTGAGCTTCACGGGCGAAGCCGCGTGATCGATCAGGAGGAGCGGGTCCCCCGCGACGAGCGAGGACCGTCAGCCCTGAGCTTCACGGGCGAAGCCGCGTGATCGATCAGGCTCACGCTCGGGCCGGCGCCGGCTCCAGCCGCGGGAAGAGCGCGGCACCGGCGCGGACCCCGTCGCCCGGGCGCAGGACCCCCCAACGCCCGACGTTCGACCACTCGGCCAGATCGGGCGGATCTCCGCCGAGCTGCTCCACGGTCCGCGTCGAGATGGCAGGCATGTACGGCCACAGGAGGTACGCGACGATGCGCACCGCTTCCAGCCCGGTGTACAGCGCCGTCTCGAGCTCCGCGCGGCGGCTCGGGTCCCTGGCGAGCTTCCATGGCTGTGTTGCCTGGTAGTGCCTGTTGACCTGCGCGACGATGTCGAAGATGACGTCGAGCGCGGCCGCGAAGTGCAGCTGCCCCGCGCTCCGGTCGTGTCCCGCCGGGGAGAGCGCGAACTCCGCGGCCGTGCGCACGAAGGCGTCGGTCTCGCCGGGGTCCGCCGGCTGCGGGATGCGCGAGTCGCAATACAGCTCGCACATCTTCAGCGTCCGCTGCACGAGGTTGCCGAGACCGTTGGCGAGGTCCGCGTTGAAGCGGTCATCGAGACGTTCGGGGGAGATCGGCGTGTCCTTCTCGAAGGGCGCCTCCCGCAGCAGCAGGTAGCGCGTGGCGTCCACCCCCCACTGCTCAGACGAGGCGATCGGGTCGATCATGTTCCCGCTCGATTTCGACAGACGCTGGCCGCGGTACTCGAGAAAACCGTGCACGAAGACCCGCTTGGGCACCTCGACGCCGGCCGCCATGAGCATCGCCGGCCAGTACAGGCAGTGGAAACGGCTGATGTCCTTGCCGATGACGTGGACGTCGCAGGGCCACCATCGCGCGAACATCGCTTCGTCCGTACCGAATCCGGCAGCGGTGACGTAGTTGATGAGCGCGTCGAACCACACGTAGACCGTGTGCTCCGGATGGTCGGGGAACGGGATCCCCCATTTGAGGTTGCGCCGCGATACGCTGACATCGCGAAGGCCGCGGTCGAGCCAGCCCAGCACCTCGTTACGGCGGATCTCCGGTAGGCAGAAGTCGGGATCCCCGGCGTAGAGCTCGCGCAGCCTGGCCTCGTACCGGCTCAACCTGAAGAAGAAGTTCTCCTCCTCAACGCGCTGGATCGCGTCGGCATTCATCGGGTGGAACTCGCAACGTCCGTCGACCAGGTCGGACTCCTCGTAGAACGCCTCGCAGCGCGTGCAGTAGAGCCCTTCGTACGTGGCGAGATACACATCGCCGTTCGTGATCCAACGGCGGACGAACTCCTGTACCGCCGCGACGTGGTCAGCATCGGTCGTCCGCATGAACCGGTCGTACGAGATGGACCACTCGTCGCACAGCCGCTTGAACGCGGCCGCATGGCGGTCCACGAACGTCCGCGTATCCTCTCCAGCCTCGGCGGCGGCCTTCTCGTTCTTCGTCGCGTTCTCATCCGTGCCCGTCACGAAGTAGACCTCACGGCCGCGCTGCCGATGGAAGCGCGCGAGTGCGTCAGCGCCGGTGAATTCGTACGCGTGATGCAATCCTGGGAGCGAATTCACGTACGCGA
>JBBQVQ010000010.1:0-68854 GCA_038211425.1 Candidatus Limnocylindria bacterium | reverse complement strand
GCGCAGGTCGTCTTGCCGACACCGCCCTTTTGGTTCGCGATGGCGATGACCTTACCCAATCGCCTTTCCTTCCTCGCGCGTGGCGCGCAGCACTGGCGCGTCCGTCGCGTGGAAGCAGCCGCGCCAGTGACGAACCGCCGATAGCATATCGCCGCGCACGGGCGAGCGGCGTCCCCCGCGGACGCCCGATCCGCCCTCCCGGACCTCCATCAGTTTTGCGCATGTTCAACTGCCTGGGTTCTTTGGGAACTCCAACGATCGGCGCTCGCTCAGGACGAGCAGCCGGCGGCGCGGAAGTTTCCCAGCTGGATGCCGGCATCGTCGGCCGCCCTCCCCGCCTGCGCGATGCGGATTCCGGCCCTGCCGGGTGCCCCGACGCTCGTGTCGATCCCGCTGACCCGCTCGAGGCCGTCGACGAGGAGCGAGATGCGGCTCCCGCGGACGCGAAGGGCGGCGCGGTACGTGCCGCCCACGTTGAGCGTCTGGGAGTACGTGCTGCCGATCGTGATGCCCGTGCCGCCCAGCCGCCGCGCGATCCCCCAGGTCCCGGAGGCGCTGTTGTACCAGCCCATGTACTCGGAGTCCGCGTCGTCACGGCGCGCGAGCAGCCCGATCAGGGTCGTCTCGCCCAGCGAGACTACGTGGAAGTCTGCGGACACCTCGTAATCCGGACCGGGAGGCGCGCCGCTCGCCGTCAGCACCGCGTGGGGGCCGGCCGTGGAGGCCCGGACGCGCATCTGCCTGGTGAGCTGCGCCCGGCCGGAGGCGGCGGGCCAGTCCGACCACGTCGCGCCACGCTCGCCAGTGTGCGCGCCCAGGGCGAGGCCGCTCTGGCCGCTGAACGAATCCGAGACGAAGGGCGGCGCCGACCCACATTCCGCCCCTTGGACCGCCCCGGCCGACGAGGCGGAGGGCGCCGGTGGCCCGGCCGCGCTGCACTCCGCGGCCACGAGGCATAGGACGCCGGCGAGCGCGACGGCTCCGCGGATACCCTCCACTGCGACGCCACCATCATGCCATCGGGTCGCAAAGTGCTCGTGTTTCGTTCCCTCCGGCGGAAAGCGGCACACCTCACTGCATCGATCGTCCGCTGCTGTGTGCCCGAATGTCCTTCGACGGCGTCATCCCCGCACGGGCATCGGCGCCGGCATCGGCGCCGGGTCCAGGGCTCCGTGCCCACGCCGCATCCGGAGGTCCCTTCCGCGGCGATGCGCCTGCAGATCCTGTCGACCGAGCACACTGCAGCCTGCTCGCCTCGCGCTCCCTGGCGTGGAACGAGTCGTTCAGCCGCGCGGGGATGTTCCTGTCGACGTTGTCGGAGCGATCGTCGCGCTGGCCCTCGTCGCGCAGGCCTCGGCGTTCGGCGAAGGTTTCGTTCTCTTCGCCCTGGTCATTCTTCCGGTCGCCTGTTCGTCGGCGTCATGACGGCGGTGCGGCTTGGCGCGTCCAATTTCTTACAACGACGCTATGTGCGTGGGGGAATGAACCGGCCACGGCGCGTACCTGGAGCTCGCGCCAGACCTGGAGTCGTACTTCGTCATGAGCGCCCACGACGACGTGCGTGATATCGGGATCACGATGGGCGTCGGGCCCCGGATCAACCCGATCGTCCACGGCCTTGCTGCGACCTCGGCCGTCATCGGCGTCTAGAACTCGGTGCTCGCAGCGGTCATCGCTTCGGTCGCGGCGGTCCAGCTCCAGGCGGGCAGAACGTCCGCGGCGGCGGCTGGCGCGGTCGTTTTCGTCCTCGCGCTAACGCTCGAAGCGTGGCACTGCCGGCGCGACTAGCTGCGTGGCTAGGCGCTGGTCCGGCCTTTGTTCCCGTCGCCGCCCGGCGCACTGATCGGTGCACCGGGCGTGATGCTCGAGTCCCTAACGCCGATCTTCTCCTAGAACTCCTCGGCATGCCCCTCGGGGCAGACCGCGAAACCGCGGCGGTGGAAGTAGCCTCGTTCGTCCTCTCGGCTGAATCCCTGATACGTCCGCGGCCGCTCGTCGACCGGGCACGCAGTGGTCTCTGCCATGTTCCTGTCAATGTCATTGTTCCATTCGCTCCACCCCGCGTCGGCGAGCTCCTGCATGACGTCGTGAAAGTCCTGGATCCGCGGTCGGCTCTTCAACGGCGAGCCCTCATCCGCCGTCGGCCGCGCGACCATCAGACTGAGATAGCGCGGTGGTCGCGAGCTCAGCCGCCTCGACGCGCTGCCACTCATGGCCGCCGTCCGCCCCACCCCCGCAGTAGGCCCAGCAGCGATCGAAGGTCGTGACCTCGCGACCGGTCGGGACACGCGGAGGGAGATGGTCGACGCTGACGCAAACGAACTCGATGAGATCGCCGAACATCCCATCTCCTTCACGCCGTCTGTCTTTAGAACGTATACGCGCCTAGCAAGCGAACTGCATGACCTGCGGTCACTTCGGGGATAGGTCCAGCGAAACCCGGGCCGTTGTCCCGTGGTGGCGCGCGGACTGCACGCTCGCGCTCGCACGAGCGAGGCCGCCGACGCCCTGAGCGCTGGCGACCAGCGAAGGAGTCCGCAGGTGGGTGATATCCGCGTGATGCGTCCGGCTCCGCTGACCGAACACGAGCGAGCTGCCGTCGACGACATTTTCACCATCGCCGCACACCATGACCGCGAATGCCAAAGAGCGTGGCGGGTCATCAGTGACGCCCTCATAAGAGTCCCCGGCACGACGGCAACGGTGGAGTCGCTGGAGATCGAGGAGCAGCTCTACGCGTGGGAGTCCACGGCCAGTGCGCTCTACGCGACCATCGCCCGGGCCGTCCTCGAACGTGCCCCGCTCCTTGGTCTCTTCGACGGCGACATCCTCGGTCTCCAGGGCGGGGAGCTCGCCGGGCTGCTGCGCCCGATCTTCGAGGAGGCCGGCATCGCCGATCGCTTCGTGGAGTCGGGCCGCTGACCGCCTAGCGGAGGTCCGCTCGCCTCCTTGTGCCTGGTCTCACACCCCCCGACGGTCCTCCGCTTCGGCGGCCGCGACGACCTCGCGACCGCGGAAGAAACGATCGCCGATGCCCGACTCGTCGAAGATCGGCTTGATCGTGGTTTCGAGCTCGTCGCCCTGCAGTTCGATGAGCGCGCCGCGATGGCCGGGATCGAACGGGCCGTAGAGAGCGCCGTGTTCGAGCGCCGCGCGGGCGATCGTCGCATGTAACTCAGTGAGCTTGCCTTCCCAGTCGCGCAGCTTGATCTCGATCTGGAGTGGATTCGCGGTTCGGCCGCGCACGTTGATCAGCGCGTCACTGAGCGCTCGCCACGCCTTTTCCACCAAGAGGTCGTGGCGCTGGGCCAGTGTGAAGAGGTCGGAGAGAACCTCGCGCTCGTCCTCCGTGAGCGGCTCCGTGCGAAGAGTGGTCGGTGAGGGTGGAGTATTCACGAACGTCTCCTTGACGAGTCCGCAGCGCAGCGCGGCTCTTTGCCTCGTCGCAGGTGATGCATGTTCCCGTCCACGTTGCTCTCCCCGTCGGCCGGGAAACCCGAAGGCGGGCCTTTGACCGGCCAAGAGGCTCGCGGATACCTGGTCGCCTCGGGTCCGCCGGGAATGCGGTGACGCGCGACGTGCGACTACGACGCAAACGGACCATGGAACCGAGCGCCAGGACGGCCCCAAGTCGCTCAGCTCGCGATGTTCCCGCGTCGCCCCATTTCACCTGCCCGGAGCTGCTCGAAGGTCTGAGGCGAAGGCTCGTTAGAGGTCGAAGAAGTGGACAGCGGCAAAATTTGCCAGCACGGCGACAGCCTGCAATGCCAATATGAGCACCGCCCGCCTTGGAGCCCGTGGCAGCCATAGGCTTGCAAAGAGCGCCACGGCCGGCACCTGTGCAGCCATGAGTAGCCACCACAGACGGGCCGCAGTCCCCTCATCGGCTTCGCGGCCTCCGCCGAACATCGCAACGTGACCGAGCACCAACGCCAGGCCCGCGAGCGACATGGCGAGTGGAAGAAACGCACTCGGTTGCCTCATCGGCATCATCGCGGATTCTAGCTAGGCCCGAAACCGATCCAACAGAGCTTCCGCCCTGGCTGGCGGTGCATGTGCAGGCTGCGATGGTGACGCGGACAGCCGCCCAGGCCGTCGACGGTGATCACAGCGCGCTCCGGTGTGAGAGCCGCGGGCGGGGCGTCGCGCTGCCCGCGGCATCCCAATATCGTGTCCGAGCAGCCCGGCCACGCGACCATCGCGATCATCCTCGACATCTACCCGCACGTCACGCCAACGATGCGGCACGAGGCCGCCGCGACGATGGGCCGACTGCGCCGGTACGCTCGTCAACCGGCCGCGTTCAACGTTTGCGGTCATCCGATCAGCCGCGGTAGCCGCTGACCCGGCGCCGGACTGAAGAGGCCGTGTTCATTGGCCTCCTTCGAGTCGGCCCGCCAGGATTCGAACCTGGGACCAGCGGATTATGAGTGCGACCCAGCACGTCCACAGTCGTCCGACCACGTGCGCAGGTGCCGTATTCGTTGAGTAATCTCTCCGCACGCGTCCGCAGCCGTACACCGATGCGCGGCGGCGTTGCTGTCAGCGTTGCTGTCAAAACCGTAGGCCGGAGACGAGCGCGACAAGGGGAGGGAGACACCGTGCCGGTACATGACCCGACGACGATCCGAGGCTCCGCGGCCCTCGCCTTCCGCCCGCGACCGCGCAAGCTCCGCAAGGACTACCGCGATGCAGGGTTCATCCCATGCGACTCGCTCGATGGGCGCTTCCCTGACGAGCTGCTGCCGGCCATCGCCGCCGCGCCGTGTACGCCGAGCTTCTTGTACGCGTTCGCCGCGAGGTTACCGACCGTGTTGATCGAGATCCCGAACTCGAACGCGATCATCTTCTGCGTCATGCCTTGCGCGAGATGCTCAAGGGTCGCGCACTCGCGGGCGGTGAGCGGCCGCAGGTAGGACTTCGGCGATCGCCTCATGAGCGTGGGCCTTCGGTTCCGCGCTGCTGCGGTGCCCGGCCGGCGTCGCGTCGGTTCGGCCGGTGCCATTTCGGGACTTTCGCGGGGGTGTGTGCGAGCCCAGAGCGTGCTCTTTCGCCGATATCCGCGAAACGTTGGACCCACTCCCCCCACCCCGTCGTGGCCCACGCGTACTCGTTTGCGCCGCGGTCGCCGACAGTAGTCGGCGAAACCGTCAACTCTCCTTGCGGCCGGTGCCTGGCGCGCGCTACGGCGGCGCGCCGCAGCGCGACGCCGCCAACGCCGCGACGCCGCCAACGCAGGGGAGCGTCGCCGCGACCTCACCTGATGCTGGCCCGGGACCACTTCCAGTGGATGCAGCTCCCTCGGGGCTACGATGCGCATGCGTCGAAGCGCACAGCGCCGGGAGCACGGACGACGGGGAGAAGACAGGATGGGCGCGCTTGACACCGTCAAGGCACTCGACAAGGAGATCAGCGGCGGCGACGTGACGAAGATCGCGGACTACTTGGTGGACGACTTCAAGTTCGTGGGCGTGGCTCCGGTGCCGCTTGACCGCGATCACGCGGTCGGGATGTGGACCGCCATCCGCACGGCGATGCCGGACTTCAACCACAACATGTCCAACCACCGGGAGGCGAACGCGATGGTCTACGCCACGGTCGAGGTGAGCGGCACCCATTCGGGTCCGTTCCAGGTGCCCGGCGGCCCGACGCTCCCGCCGACCGGACGGCGCTTCCGCAACCCGGTCGAGCGGATCGCGATCACCGTGCGCAACGGCAAGGTCGCCGAGTGGGCGGTGGAGCAGGTGCCCGGCGGAGGAATCAGCGGGATCCTCGGCCAACTCTCCTAATAGGTCGAGCGGCTCGCCTTCACGCTGCTCTCCCGCTCTCCCGCTATGGCTAATTCCGCGACCCCGTATACCTAGCGAGCCGAGGCATAACGGAGTCTGAGTCCGACCCTGCACGTCCGCCGACGTGCGCCCATGTGCGCGGAGGCCGTAAACACTGAGGTCTGTCTCCGCGCACGTCCGCGGCTGTGTGCCGATGCGACGCCGAAGGCGATCGTCAGATACGCGCGGCACTGGGGCGTCCTCGCGATTTGTCGGCACGGGCTGCCGACAACCCACAACAGGTCAGTGCCCGGCTATGTGGGTGTGGCCGGGGACCGGCCGGTCCTCTACCGGGGTCGTCGAGGGTGCATGCCGCTTGGCTACGGGACATCGCGGTCGCATCTGAAGATCGCGAGGAAACGCGGTTATCAGGCATGGGAGCCACTCAACGCGTGGGCGCGGTCGAGCCGCAAGGCCCGCGCGCTCCTGAACCTCGGTGCCCGGCTGCATCTCGGCACCCGTGGCGACGAAAACGATTGGTCCTTGGTCCTTGGCCCGGAACAAGTGCACGCGGCCGCGACGGACGAGACGTGGTGGAAGCCAGGCGCCGCGTTCGAACGGCAGTACGGCGGTCGAGTCGGATTCGAGCGGTGGCATCTCGGCCGAGTCTTAAACGACTGGCTCGAACTCGGGGGCGTGAGGTCGCAATTCGTATGGGATGTCGAGACGCCAGCCGTGGAGATCGGCGCCGGCGGCGACTGTGGGGTGCGATCGGGTTACAGCTCGTACTCGCCATCGCCCGGACAAGTGGATTCGCGACCTGCTCGGCTTGCTCCACCGTTTACATCCCGAACCGCAGGCCAGTGGAGGGGAAGCGGCGGTATTGCGAGCGCTGCCGTGATCAGGGAATCCCGATGCGTGACGCGATGGCGGATAGAAGGCGAAGAGAGGCGGAGGCACGAAATGGCAAAGCGCGGTAACGGCGAAGGCACGATCTATCAGCGACAGGACGGGCGCTGGGCGGGGGTGATCCATCTCGGGTGGGTGAAAGGCCGGGAGCGGCGCCGGGCCTTCTACGGGGCGACGCGCCGCCAGGTGCAGGAGCAGCTCACGGCAGCGCTGCGCTCGCGGCAGCTCGGGCTGCCGTCGCCATCCGAGCGCCGCACGACGGGCGCATACCTCGGCGAATGGCTCGAGTCCGTGCGTCCGACGCTGCGCCCGCGGACGTGGGCGCGATACGAGCAGATCGTGCGCGTCCACGCGGCGCCCGCCATCGGTCGGATCCCGCTCGCGCGGCTGCGCCCCGAGGACCTCCAGAAGCTCTACAGCGCGCTCGTCGCGGCCGGGAGCGCGCCGGCGACGGTGCTACACGTCCATGCCGTCCTGCACCGCGCGCTGCGCCAGGCCGAGCGCTGGGGCGCGGTGGGCCGCAACGTTGCGACCCTGGTTGACCGCCCTCGACTCGTGCGTCACGAGATGCGGACACTCTCGCCGGAGGAGTCGCGAGCCCTACTGGACGCGGCCACTGCCGATCGCGTCGGCGCCTTGTACGTCCTCGCGCTGACGAGCGGCATGCGCGAGGGCGAGCTCCTCGGGCTGCGCTGGCGGGACGTGGACTTCGATGCGGGCGCGGTGCGCGTGCGCCACACGCTCCAGCGCACCAGAGCCGGCCTGACGCTCTCAGAGCCGAAGACGGCGCACTCGCGCCGCCAGGTCGTGCTGACACGGACGGCGCTCGCCGCGCTGCGCCGGCACCGCATCGCCCAGGCCGAGGAGCGCCTGCGGCTCGGGGCGGCGTGGGAGGACCTGGATCTCGTCTTCGCGAACGAGATCGGGCGGCCGTTCGAGGCAGCGAACCTCGTCCACCGCTCATTCCTCCCGCTCCTCGCGCGCGCCGGTCTCCCGCGCGTGCGCTTCCATGATTTGCGACACAGCGCCGCGACGCTGCTGCTCGGGCGCGGCGTGCATCCCAAGATCGTTGCCGAGCAGCTCGGCCACGCGACCATCGCGATCACCCTGGACCTCTACTCACACGTCACGCCGACGATGCAGCGCGAGGCCGCCGCGACGATGGACGGACTGCTCGCGCCGGGGCGCTCGTGAGCCGCGTTGCTGTCACGGTTGCTGTCAACGCTGCCAAAAACGACTGCGGCGCCTCGGCGGTGCCTCGGAACAGGCCACAAACATTGGCCTTTCCGAGTGGGCCCGCCAGGATTCGAACCTGGGACCAGCGGATTATGAGTCCGCCGCTCTGGACCACTGAGCTACGGGCCCTGGGAGCGCTCGTGCGAGAATGCATTCTCGCAGCAGGCCGACGACGCGTCAGTGACCGGGGCGATCGGCGCGCCCAATGCGATCCCCCGGGTCGCGGTGACAACTATTCTCGCCCTGCATGGAGACGGCGTTGCCCCCGCACCCGACCGAGGCGGCGATCAGCTTTCGTGACTTCACCCGCTACTACGGGGCCCGGCGAGGGATCGATGGACTGACCCTGGACATCGCGCCGGGGGAGATCTTCGGCTTCCTCGGTCCCAACGGCGCCGGCAAGACGACCACGATCCGGCTCCTACTCGGCCTCATCCGGCCGACGCGCGGGAGCGCCACCCTGCTGGGACACGACGTGGTCGGCGACTCGCTGGCGGTGCGCCAGCGCCTCGGGTTTCTTTCCGGCGACGTCGCCCTGTATCCCACCCTGCGGGTGGTCGACTATCTACGGTTCCTCGGATCGTTCAGCCGCGGGTACGACCTCGCGGTGGCGCGCCGATACGCGGATCGATTCGAGCTCGAGATCGGCAGGCGCGTGAAGGGCCTGTCCAAGGGCAACCGGCAGAAGGTCGCTCTCGTCGCCGCGCTTCAGCACCGCCCTGACGTACTTGTCCTCGACGAGCCCACAAGCGGGCTCGATCCGATCCTTCAACAGGAGATGCACCAGGTCCTCCGCGAGGAGCGGATCCGCGGGGCGACGGTCTTCTTCTCATCGCACGATCTGACCGAGGTCCAGGCGCTGTGTGACCGGGTGGCGATGTTGCGCGACGGAAGGCTCGTGCAGGTCACCCAGGTCGCGGGCATCCGCGGCCTCCGCGAACGGCGGTACGTGGTCACGTACGCGGATGGCCACGCGGAAGAGCGCCGAGTCGCCGGCGACATCAGCGCCTTCCTGAAAGAAGTGGCGGCGGCGGGGGCGGTCGACCTACGCGAGCACGAGGTGACGCTGGAGGAGACATTCCTCCGGCTCTACGGGCAGGACGAGGCCATCACTGTTCAGCCTTGAGCTGTTACGCGGCACAGCCCGGCTATGGCGCGTGCCCGCTCTCGCATGGCCCCTCGGCTGGGGCGTCTACGTCTTCGTGGTCGGGTGGTCCGTGATCATCATCAGCCAGACGCTCGACATGACGCAGTTCCTCAACTCGCTGCCCTCGAGCATCCTCCAGGCCTTCGGCATCGAGCGATTCAACGTGCCCGGCGGGGACCGGCGTCTCGCGGCGCTCTACTACCTCACGGTGAATGTCTTCAGTACCGGGCTCATCGTCGCCGCGATCTTCGCGATGTTCGTCGCGCCCGGACTGATCGCCCGCGAGGTGGACCGGGGGACGATCGACACGCTTCTCGCGCGCCCGCTGTCCCGCCGCGCGTATGTGTTCACGCGGTTCATCTTCTACCTCGGGATGACCGCAGCGCTGGCCACGTCGACCGTGGCCGCCATGGCGCTGGCGATCGGCGCGGTCGGGGGATTCACCGTGCCGTGGAACGGCCTCGCCAGCGCGGCCGCACTGTTCGGGCTCGCGGCGCTTGCGTTCGGGAGCATCGGTCTCGCCGTCTCGGCGTGGCGGCTCTCGACAGGAGCCGGGACCGCGGCCGTGGCCGTGGTGCTCGCCTTCATGTTCGTTCTCAATCTCGCCGCATCCGCGGTCCCGTGGCTCGAGGGGCCGAGTCGCCTTTCCTTCTACACCTACTGGAAGCCCGTCGAACTCGTCATCCGCGAACAAGTCGGGTGGGACGCACCGCTCGTGTATGCGGGGGTGGCCGTCGGGTTCACTGCGCTCGCGATCGAGATCTTCGCCCGCCGGGACATTGCGTGAGCACGAATGCGGCCCGTCCGGTGCCTTCGCTGGCGGACGTGAAGCGTGCCCGCGAGGTCATACGCGGCCACGTGCACCGGACCCCCCTGCTCTCGAGTCGGGCGCTGAGCGAGCGGGTCGGAGCGACCGCTTATCTCAAGGCCGAAAGCCTCCAGCGCACCGGCTCGTTCAAGGTCCGTGGGGCCGTCAACGCTATCGCTCTGCTCTCACGCGAGCAGCGCGCCAACGGGATCGTGACCATGAGTGCAGGGAACGCAGCGCAGGCGATCGCGTTCGCGGGGCGCGCTGTCGGTGCTGCGGTCACCGTTGCCATGCCCGACACCGCGCCGCGCACGAAGGTAGACGCGACACGGAGCTACGGAGGCCAGATACGATTCGGACGGGACACGACCGAGCTCATGCCCATCGTCCGCCAGCTCCAGGATTCCGCGCACATGTATTTTCTCCACCCCTTCGACGATGACGCGATGATCGCGGGGCACGGCACCTTGGCGCTCGAGGTCCTCGACGACCTGCCGGAGGCCGATCTGTTCGTCGTACCCGTCGGGGGCGGTGGTTTGATCGCCGGTATCGCTCTTGCCATATCCGAGCTGCGTCCGCAGGCGCGCGTCATCGGCGTCGAGCCGGCCGGCGCTGCTGGCATGCGCCTGGCGCTCGACGCCGGCCATCCCGTGCCGCTGCCCGCGATCCGCACGGTCGCCGATGCCCTGGCAGCGCCCTTCGCCGGAGAACGCACGCTGGGCATCGTCAGAGATCATGTCGCCGACGTCGTCACGATCGACGACCCCGACATCATCGAGGGAGTGCGGTTCCTCGCGGCGCGCGCGCGTCTCTTCGTCGAGCCCGGCGGGGCTGCCGCCGTCGGTGCGCTTCTCGCCGGCCGCGTCGTCCCGCGGCCGGGCGAACGCGTCGTCGCGATCGTCAGCGGCGGCAACGTCGATCTCGCGCGCGCCGCCGAGTTCTTCGGTTTCGAGTTCTTCGGCCCTTGAAGGCGGTGCTGTTCGCCGACGGCGCCGCCCGTGGTAACCCGGGTCCTGCGGGTGCGGGCGCGGTCCTGCTCGACGAGCAGGGCCGAGTGGTCGCGGAGGTCACCCGCTTCCTCGGGAGGGCGACGAACAATGTCGCGGAGTACACGGCCTTGATCATCGGTCTCGAGGAGGCACGGCGGCGGGGCATCGCCGAGCTCGAGGTGCGCATGGACTCGATGCTCGTGGTGCAGCAGATGAACGGCGCCTGGCGCGTCAAGCACCCCGGGCTTCGACCGCTCGCGCTGCGAGCGGGGGAGCTGCTCGCGTCCATCCCTTCCCGCAGCATCCGGCACGTGCCGCGAGAACAGAACGGCCTCGCCGACGCCTTGGCGAATCGTGCGATCGACGAAGTGCCGACGCTCGGCGCATGACGGTCGGCGGAGACGACGCCCTCGCCGCGCTCGTATCGCGTGCGCTGGGAGAGCCGGTGCAGACAATCCGGAGCGAGACCCTAGCTCGCGACGGCGCGCGCGAGATCGAGCGCGTGCATTTCACGCAGCAGGGACGGCCGCGCTCGCTCCTTCTCAAGCGCCTCAGCTCTGACACTGCGTTGGAGGTGCAGCTCCTGCCGTTCCTCACCCGAAAGAGCCCGCTTGTGCCCCTTGTGTTCGCGCGCGGGATCCCGCGTCCCCGGCCCGAAGCCAGGCACTGGCTGCTCCTTGAGGACCTCGGCGGGGCGCCGAGCGCGTGCGACTTCGATCCGCGCGACATCGTGCGCGCCAAGATCGCGATCGAGCGCGCCGTCGAGCGCGACGGTCCTGCGCTCGCGGCGTTGGGCGTGCCCCACCGCTCGCCGGCCGAGCTGGTGGAGCTAGCCGCACCCGGTATCGCGCATGGAGCGCTGCTCGCCGAGGCGCGGAAGGCGGCGCGTTGGCTCGCCAAATGGCCCGAGGCTTTGACCCATGGCGACCTCACGTGCGGCAGCGTGGTGCGGGCCGAGCGCGGGGCGGTCATCCAAGAGTGGGGCAGCGCGTTCACTGGATGCGCGCTCCTCGACGTGGTCCGCCTTGCGGCCGATCTCGCGAGCCGCGGCGAGGCCCGCCTCGGTGTCGGGCTTCCGCGCCTGTATGCGGAGGAGCGCGGAGCGCCACTGGGTACGGCTGTCCTTCGGGCCGCCGAACTGGTGGATAAGGTGATGCGGCGCGCCGCACCCATACAATCATTCGCGCCGAGCCGGCCGGACGGTCGCGGCGGAAGCTCCGCCGAGGAAAGTCCGGGCTCCGCAGGGCAGGGTAGCGGGTAATTCCCGTCCGCCGTGAGGCGAGGACCAGCGCCACAGTGACGAACCACCGTGAGGTGGGTGAAACGCGGCAAGCTCTACCCGGAGAAAGGCCGAATAGGGGGACCATGACGCGGCCCGCGCCGTCCCCGGGTTGGCCGCTGGAGGCGGAGGGTGACCTCCGATCCCGAGATGGATGACCGTCGAAACAGGACCCGGCTTACGGGCCGGCTCGGCAGCTCTTCGCATGGCGAGTTGAGAGCGTTATCGGGGAGGCGTCCCCTCGATCTCGGCCGTGGAGCCTTGCCAAAGCCAGTCATGGATCGCCACCGCGGCCAGAGCGCCCTCGGCCGCGGCCACGATCGCGAGCTGGTCGCGGCGGGAGGCGTCGCCCGCGACGTCTTTCACTGCCCGCTCGGCGACGGATGGGCGGTCCGCGATCGCCCGCTCGCGGTGTGCGGGCGCGGGGAGCATGCGCTCGCGATGATCTCACAGGTTCTTTACCGCTCCAGCGCCTTCCGGACGGGACACCGCGAAGGTCGTTGGTGTACACAGATCAGAAGCGGACATCACCGGCGCGAGCACATCGCTCAAGGAGTACCCGTGTCATCCTGGGCGCTTCGTTTGGCCGCGGCGCTGTCGACGCTGCTCGTTTTCGTGGGTGCGATCTCCTACACCGCCGCCCACGTGAAGAACGCCGCGGCTCCGCTCCAGCCGCCCGTCGCTCGACCCGCCACGGCCACGCCGGCCACCGCGGACCCGTCCGTCCCCGGCCGCCCCTCCCCGACGGCAACTCCGCGGCTGACGCTCGCGCCTGGCGTGCGCGGGGCCACGCTCCCGCCCATTACCTTCACCCACGTCTCCTGACCCACCGTCGCCTCGATCGCAGGTACGTCAGGGTGCCGACTCGCTGGTCCAGCCTGTCCCGCTCGCCTCGCCCGTCTCGGGGGGCGTTGGCACGGGCAATGCGGGGCACCGAAGACATGGAATCACCAGGAGGCCTCCCGCCGCGTCCCGGCGAGCACCCGCCGAGCGAGAGAGGGGCCGAGATCGGCCTTCCGTCCGACCAGCCGGCTCCTCAGCCGTCTCCGCGCGAAGAGGAGCCGAAGCAGACTCCGCACATGGCGCTCGGGATCGACACGCCCACGGCCTGACGCGTCCGCACGCATGGCGGGTATCCTGTCCGGCGATCGCGCCAGGAGGAATGATGTTGCGAGGTCTCGGAATTCTGCTCGTCATCGCGCTGGCCGCGGCCGCGTGCGGGAGCACGGCGCAGACGACCGCCAGCCCGACCGCCGCGAAGACCACGGCCGCGCCGACACCGCCGGCGAGCGTCACGGTCAAGGCGGACTGCGTCCCGGCCAACGAGATCCCGCCGATCACCAACGCGGAAGCCACCGGGACGGGCACTTTCACCGGGACCTTTGCCCTGACCCGCGACAGCGGAGGCAAGATCACCGCGGCGACCCTCAAGTACGACTTCAGCATCAAGGGCTTTGCCGCGACCACGCAGGTCGCCGCGTCGCACATCCACGAAGGTGACTCGAAGACGAACGGGCCGGTCAAGATCAACTCGGGGATCACCAAGGACAACGCCCCCGCTTTGAGCGGCGGCGGCGCGACGTTCACGAAGGCGGACCTCACGGTCGACGCGGCGATGGCAGACAGCATCATCACGAATCCGGCCGGCTGGTACTTCAACGTCCACTCAGCGGCCAACGCCGGCGGATTCTGTAGAGGGCAATTGCAGAAGGCTTAGCCGCCCGCCTGATCCGCGTTCGAACGCGCCGACGAGCGCGCGCCAGGGCGCCACTGGCACGGCGATTGCGGCGCATTCGGCTGGCAAGGAGGTGTTCTCGATGCTTTGGACGATCGTCGTCGTATTGCTGATCCTGTGGCTCTTGGGTGTGGTCGCGCTGCCGGCGGTGGGAAGCTTGATCCACATCCTGCTGGTGATCGCACTCGTCGTTCTGGTGTTCCAGCTGCTGAGCGGACGTAGGGCCGTCTAGCAACGTCCCCGGAGACGGCGGGTCCGCCTCACTCGGCGCCCCCGCCGCTCCGTGATGCGATCGGAGTTCAGCCGAGAGAGGACGAACTCGGACTTGCCCACCGACACCAATGCTGCCAGCCCGGCGCCGCGGGCGACCGACCCTCTGCTCCGCGAGGCGCGGCGCGTCGAACGAGCGATCGGCTGGGTGCGCTCGGGGGCCGCGGTCACCGAGCTTTTGCTCGGCCCCTTCTTCCCAAATCTCTCGACCGCGGCCGTTGTGACACTTGGTGTCGTAGTCCTGCTCTACAACACCGTCGCCCTCCGGGCATCCGAGGAGGCCCGCGACCTCGACCGCCACCGTTCCGTTGCCCACGTCGCCTTCGCCGCCGACATAGCCGCGCTCTGCATCGCACAACTCCTCTTCTCGAGCGACCCGTCTTGGATGGCGTATCTGGTAGCGCCACTCGCGATCACCGGAACGACATTCCGCTTCGGCACCCGTGGCGCCGCCGGGTCCACGCTTCTCCTGTCGCTCGTTTACCTCGCTATCGTGGTGCTCCGCGACCGCGTCTTCGGCTTCACCTTCGAACTGTCCCGAGTCGCCTTCACGCTTTCGATCTACATCCTTACCGGGAGCCTGGTGGACCGCTATCTCGGAGATGTCGGCCGCGTGCGGGCAGAGCGCGAGGGTCTCATCCGCGCGCTCCGTCGTCGTGTCGCTGAGGACTCGGCACTGGCGCGCGTCATGCGGACCGTGGCAACACTCCCCTTCACCGAAGAAGTGGTGCCCGCCGCGTTGAGGGCGGGCCAAAGCGCGTTCAAGTTCGACCGCGCCACGGTTTTCGCCGCCGACGAAGAGCTCGGCGAGTACCGCGTCCTGTATCGGATACACGACGCGGTGGGGCCGCACCCGGAGCCGCCGCGCATGAGCCTGGGTGAAGGCCTCGTCGGGGCGGCCTTACGCCAAGGCCGACCACTTCTCATCCCAGACGTGCTCGGCGACCCGCGCCATGTTCCGAGCGAGCCGAGCGAGCCAGCACGCTCCGCGATCATCGTGCCGATGAGCGTAGGGGGCAAACCAGTGGCTGTCCTCAGCCTGTCGAGGATGCTACCGCCGCCCTTCGGTCCGAACGACCAACGGCTCGCGGAGAACATCGCCGGGCTCATCGCCCAGGTGCTCGAGAACCGACGGCTGTTTTCGGAGGCGAGCGACACCGAGGCGCTGCGGACCTTGGATCGGTTGAAGGACGAGTTCCTCACTGCGGTGAGCCACGAGCTGCGAACCCCGATAACCGTGATCAGCGGCTCGCTGGAGCTGCTCGCTCGAGGCGAGCTCGGAAAGGACCGCAGCGATCGGCTGATACATATCTCGCGCCGTCACGCCGAACGGCTCGCGCGTGACGTCGAGGACCTATTGGATCTCGCGCAGCTGCAGGAGGCTCGAATCTCCCTGACCCGCGAGTTCGTTCCGTGCCAAGAGCTGCTTGCCGATGTGGTAGGTGCGTACGAGCTCATCGCTTCGCAGGGAAGTCAGCGCCTCACCATCTCCTGTCCCGAGGGCGTTCCGCAGGCGCTCGTCGATCGTCGTCGCATGCAGCAGATCCTCGGCAATCTCGTTGCGAACGCCCTGCGATACTCCCCGCCGGGCAGCTCCGTCGCGCTCTCCGCCGCGCGCGTGGCGAATGAGCTCCTCTTCCGCGTCGACGACGAAGGGCCCGGAATACCTCCAGGTGAACGAGAGCGCGTGTTCGACAAGTTCTATCGGCTATCCGCGAACAGGGATGGGCCGGCGGGGACGGGCCTCGGCCTCGCCATCGCCAAGACGCTCGTTGAGCTGCACGGTGGCCGCATCTGGGTGGAGGACGGAAAACGCGCGGGTAGCTCGTTCGTCGTCGCGTTGCCGGTCGAAGGAGCCGAGAACGCCCTCGGAAAGCCGTCGGCGTGAAGGTCCTCGTCGTTGACGACGAACCGGACGTCGCAGCGTTGGTCGGGATCGGGATCATGCATGCCCGCCCGAACTACGCCGTCGTCCAATGCACGAGCGGCGCCCGGGCGCTCGATGCCATCGCCGATGAACGGCCCGACGTGGTCCTGCTGGACCTTTCGATGCCCGAGCGCGATGGATTCAGCGTCTTGAAGGAGCTTCGCGATGGCGGGAACGACGTGCCGGTCATCGTGCTCACCGCCAAGGGGCTCGAGAGCGACAAGGTGCGGGGGCTCGAGCTGGGTGCCGACGACTACATCACCAAGCCCTTCGGTCACAACGAATTGCTGGCTCGACTGGACGCGGTGTTGCGACGCTACCGGACCGGAACGTCAGGGCGACGTTCGCCTCCGTTCATCCTCGGCGCCCTCCGGATCGATTACGCCCGGCGCCGAGTGACGATCGATGAACGCGAGGTGGCCCTGACTCCGACCGAGTACAACCTGCTCTATCAGCTGGTGACCAATGCAGGCAGCGTTATGACACACCAGGCGCTGCTCGCAAAGGTCTGGGGCACCGAGTACCGCGACGAAGTGCACTATCTCAAGGTCTATGTGGGCCGTATCCGGAACAAACTCGAGCCAGAACCTCAGCGCCCGCGCTTCATACTCACGGTCCGCGGGGTGGGCTACCAGTTCGCTGCCTCCGCAGATGGAGCCGAGCTTCCTGGTTGACGTCGCCGGCTGGATAAAGTTAGAGTCGGCCTATTCAAGCGAAAGGAAGTGGCGCAGGTTTGATGAACTTCTTGCTCCTCCGTACAGCGCCCACCGAGGCACGTCCTCGGAGGACCCTGCTCATTTCGCCGATGCGCTGACCCGCTAGGGTCGAACCCAGCGCGGCGGACCGTGGGCAGCAGGGCCCACGGTCTTTTTGCATCCCATTCGTGGCGAGACCGGGGGCCGGCGAGACTCGAAGATAGGAGAAACGGCCATGGCCCTCGGCATCGATCTGGCTCCGCGACCGCCGATCCGGTACGTTGCGCGCGCCGCCCTGGAGGCGGTGGGCGTGTCGAAGTCCTTCCCCGGACCGAAGCGCGCGAAAAAGAACGCCCGAGCCGTCGATGACGTGTCGCTCACCGTCCGCCGCGGCGAGATCTACGGACTGCTCGGGGCGAATGGCTCGGGGAAGTCCACGCTGATACGCGTGTTCTCGACGCTGCTCCAAGCGGATGCGGGCGAGGTGCGGGTCTTCGGCCATGACGTGCGGCGCGAGGAGCTCGCGGTGAAGCGTCTCATCAACCGCGTCTCCGTCGAGGCTTCTTTCTTCAAGAAGCTGTCGGCGATGGAGAACCTCGTCTACGCGGGCCGCCTGTATGGAGTCACGCCGGAGGATTCGCGCCCGCGTGCGCGCCGCGTCCTGTCGCGCCTTGGCATCGGCGCCGACCGCTTCGACGAGCCGCTCGAGAGGCTGTCGCGCGGGATGCAGCAGAAGGTCTCCATCGCGCGGGCCTTTCTCACCGCACCGATGCTCCTGCTGCTCGACGAGCCGACCACAGGTCTCGACATCCGGAGCAAGCGCGAGGTCCAGACATTCATCCGCGACCTGCGCGACGAGCACGACGCGACGATCCTGTTGACCACGCATGATCTCGACGAGGCTCAGCGCCTCGCCGACCGTCTGGGCGTGCTTCACGCGGGCCGTCTCGTCGCGGAAGGCACGGCTGAGGAGCTGTCCGCGGGCTTCGGTGGCGCGACCCTCGAGGATGTGTTCATGACCGTCACCGGCCGCAGGATCGAGGATGCCGACCAGCCGGAGCGGGCGCCGTGACGACCGCCCTCTGGCGCGACCGGGACTTCGTGAAGCTCTGGACGGGACAGGCTGTCTCCGAGCTTGGCTCCGTCGTCACGCGGACAGCGCTGCCGATCGCCGCGGTACTTCTGCTGGGCGCCACGCCGATGCAGCTGGCGCTCCTGCTCACGAGCGGATCCGTGGCGGTCCTGCTCTTCGGCCTCGCCGCAGGCGCGTGGATCGATCGCCTGCGCCGAAGGCCGATCATGATCGTCGCGGACGCCGTGCGGGCGATCGCGCTCGCCTCGGTCCCCGCAGCCGCGTTCGCCGGCCTGCTGCGCATCGAGCACCTCTACGCGATCGTCTTCGTCGAAGCGGCACTCGGTGCCGCCTTCGACGCGGCGTACCGCTCGTACCTGCCGTCGCTCGTCGGGCGAGCCAGGCTCGTGGACGGGAACAGCAAGCTCGAGATGGCGACCGCGGTCGCGGAGATCGGTGGCCCGGGGCTCGCGGGAGGCCTCGTGCAAGTCATCACCGCCCCGTTCGCGCTGCTCGTCGACGCGTGCTCGTTCGTGGTCTCCGCGGTGTCGCTCTGGCTGATCCGGACGCCGGAACTGCCCGTCGTGCCGGCAGCCGATCGCAGGAGCATCGCGAGAGAGATCGGGGAAGGCCTTCGATTCGTTTGGCGCGAGCGCACGGTGCGGGCGATGACCGCGGGCGGCGTGGTGAACCGCTTCTTTGGCGGTTTCTTCGTGCTCTACACGATCTACGCGCTGAACGAGCTGCGTCTGTCCCCGATCCTGCTTGGGGCCGTGGTCTCCGCGGGCGGCGTCGGCTCGCTCGTGGGCGCCGCGATCGCGCCGCGGCTCGGACGGCGGCTCGGTACGGGCCGCGCGATCGTGCTGGGGTGGACCGCGAGCGTGGCCCTCGGGGTGCTCACGCCGCTGGCGGCCGGTCCGCCGCTGGTCGCGTCGCTGTTCCTGTTCGTGCCGCAGCTGTTCGGCGACGGACTCGCCACCGCCGGGATCGTGAACATGGTCGCGCTCCGCCAGGCGATCACGCCCGACGCGCTCCTCGGCCGCGTGGCGGCGACCCGCGAGGTGCTTTTCGCAGCGGTCGCGCCCGCCGGCGCGTTCGCCGGTGCGGCGGTCGCCGAGGCGATCGGCATTCGTGGGGCACTCGCCGTCGCGGTCGCCGGTTTCGGGCTCGCGGTCGGGATCTGGTGGGCCTCGCCGATCCGCCGATTCCGGACGGTCCCGGGGTCGCCGGCTTCTCGGGCGTTCACGGGCGCGCTGCCCGCCGGCGGCGAGGCCGGGCCGTGACGGCGCGGATGACAGCGCAGGCCGGCCTCGCGTACGCGTTCGTCGAGCGCGAGATCGCGCTCATGAAGCGTTATTGGGTCTGGGAGCTCGTGTACGTCGTCTACGGCATCGTCACCTCCCTTTCGGTCGCCTTCATCGGGCTTGCCGCTCCGGAGATCTCGGGGAGCCGGATCGCGCCCGAGAGCATCTCGCGATTCGTGCTGTATCTGCTGGTCGGGACGATCGCATGGCGCTTCCTGGGCCTGGTCTTCGAGAACATCGCCGAGACGATCGCCTGGGAGCGGTGGGAGGGGACCATCGAGTACACATTCATGGCGCCCGTCCCGCGGCTGACGCATCTCGCCGGCATGGCCGCGGGTACGCTCGTGCGCGCCCTCGTCATGAGCGTCGTCACGCTTTTCGCCGTTGCGCTGTTCGTGCCGGTCGACCTCGGCCACGCGAACGCGGCCTCGGCGCTCGTGCTACTCGCGGTCGGCGCGCTGGCCTTCTCGGGTCTCGGTATCGCCTCGGCGGTCTTTCCCATGCTGTGGACGGAGAAGGGCCTGCAGATGGCATACATCGTCCAAGCGGTGGTGCTCCTGGTCTCCGGCGTCTACTACCCGACGGGTGTCCTTCCGGGCCCACTCCAGCCGCTCGCGGTGATCTCGCCCGCGACGTACGTCATCGCGGGCATGCGGGACGCCCTCCTCGAGGGCGCGGACCTACCGGCGGTCTGGCCCAATATCTGGCCGGCGCTGCTGATCGGCGGGCTGTCCATTCCACTGGGCCTGCGGCTGTTCGTCGCCGCCGAGCGCTACGCGAAACGCACGGGCCGGCTGAAACGGAGCGGATGATGGCCAGCTGTTCTTCCGCACGAGATCGTTGGTCCGAGACCGAACGACCCATCGCGACCGATCGGGCCCTTAGAGTGCCTCGTGTGGACCTTTCTTTCGTCTCGGTCATCGCTCTGACGTGTTCGACATGATCGACACGACAAAAGAGCGCCTGGCCGGCGCTGACCGCAATTCGGCTCTTCGCGAGCTGGCGGAACTCCAGCGCGAGCACAGTGTCGATTCGTCCGGTCGCCTGCGTGCGGCGGTCCTCGGTGCGAACGATGGTCTGGTGTCGAATGTCAGCCTGGTCATGGGTATGGCCGGCGCCGCGCCTGGGCCGGGCGTCGTCCTGCTTGCGGGCCTGGCAGGCGTGGTCGCGGGTGCACTTTCGATGGCTCTGGGGGAGTACGTCTCCGTCCGAGTTCAGCGCGAGTCGTTCGAGTCTCTCATCGCGATGGAGAAGCGCGAGATCGCCGTGCACCCCGAGCACGAGCAGCGCGAGATCACCGTCATCTATCGCGCGAAGGGGATCCCGGCGGAGGACGCCGCGCGGATAGCCGCTCATGTCATGCGCGACCCCGAGGTCGCGCTCGATCTGATGGCGCGCGAGGAGCTGGGCCTGAATCCGGACGAGCTGGGATCGCCGGTCGCGGTCGCGCTCAGTTCGATGGCCGCCTTCAGCTCGGGCGCCATAGTACCGGTACTACCGTTCATGGTCATGCCGGTGGCCACGGCCGCGCCGGTCGCGGCGCTCCTTACGGTCGTCGCGCTCCTGCTGACGGGCGGATTCACCGCGCGCATGATCGGCAGGCCACCGCTGCGCGGAGCAGTCCGGCTCGCGCTCCTGGGCGGAGCGGCCGCGATCATCACCTACGTCGCCGGTCGGATCGCCGGCGCGATCGCCGCGACCGTGTAGCCGGCATTTACGCCGCGAGTGCCCGCCTCGTCGGCTGTTCCGGCGACCGAGAGGTCTCGTCCCGCAGGTACCATCGCCCGCCTGAAGATCCCGCCAGCGCCCCCCACGGATCGTCGCGACGCGGTCGACGCGTATCACGGCGAGCGCATCGTCGACCCCTACCGCTGGCTCGAGGATGCAGGCAGCACCGAGGTCCGACGGTGGACCGCGGCCCAGAACGAGCGCACGCGATCGGCCCTCGACGCGCTCCCGGCCCGCGCGGCGATCCGCGACCGGCTCGGCGCATTGCTCTCGGCCGGCACGGTCGGGGCGCCGCATGCCGTCGGGGGCCGCCTCTTCCACGTTCGCCGCAGGGGCGCGGACCGCCAGGGGATCCTGTACGTCCGGGACGGCGCCGACGGCGCCGACCGCGCACTCATTGACCCCGGAGCGATGGATCCCGACGGCCTGGCCGCACTCGACTGGTGGTACCCATCCCTCGATGGGCGGCTCGTCGCCTACGGGCTCTCACGCGGGGGCGACGAGCTCTCCACGCTCCACGTCCGCGACGTCACGCTCGGCGACGATCTTCCGGACCGCATCCCGTACACGCAACGCGCGTCGGTCGCGTGGACCGCGGATGGGTTCTACTACACCGTCCATCCGATGCCGGGGGCCGTTCCTCCGGGTGAGGAGCACTACCACCGCCGTGTCCGCTTTCATGCGCTGGGAGAGGATCCGCGTCGCGATCCGCTGGTGTTCGGGGAGGGCCGCGCGAAGGAGGACATCCTCCAGCTGCGCGGATCGCCCGACGGGCGCCGGGTGCTCATCATGGCGGCTCACGGCTGGACGAGGAACGACGTGTATCTCCTCGATCGGACGGATGCCAGCCCCATCGTGATCCACGAGGGGATCGAGGCGATGAGCGAGGGCCTGTTCGGCGGCGACCGTCTCTGGCTGCGCACGAACGAGGGCGCGCCGAACTTCCGGATCGTCGCGGTCGATCCGCGCGACCCGTCGCCCCGGCGGTGGGAGACGGTCATCGCGGAAGGGGAGGACCCGATCGAGTCGTTCACGGTGACGAGGGACCGCATCGTCGTCCACACGCTGCGCGGTGCGGCATCCCGGCTCGCGGTCTGGACCTCGTCCGGGATCTTCGAGCGGGAGCTGCCCCTGGAGGCGCTCGGGACCGTCGAAGGCCCCCACGCAGATGCGCGTGGGAACGCGGTCACGTACGCCTTCACCACGTTCCTTCTGCCCGGTGTGGCGGTCGTGGCCGATGCACGGGACGGCAGCGTCCGTGAGGTCGCACGGCTCGAGCTGCCTGCGCGTGCGGCCGGGGCCGCCGCGATCCTCGTGGACCAGGTGTCGTACCCGTCCCGCGATGGGACGCCCGTGACGATGTTCCTCGTGCACCGCTCCGACGTCCCGCCGCAAGGAGACGTTCCGACGGTGCTGAGCGGTTACGGAGGATTCAGCGTCGCGCGGACGCCTGCGTTCAATGCAGGCGTGACCTGGTGGGTGGAGGCCGGCGGGCTCTACGCCCTCGCGAACCTGCGCGGCGGCAGCGAGCGCGGGGAGAGCTGGCATCGAGCGGGAATGCTCCAGAACAAGCAGCGGGTCTTCGACGACTTCATCGGCGCCGCGCAGGCGCTGGTCGCGAGAGGCTGGACGTCGCCGCAGCGGCTCGGCATCGAAGGCGGCTCGAACGGCGGGCTTCTCGTCGGCGCGGCGCTGGCGCAGCGCCCCGATCTCTTCGCGGCGGTCGGTTGCCGCGTCCCGCTCCTCGACATGCTGCGCTTTCAGGGGTTTCGCATCGCTCGGTTCTGGATCCCCGAATATGGCTCGTCGGAGGACCCGGTCGCGTTCCGTTGGCTCCGTCGCTACTCGCCCTACCACAACGTGGCCCCCGGCCGGGGCTATCCCGCGCTGCTGCTCACGACGGCGGAGGGCGACAGCCGCGTCGATCCGATGCACGCCCGGAAGATGGCCGCGCTGCTGCAGTCCTTCCAGGATGACCCGCCGGTACTTCTGCGCGTGGATCGCGATGCGGGCCACGGAGTGGGGAAGCCGCTCCATCTCCAGCGCGACGACCTGGCGGATCTCTGGTCGTTCTTCGCGTGGCGGCTCTGCGGCGAGGACGGTATGCTCGGCCTCCGGTGAACATCCTCCGCTTCCTGCGCGAGCAGGCGCGAGGCTACGACTGCAGCGTCTGCGGACAGAACCACGCGAGTTCCACGATCAAGGTGCTCGGCCGCCTCGACGCCGCCTGGATCGTCCGAGTGACCTGTACGAAGTGCAAGACCTCCTTCAAGCTGCTCGTTGTCGTCGACGAGAACAAGGCCGCGGTCAGCAAAGTCAAGGAGGAGAAGTCGGTGCGCCCGAGACGCAAGCCGATCCTCACGCTCGACGAGGTCCTCGACGCGCATGAGTTCCTGCGCGGATACGACGGCGACGCGAACGAGCTCTTCACCCACCGCGATCCGGTCGGCGACCCCGGCCGCGACAGCCGAGTCTCGTGAGGCCCGAGCGGGAGCACGGCCTCCCGCCCTGGGCGCTCGAAGGACCCTGAGCCCTGGCAAAGCAGAACGCCGTCATCACCGGATGGGGTTTCTACGCGCCCCCGCGCGTCATGACCAACGCCGACATCGAGAAACTCGTGGCGACGTCCGATGAGTGGATCACCGATCGGACCGGCATCAAAGAGCGCCGGATCGCGGGGGACGGCGAGACCACCTCGACGATGTCCATCAGGGCGGGACGCCAGGCCCTCGAACGAGCGAGGATGCGGCCGGGTGACCTCGACCTGGTCGTCGTGGCGACGGCCTCGCCCGATTACCTGTTCCCCGCGACCGCCTGCCTGGTCCAGTCCGCCCTTGGCGCGGAAAAGGCGGGCGCCTTCGATGTCGAGGCGGCGTGCACAGGCTTCCTCTCGGCACTCGCGATCGCGCGCGGACTCATCGTGTCAGGCGTCCACGAGAACGCACTGGTCATCGGCGCCGAGACGCTCTCGCGCCTGCTCAACTGGAAGGATCGCGGTACCTGTGTCCTCTTCGGCGATGGCGCTGGGGCGGTGGTGGTGGAGGCATCGAACGCGTCGGTGGGCATCGAGTCAACGGTCCTGCATGGCGACGGATCAAAAGCCGAGCTGCTCATGGTGCCCGCCGGTGGTGTGCGGCACCCGGCGACGAAGCAGACCGTCGACCAGGGGCTCCATTTCATCACCATGGCCGGAGGCGAGGTGTTCAAGCTCGCCGTGAAGTCGATGGCGGACGCAGCGGAAGAGGCGATCGCGGATGCGGGTCTGGCGCCGGACGACATCGCACTCGTGATCCCTCACCAGGCCAACCTCCGCATCATCGAGGGAGTCGCGAAGCGGATGCACTTCTCGATGGACCGGGTGTTCGTGAACATCCAGCGGTACGGAAACACCTCCGCAGCGTCGATCCCCATCGCGCTGTGTGAGGCCGTCGCGGCCGGACGTCTTCGGCGCGGGGACAAGGTCCTCCTCGTCGCGTTCGGTGGGGGATTCACCTGGGGCGCGTCGGTGCTCGAGTGGTTCGGCGCTCATGACGGCGTCCGCCGGCCCAAGTCCGCGCTCGACCGCGCCGCCCGCCGCGTCGAAGACCTCGTGGACCGGGTCCTCCCGGGCTAGGCACACCACCGCATCCGGGGGGCTCCGCCCCCGAGTACCCCCCGCGAGGCAGCCTGGGAGGACATGAACCGGGGGGCTCCGCCCCCCACCACCGCATCCGTGGGGGCTCCGCCCCCCGAGTACCCCCGGGCCGAGGTGGCGTTCGTGAACAGTGACCGGGGGCCTCCGCCCCCGAATACCCCCGCGAGGCAGCCTGGGTGGACATGAACCGGGGGGCTCCGCCTCCGAGACTCCCCCGGGGTTGGCGCGCGCGGGTGGGGCAGAACTTCGGATCCACGTCTTGACAGGACCGCGGGGTGGGTTATGTTTGCGCCCGAGTGGTGAGTAGTGGGGACATGTGGGGAATCACCCCCGTTTCCCGTGATCGGAAGGTCTCCTGGAAACATTCTTCGCGGGCGAGTTCGCTCACAGCCTCGACGAAAAGGGACGCCTCGCCATCCCCGTCAAGTTCCGGCCGCGGTTCCGGGAGGGAGCGGTCGTGACCCCTTGGCCCATCGATTGCCTGGCGATCTTTCCGGCGAGTGAATGGGGAACGATCAATGCCGCGATCGCGCAGCGTCCCCGCACCGAGCCGGCGGTCGCGCGCTTCCAGAGGTTCTTCGTCGCGCGTGCCCACGAAGCGGAACCCGACGGGCAGGGCCGGATCGTCCTGCCGCAGCATCTCCGAGACTACGCCGGGCTCACAAGTGAGGCCGTCGTCGTCGGAGTCTCGCGCAACCTCGAGGTCTGGGATCCCGGACGGTGGCGGACCCACCTCGCCGACGTCGAGCGGCGGATCGCCGACGACCTCGCCGATCTCGGGATATAGCCACGAGCCCGTTCTTCTCGCCGAAGTGCTCGACCAGCTGGGGCCGCGTCCCGGTGGACGCTACCTCGACGGGACGATCGGGGCGGGGGGCCACGCAAGGGCGATCCTCGAGAAGTCCGCTCCAAACGGCCGTCTACTCGGGCTCGACGTCGATCCCGGCGCTTTGGAGGCGGCCGCTCGCGCGCTCCAGCCGTTCGGCGATCGGGCTGTCCTGGTCAAGTCCAACTTCGCTCGCTGCGACGACGTTGCCAACGCCCGCTCCTTCGCTCCGGTCGACGGCGTGCTGCTGGACCTCGGCGTCTCGTCGATGCAGCTTGCCGATGCCGCACGCGGATTCAGCTTCCGTTCTGCCGGACCGCTCGACATGCGCGCCGATCCGGACCTGCCTGTGACCGCCGCCGACATCATCAACACACGCACGGCGCGGGAACTCGCGCACCTCTTCGCCACGCTCGGTGAGGAGCGCGAAGCGCGCCGGGTCGCGGGAGCGATCGTCCGACGCCGAGCGCGGCACCCCTTCGCGACCGCCGAGGATCTCGGCCGATTCGTCGCGGGAGTGAAGACGCTGCGACCGCGGAACACGGACCCCGCCACGAAGATCTTTCAGGCGCTGCGGATCGCGGTGAACGACGAGCTCGGGAACCTCGATCGCGGCTTGCATGCGGCTCTGGGGCTGCTTCGGCCGGGCGGGCGCCTGGCGGTCATCGCGTTCCATTCGCTCGAGGATCGGGCGGTGAAGACATTCTTCGCCCGCGAGTCGCGCGATTGCATCTGTCCTCCCCACCTCCCCACCTGCGTCTGCGGGCATCGCGCGGGTCTGCGCGTGGTCCTCCGGCGTCCGCTCATGGCGGGCGCCGCGGAGACCGCGCGCAACCCGCGCGCCCGCAGCGCACGGCTCCGGGTCGCAGAGCGCGTGATGGCGGCCGGCTGAGTGGCCGTCACCTCGCAGGTCATGCGCGTCAACAAAGCGCCCCGCGCGGCTCGGCCCGCGAGGCGTCCCGCGGCGGCGCGCGTCACCGCGCCGTCCACACGCCGGCTGCAGCGACGTGCCTGGGAGCTTCGCTCGTTCGCGGTCGCCGCAGCTGCGATCATCGTCTTCTTCGTGGTCGCCCTGGTCTACGTCTCCGGCAGCACGACGCTTTCGGCGACCGGGTACGAGAGTCAGAGGCTGCAGCAGCGGCGCGACGAGCTTCGTCGCCAGAACGCCCTTCTGGAAGTCGAGATCGCGCGCCTGGACTCGCCAACGCGCATCGTGACCGAGGCGAAGCGCCTCGGGCTCGTGCATCCGGCACAGATCACCGTCGTCTCACCGGAGTCGCTCGCGATCAAGCGCTGATCACACGTGTCGCGGCGAGGAGGAAGCGTTGGAGCCGGTGACACACCGTCGCCTGCGCGTGCTGTTCGCGCTGTTCGCGGTGGCGACCGTCGTGCTTTCCCTGCGCACGGCCTATTGGCAGACGCTCGGCCGCGACAGGCTGCTTGCCCAGGCGACCGACCAGATCCGCAGCGACCTGGTGCTCGCCGCGAGCCGGGGCGTCATCCGGGACCGTCGCGGGGCGGTCCTCGCGACGACGGTACCTCTGCAGTCCCTGTACGCGATCCCGACGCGTATGCCGGACCACCGGGCCGCGGCGACCGCGCTCGCTCCTCTCCTGGGAATGCCCGCGACGGATATCCTCGAGCGCCTCGATTCGGGTGCCGAGTGGTTGTACCTGCGACGGCGCCTTCCAGAACCCGCGGCGGACGCCGTGGCGGCGCTCGACCTTCCCGGCCTCGGATTCGAGCTCGAGCCGAAGCGCCTGTACCCGAATGACGCGGTCGGGGCGCACGTGATCGGTTTCGTCGACGACGAAGGGGTCGGCCGGTCCGGTATCGAAGGCCGCTACGACGACGTGCTGGCCGGCGTTCCCGGAAGCCTCGTGGTCGAGCGCGATCCCGCGAACCGGACACTCGCGGTGGGCCTTCGTTCGGGGATCCCGCCACGGGACGGCAGCGACCTCACCCTGACGCTCGATCTTGCCGTCCAGGCCGCGGCCGAGCGCGAGCTCGCGCTGGCGGTGGAGAAGGAGAAGGCGACCGGGGGGAGCGTGATAGTGCTCGACCCTCGCGACGGCGCCGTGCTGGCGCTCGCGTCGTCTCCGTCATTCGACCCGGGGCACATCGCCGCCGCGGCCAGCCAGTCGCTGAGGGACCACGCTACTGGCCTCGTCTTCGAGCCGGGCTCGACGATGAAGGCGATCACGATCGCGGCGGCCATCGACCAGCACGTGGTCACGCCGACCACGACCTACAACGACCTCGGTTATGCCGTCGTCGGCGGCCGGGTCCTGCACAACGCTCTGGGAAAGTCGTACGGCTCGACGACGGTCACCCAGATCCTCGAACGATCGGCCAACGCCGGCGCCGCGTTCGTTGCGCAGAAGCTGGGTGCGGACGCGCTGCACCGCTACCTCGAGGCATTCGGATTCGGCGCGCCGACCGGGATCGACATCGTGGGCGAGGCGAGCGGCGAGGTGCGTCCGCTCGCCGAGTGGTACCCGGTCGATCTCGGGACGGTCGCCTTTGGGCAGGGCATCTCCGTCTCGCCACTTCAGCTCGCCAGTGCCTATGCGGCCATCGCCAACGGCGGCACCCTCTATCGTCCCTACATCCTGGCGAGCCGGCGCGATGCGGACGGGGAGCACCGCACCGCGCCGGTCGCGGTCCGCCGGGTCATCGCCGCCGACACCGCCGCGACGCTGCGCCGCATGCTGCTGTCCACCGTCGACAACGGGATCGCGAAGAACGCTTCCATCAGCGGGTTCAGCGTCGCCGGCAAGACCGGCACCGCACAGATCGCCGGTCCGGACGGCAGGTACATCGATGACGAGTACGTGAGCTCGTTCGCCGGCTTCGCGCCCGCCGAGGATCCTCGCTTCGTCGCGGTGATCGTGCTCGAGCGGCCTCAGTCAAAGCTTCTCGGCACGCTCACCGCCATGGCGGCGTTCCGCGGAATGGCCCTCGATGCCCTGAGATACGCGCGCGTGCAGCCCGATCGCGGCCGGTAGCGCGCGCCTCTGGCGCGCTCCGGGCGTCGCCCGAGAGCCCATAGCATTTCCCACGGTGTTCACCCTCGAGCGGCTGCTCGCCGCGACCGGCGGGCGGGTCGTGAGCGGTAGTGGCAGCGGCGAGATGACGTTCGGCGGTGGCGCGATTGACTCCCGTACGGCGGGCCGAGGCTCCGTGTTCTTCGCGCTGCGCGACCGGCGGGACGGTCACGATTTCGTCGCCGCCGCCCTGCGCGCCGGCGCCACCGCGGCCGTGGTGGACCGGGTGCCCGGCGACGTCCCTGCGGACGCGCTGCTGGTCGAGGTCTCGAGCGTGCCGCGCGCGCTGCGCCTCTTGGCGGACGCGCAGCGCGATGCTCACCCGATGCCGGCGGTCGGGATCACCGGCAGCCACGGAAAGACCACGGCCAAGGAGGCGGCGGCCGGCGCCCTCGGCGCAAGGTACCGGGTGCTGCGCTCGCCGGCGTCGTTCAACAACGAGCTCGGGGTGCCGCTGACATTCCTGTCGGCAGAGGCGAGTCACGAGGTCGCGGTGATCGAGCTCGGCTTCTACGTGGCTGGCGAGATCGCCGACCTGTGCGCGCTCGTCCGCCCTCGGGTGGGGATCGTCATCGGGATCCCCGACCGTCCGCCGCATTTCTCGCGGACGCCGAGCCTCGAGGCGATCGCGGCCGGCAAGGCCGAGCTCATCGAGGCGCTTCCCGAGGATGGCGTCGCGCTTCTGAACGGCGACGACCCGCGCGCGCGCTCCCTCGCGCCGCGGACCCGGGCCCGCGTCGTCCTGTTCGGAGAGGGAGAGGACAGCCCCCTTCGCGCCACCTCTTTCGAGGACGGGGGGCTTGCAGGGACCCGCTTCCGTGTGCGTTGGGAGGGGCAGGAGGCCACCGTGCACGTGCCGCTTCCCGGCCGACACCTCGTGAGCTGCGCTCTCGCCGGAGTGGGGGCGGCCGTCATGCTGGGCGTGCCGCTCGAGGAGGCGGCCGTCGGCGTCGAGACGATGGAGCGCCCGGCGCATCGCATGAGCGTCCGTCGCGGCGCGGGGGTGACGGTCATCGACGACTCGTACAACGCGAGCCCCGCCGCCGTGCACGCGGCGCTCGTCGTCCTCCGGGACTCGGGCACTCGCCGCGTCGCCGTGCTCGGCGACATGCTCGAGCTCGGCACCATGTCGGCCGACGCCCACGAGGACGCCGGCCGCGACGCGGCAGAGGCGACCGACGTCCTGATCGGGGTTGGCGACCTCGCCGCGACCATCGTCGCTGCCGCCGAGGATGCGGGGCTACGGGAGACGCATCGTGCGGCCGACGCCGCCGACGCGCTGCTCCAGCTTCGCCGCCTCCTGCGCCCCGGAGACACCGTGCTGATCAAGGGATCGCGGGCTCTTGCGCTCGACCGGCTCGCCGACGCGCTCGTCGGCCAGGCGAGCCGCCCGGCAGCGGCGCACTGATGCCGATCCTCGCCCTCGGCGTGCTCCTCGCGGCGTTCCTGCTCGGCCTGCTGCTCGGCGGTCCGTACATCCGCCTCCTGAGACGGATGCAGATGGGGAAGCAGATCCGCCGCGATGGACCGCAGTCGCATCTCGCGAAGCAGGGACTGCTGACCATGGGTGGAGCGCTGGTCATCAGTGTGGTCGCCGCACTGGCGGTGCTGGTGTTCCTCCTCGTGCCGGATCCCGAGCGCGGCGACTACGTCGCCCAGACCATCGCGCCGCTGGCCGCGCTCCTGGTCGTGGGCGTCCTCGGCGCGATCGACGATTACGTGAATGTGGTGTACGGCTTCGGCATCCGCGGGCGGCACAAGCTGGTGTGGCAGCTCATCGTTGCCGTCGTCGTCGCCGTGTACATACAGCGCCACTTCGGCGTCACGGGCGTGTACATCCCGCTGGTCGGCGAGTGGCAGATCGGAGCGCTCCCCTTCGTGGGGCTGGCCGTCGTAGCCATCGTGGGCAGCTCCAATGGGGTGAATATCACCGACGGGCTCGACGGTCTCGCGGGAGGGACCTGCGTGTTCGCATTCCTCGCCTTCGCCTTCATCGCGGCGGCCCGCGGATTCCCCTGGCTCGTGGTGTTCTGCGCCGCGATCGTCGGTGCTCTCCTCGCGTTCCTCTGGTTCAACGTGCACCCCGCCGAATTCATCATGGGGGACGTCGGTTCGCTTTCCTTCGGCGCGACGCTCGCGGTGGTCGCGCTGACCACGGGGTTCGTCGTGCTTCTCCCGATCGCCGGGATCATCTTCGTCGCGATGACCGGCTCGGTCATCATCCAGGTCGCGAGCTTCAAGCTCCGGGGGAAGCGTGTCTTCCGCATGGCGCCCTTTCACCACCACCTCGAGCTCATGGGGTGGCCGGAGGAGAAGGTCACGATCCGCTTCTGGCTCATCGGGGCGCTGGCGGGGATCGTCGCGGCGATCCTCGCTTTCGCCACGCCTGTCTAGTTCGATGGCGCATTCGTTCGCCAGCGGAGCAAGGATCAGAGCCCGGTCATCTCTCCCTGGGGCGCCACGCGCGGCGGGTCGGGACAGGCCGTGAGCCTCATTTTCGACCCACCGGTCCGGCCTGACGACCTTGTCGGACGGCGCGTCACGATCGTCGGCCTGGGGAAGGGGCGGACCACCGCGGGGCTCGCACGGTACCTCCTAGGGGTCGGCGCGCACGTCATCGTCACCGACGCCAAGCCCGAATCACTGCTTCACGAGGGCATCGGCCGCCTGGGAGACCTCGCGGTGGAGCTGCGCCTCGGCCCATCCAGCGACGACGCGGCGCTCGCCGATCCAAATTTCGTCTTCGTCATTCCGGGGGTGCGGCCGCGGTCGCCGACGATCATGCGCGCTCTCCAGCGCGGCATTCCGGTCCTCACGGAGATTGGCCTCTTCTTTCGCCTCTGCCCCGCCCCCATCGTCGGTGTCACGGGTACCAAGGGAAAGACGACCACGACGACGCTGGTCGGTGAGATCCTCGCCCGCGGCACGCGCCGCGTGGTCGTGGGAGGGAACATCGGCACCGCCGTCATCCAGGAGCTGCCCTCGCTGACGCGCGACGACATCGTCGTGCTCGAGCTGTCGAGCTTCCAGCTCGAGACGCTGGGGCGGAGCCCGGCGGTCGCGGTCGTCACCATCGTCGACGAGGACCACCTGGATCACCACGGCACCCGCGAGGCGTACGTCGCCTCCAAGCGCAACGTGCTCGCGTGGCAGGGAGCGCGTGACATCGCGGTGTTGAACCTCGACGACCCGGTCGTTGTGGCGATGCACACCGGTGTCCTCTCGGCGGTCCGCGGTTATTCGTTATCCCTCCGCCCGCGCCGCGGCGCCCACCTCGATGCCGGAGGCGCCATGACCCTGGTGGATGGCGACCGGCGCCGGACCTTGTGCGGCGCGGCGGAGCTGCGGATACCCGGCCGCCACAACGTCGGGAACGCGCTCGCGGCAGCCGTCGTCGGCGATGCGTTCGACATTCCCGCGGAAGACATCGGGAGTGTGCTGCGCGAGTTCAGGGGAGTCGCGCACAGGCTCGAGGCCGTCGGCGAGAACGAAGGGGTGTTATGGGTCGACGACTCGCAGGCCACGGCCCCCGTTGCCACACTCGCGGCACTCGCCGCGTACGGGCGGCCGGCCGTCGCCATCCTCGGCGGGGTCGGGAAGGGGACCGACTTCGGTCCCCTCGCGCGCGAGCTCGTGGCGCGCGCGAGAGCGGCCGTGCTGATCGGCAGCTCCGCCGACGAGATCGCCGACGCGATCGCCCGTGCTCAGCGCGACGGCCATCGGCTCATCGTCGAGCGCGCCTCCACGCTGCGCGATGCCGTCGCGCGGGCGAAGGCGATCGCGACCCCGGGTGACGTCGTGCTGCTCTCCCCGGCGTGCGCGTCGTTCGACATGTTCGCGTCATACGAGGACAGGGGTGACCAATTCCGCTCGCTCGTGAGAGAGTTCGCGACATGAAGGTCGTGTCGCGGACGATCCCGTACGACGTGCCCCTCGTGCTGGCGGTCATGATGCTCCTGGCGATCGGACTTCTCATGGTGTTCAGCGCGAGCGGCATCAAGGCCCTCGACGCCTACGACGACCCGCGCTACTACCTGATGGTGCAGTCGGTGTGGGCGGTCCTCGGCCTCGTCGCGATGATCGTGGCCGCCCGCGTCGACTATCACCGCTATCGCGCGGTCGCCGTGCCGCTGCTCGCCATCGTCTTCGCCATGCTCGTGCTGGTGCTGATCCCCGGCGTCGGCACGCGGATCGGCGGCGCGTCGCGTTGGCTGCGGCTCAGCTCCGTGTTCGGGGTGCAGCCCGCCGAGCTCGCCAAGCTCGCCCTGGTGCTGTACCTGTCGTTCTGGCTGGGCCGCCGAACGAAGGCCATCGGCGGGATCAGGGTGACAGTTCCTTTCATTCTGTGCGTCGCGGCCGCCGCGGGACTGGTCGTCGCCGAGCCCGACCTCGGGACCGCGATCGTGATCGTCGCGCTGTCACTCTCCTTGTACTTCAGCGCCGGTGCGCGCCTGCGTGAGTTCGGAGCGCTCGGTCTGCTTGCGTTCGTCGTGATGGCGGCCCTCGCGGTCGTGCAGCCTTACCGGCTCCAACGCCTGCTCACCTTCCTCGACCCCTGGAGTGATCCCCGCGGGGCCGGCTTCCAGACCATTCAGGCGCTGTACGGACTCGCGCTGGGCGGACCATTCGGAGAAGGTCTCGGGGCCGGGCGCGAGAAGTTCGGATTCCTCCCCGCTCCATATACGGATTCGATCTTCGCGGTCCTTGGTGACGAGCTCGGCCTCGCGGGTACGCTTGCGGTCCAGCTGCTGTTCCTGATCTTCGCGTTCCGGGGGATCCGCATCGCTCTTCGCGCACCCGACCGCACCGGCACGCTCATGGCGACGGGCATCACGACCTGGATCGCGTTCCAGGCCTGGGTGAACATGGCGGTGGTCGCGAGCCTCATACCCATGACGGGGATCACGCTTCCGTTCATCTCATACGGAGGCAGCTCGCTGTGCGTGGGACTCCTCGCGGTGGGTATCCTGCTGAACATTGGCCGGCAGCCGGCGGCGCCCGTGCCGCGTCCTTCTGGCGGGCGGCGGGACCGCGGGCCACGTGAGCCCGCTCCTCGCGGTGGCGGACGCCCTGCGGGAGGCGCGCCCCGACGTCAGGTTCCTGTTCCTCGGGGGGCGTCGCGGACTCGAGGCTGAGCTCGCGAGGTCGGCGGACCTCGAGTTCCACGCGACGCCGTTACCGACACTACGCGATCCGGACTCGCGCCTGGCCTTGATCGGCCAGTTGGCCCTCGTCCCGGTGGCCTCCGCGTCTGCATTGAATCGGATCACCCGGTTCCGGCCCCATGTGTGCCTCACCAGCGGGGGCCTCGGCGCGGTCCCCGTTGTCCTCGCCGCGCGCGCGGCGCTCGTGCCCGTCTACCTGTGGGAGGGCAACGTCGTGCCCGGGCGCGTGAATCGAACGCTGGCGGGCTGGTCATCGCGCGTGGGCGCGACCTTCGCCGGGTCTCTGCCGCTGCTTCCGCGTGGCCGCGCTCACGTCGCCGGCAATCCGATAAGGCGATCGCTGCTGCGCTGGACCAAGGCTGGCGGCCGCGCCGCCCTGGGGCTGCCCGCCGATGGCGCGGTGGTCCTCATCACCGGCGGAAGTCAAGGCTCCGAGCGGGTCAATGACGCCACCTTCGTGGCTCTCCCACGCCTGCTCCGACGCGCCGCGGTCATACACGTGACCGGCCACGCGCAACTCGCGCGCGCCGAATCCAAGCGGGCGGGCCTCGCCGGCGCGGAGCGCGCGCGCTACGTCGCGCGCTCGTTCCTGCGGGACGAGATGGGTGCGGCCCTCGCCGCTGCCGATCTGATCATCGGCCGTGCTGGCTCGTCGTCGATCGCCGAGTCGCTCGCCTTCGGTACGCCCATGGTCCTCATACCGTTCGGCGCCGCGATGAACGCGCACCAGGAAGCCAACGCGCGCGCCGTCGCGGAGCTGGGCGCGGCCGTGGTGCTGCGCGAGGGCGAGCTCGATGGCGATCGGCTCGTGGCCGTGGTCAATGGATTGCTCGACGATCCCGAACGGCTCGGCGCGATGGCCCAGGCCGCCCGCGACGCGGGGCGCCCCGATGCGGCGACCCTGATCGCGCGCGAGGTCCTCGCTCTCGCGAAGTGCGGCGAGTGAGGCCGCATTACCACCTCGTCGGCATCGGGGGGGCGGGCGTCTCGGCCATCGCGCGGTCGCTGCTGCCCTACGGGACCGTGAGCGGCTCGGACAACGGGGACTGGCCCCTCGCGGAGGCGCTCGTTCCGCTCGGCGTGAGGGTGTTCCGCGAGTTCGACGCGGCGCACGTCGGGGTCGCGGACATCGTGATCCGCTCGAGCGCATACGGCGACAACAACCCGGAGGTCGCGGCCGCGCTCGCCCGGGGCATCCCGGTGTGGCGGCGTCACGAGGCCTGGCGGTTCCTCTCACAGGGGCGCGATGTCGTCGCCATCGCGGGCACCCACGGAAAGACGACCACGACCGCGCTGGTGTGGACGGCCCTACGCGCCGGTGGCGGCGATCCCTCCCTGCTATGCGGCGCCGAACTGCGCGGTCTGGGGGCCAACGCGTACACCGGCGGCGGCTCGGAGTTCGTGATCGAGGCCGATGAGTACGACCGCACCTTCCACGCGCTCTCGCCCGCGCTCGCCATCGTGACGAACGTCGAGCACGATCACGTCGACGTGTATCCGACGTTCGCTGAATTCGAGGCCGCGTTCCGCGATTTCGCGCGTCGTATCGTCCCCGGCGGTCGGCTGCTCGCGTGCGCCGATGACCCCGGCGCCGCGGCCCTCGCGCGCTGGGCGAACGAGGAGCTGCCCCGGATCGGCGTCGTGACGTATGGGGTCGCCGATGACGCGCAGGCGCGCATCACCGAGATGGGCGGCGAGCCGTCGGGAACGCGCTTCAGGCTCCGGTGGCAGGCGGAAGACGTGACCGTCCACCTGCCGCTGCGCGGGGCTCACAACGTCCAGAACGGCGCCGCCGGGTGCGTGGCCGCACTGCTCCGCGGCGTCAGGGCTGACGAGGCCGCCCGAGGCCTCGCCACCTTCGCCGGGACCTCGCGTCGCCTCGAGACGCTCGGCAGCGTGAACGGCGTCACGGTCGTCGACGACTACGCGCACCACCCGACGGAGATCCGCGCGTCGCTTGCCGCTCTGCGCCCGGCCACGAGCGGGCGCCTTATCGCGGTATTCCAGCCGCACACCCCGAGCCGGCTCGCGGCGTTCTTCGATGATTTCGCCGCCGCCCTGCGGACGGCCGACGCGGTGGTCGTGGCCGAGACATTCGCATCCGCGCGGGAAGCGAGTGACGGCGGCAAGGGCGCGCGCGCTCTCGCTCGGTTCGCGGGCGGCCAGTACGCGACCGATGCTCAGGATGCGGCCCGCATCCTGGCCGCAATGGCGCGGCCCGGCGACCTCGTCGCCGTCCTCGGCGCGGGCGACATCCGTCCCGCCGGAGAGAGGCTCCTCGAGCTGCTGCGCCAGCCGACCTCCGCGTGAGCGCGCCTTCGATCGGCGGCCGCAACGTGCCGCTCGCCCGCCATACCTCTCTCGGGATCGGGGGCCCCGCCGATCTCTTCGTGCGCGTCGCGTCCGAGGAGGACCTGCTCGGCGCGATTGCCGTCGCTCGGCAGAACGAGCTGCCGCTCCTCGTGCTCGGCGGCGGCACCAACGTGTTGGTCTCGGACCGCGGGGTGCGCGGCGTCGTGCTTCAGAACGCCTGGAGCGAGGCCACCGCAGTCGACCTCACGATCGAGGCCTCGTCCGGCACCCCGCTGGCCCACGTGGCGGCGGTCGCGGCGCGGAACGGAATCCTCGGACTCGAATGGATGGCGACGGTCCCAGGGACCGTCGGCGGCGCCGTCCACGGCAACGCTGGCGCGTTCGGTGGGGAGACCGGTGACGACCTGGTGGACGCGACCCTCGTGGACCTCAACGGCGACGCGTGGCTCGCGAAGGGGTCGGAGCTCGGCTTCGCCTACCGCACCAGCGCGCTTCAGAAGACTCCGATCGTGTGCCTGCGCGCGCGTTTCCGCGGGGCACCGGGCGACCGCCGCACCGCGGTCGCGACGATCAAACGGATCGCGAACGAGCGGATCGCGACACAGCCTCTCGGGCAGCCGAACACCGGCTCGATCTTCCGCAACCCGCCGGGAGACCACGCGGGGCGGCTCATCGAGGCAGCGGGCCTGAAGGGGGTGCGCGCCGGAGGCGCGGCGGTGAGCGAGAAGCACGCGAACTTCATCGTGAACACCGGTACGGCCACCGCATCCGATGTGTTGGCGCTCATGCGGCGATGTCAGAAGGCCGTGCTCGAGCGATCCGGCGTGTCGCTCGTACCCGAGGTCGAGCTCGTGGGCGAGTGGTGAGGCAGGGGGACCGGCACCGGGTCACCGTCGGCGTCCTCGCCGGCGGCGCCTCCGCCGAGCGCCAGATCTCGCTCGCGACGGGGGCCTGGATCGCGCAGAATCTGCCATCCGACCGCTTTGATGTGGTCCTGCTCGACCCGCTCGCTCTCATGGCCACCAACCCCGCCCTCACGGCGGAGCAACGCGCCCAGGCGCTGGCTCTGGTCGCCGGTGCCGAGTCGGACGAGGCGCTTCCCGAACGGGACCGGGAGCTCCCGCCCGAGTTCCAGGCGCAGATGGTGGAGGCAGCCGCGGGGCTGCACTCGGCGACCCGTCCGCTCTTCCGTTCGTCCGGCTACGAGGCAGGGATCGACGTAGCGCTCATCGCGCTTCACGGTCCGTGGGGGGAGGATGGCAGGATCCAGGGGCTCCTCGAGACGCTCGGCATCCCGCATACGGGTTCCGGAGTGCTCGCATCGGCCCTGGCGATGGACAAGGTCATGGCCAAGCGTGTCCTCGCCGCCGCTGGACTCGCCGTGCCGCGGGGAGAGGTCGTCACCCGTCGGGAGCTCGCGGCGGACGCCGCCGCCGCTGTCGCGCGCGCTGCGTCGGTCGGTGTGCCGCTGATCGTCAAGCCCGTGCGCCAGGGATCGTCTATCGGTATGACGCTGGTCCGTGAGGCGAGCGGGATCGGTCCGGCGCTGGCGGAGGCGCTCGCGTACGACGATCGCGCGCTCGTCGAGGAGCGGATCGTCGGCACCGAGCTCACCGGCGGAGTGATAGGCAACGACGAGCCGGTCGCGCTCCCGCTGGTCGAGATCGTGCCAAAGCGTGCGTTCTTCGACTACCGGGCGAAATACGACCCGGCGTCGAGCGACGAGATCTGTCCCGCACGGGTCACCGCCGAGATCGCGAGCGCGGTGCAGCAGGCCGCCCTCCGCGCGCATACGGCGCTCGGATGCAGGGGTATCTCGCGGACCGACGTGATCTGGGATGGAAGGCGGCCCGTGGTGCTCGAGGTCAACACGATGCCGGGCATGACCGCGAATAGCCTCTTGCCGAAGGCCGCCCGCGCCGCGGGGATCCCATTCTCCGATCTCCTGGCGCGTCTCATCGACTGGGCGCTGGAAGACCGAACCCCGGCGTGAGGTCCGGCGCGCGCCGTCCCAGCCGCCGGAGGCGCGCGTTCCCGTGGCGCCGCTGGGGGCAGCGCGCGCGCGATGCGCTTCTGGCCGTGCTGGCGGTCCTCGGCGTCGTCTCCGCGGCGACCGGGCCGCTCGCCATCCGCTCGGTGGAGGTCGAGGGTGCCCGGCACACCAGGCCCGCGGATGCCGTTGCCGCGAGCAGGCTGCTCGGCGCATCGCCGTTCCGCGCGAGCGGCGCCGCCGCCCGCGCGGGCCTGGTCGCGGCGCTCCCGGCGGTCCGCGACGCCACGATCGAGCTGCTCCTGCCCGACCGCGCCGTCGTCCGCCTCGCTGAGCGGCAGGCCCTGGGGCGGTGGATCGCGGGCGGAACAGAGTTCTTCGTCGACCGCGAAGGAGTGCTCTTCGGCTCCGCCGATCCCGCGGCCGCGCCCGAGGTCCGCGTCTACGACGACGTTGTCGCCGTGCGCCGGACCGGCGAACGCATCGACGCCGCGCTCGTCGATACCGCGTTCCGGCTCGCGCGCCTGGCTCCGGACGAGCTGCGTTCCGACGCGATAGCGCCGCAGGTCCACTTCGCGCCGGCCGGCCTGGTCCTGCGAAGCGGGGCGGGATGGGAGGTCCGCTTCGGTGGGCCTGAGCGCTTCGACGAAAAGCTTCGCCTGGCGCGCAGATTCCTGCAGGACAATCCCGCGCGGCGGATAGACTACCTCGACGTGCGCACTCCCGATCGCATCGTCATTTCCCCTTAGTGCGCCTTTCGGGGCGTTCACGCTGATCGGTGTTCCTTCCGCTGGCCGGTCTCGCCGCGGGAGTTCTGCTCGGCCTCGCGCTGCGGGTCAACCTCCCGGTCGAGCTTGCCCGCTACACCGCGGTGGGGATCCTCGCGGCGCTCGACTCGCTCCTCGGAGCATTCAGAGCGGAGCTGGAGGGCCACTTCGACGCGCGGATCTTCCTGTCGGGCTTTTATACGAACGCACTCCTCGCGGCGGCGCTGACCTTCCTCGGCGATCGGCTCGGCATCGATCTCTACCTCGTCGCCCTCTTTGCCTTCGGCTGGCGCATCTTCCAGAATGTCGCGGTCATCCGCAGGCACTTTCTCTAGCGGAGATGGCCTTCGGTCGCGAGGAGAGAATGGAAGGGATCGCGCCCGCGCGGCGCGATCTTCTGGAAAGCGGCGTGGGTGGCTGAGCAGACAGTGCTCGTCGGCATCGATATCGGCACGACGAAGGTCTGCGCCCTCATCGGTGAGGTCTCAGAGAACGGCGGCATCGATGTGATCGGGGTGGGCCAGGCGCCGTCCGACGGTCTGCGGAAGGGCGTCGTCATCGACATAGACCGCACGGTCCACGCCGTCGCAGCCGCGGTCGAGGCCGCGGAGCGTCTCTCCGGGCTGAAGGTGCGGTCAGCCTACGTGGGCATCTCCGGGAACCACATCGCCTCGCAGCGCTCCAAGGGCGTGGTGGCGGTGGCCGGACATAGGAAGGACATCACCCGCGAGGACGCCATGCGGGCGGTCGAGAACGCGCGCGCGGTGCCGATCCCCAGCACTCGCGAGATCCTCCACGTGATCGAGCGGGGCTACGTCGTGGACGGCCAAGAGGGAGTGCGGGATCCCATCGGGATGACAGCCGTCCGCCTCGAGGTCGAGACGGTGATCATCACGGCCTCGGCCACGAGTGTGCAGAACCTCACGAAGTGCGTCCAGCGGGCCGGCATCGAGGTGGACGAGCTCGTCCTGGCGCCGCTGGCGGCGGCGGAGGCCGTGCTCCAGCCCGAGGACCGGGAGCTTGGGGTGGTTCTCGCCGACGTCGGCGGGGACAACACCGACGTGGCCATATTCCAGGAGGGCGCGATCGCTCACGCCGGGACCATCCCGATGGGCGCGCGAAGCGTGACGAGCGATCTCGGCATCGTGCTGCGCGTGACGCCCGATGTGGCGGAGACGCTGAAGCTCCAGCAGGGGACCGCGCTACCGCTGGACGTCGATCCGGAGGAGGTGACGCAGATCACCTCGATCGGCGAGGACGTTCCGCACGTCATCACGCGGCGGCACCTGGCGGAGGTCATCGAGGCGCGGGTCGCGGACACCTTCGAGGCGATCCGCCGCGAGATCGAGGCCACCGGCGCGACGAACCGCCTACAGTCGGGGCTCGTGCTCACCGGCGGCGGCTCGCAGCTGGCGGGCCTGTGCAAGTCGGCGCGCGACCAGCTGGGCATGAGCGCCCGCGTCGTCGCCCCGACCGGCATCGGAGGTCTCACCGATTCGATATCGACGCCGGCCTACGCGGTCGCCTCGGGCCTGCTGCTCTGGGGCGCGCGCCACTGGCAGGACGGCGACGAACGCTCCCGCGCGCGGGGCCCGCTCGATGGATTCGGCTCCCGCGTCGGCAAGCTGTTCAAGAACCTGATGCCCTAGATCCCATCTCACTTCTGATCCCATCTCACTTGGCCGGCTTCGCCTGCTCCGTTCGGTGGGGCCGGGTACGGCTCGGGCGGGCGGAGCCCGCCCTCGCTGTCTCGATCGGGCGGAGTTCGCCTTCGTATGCCGATCGGGAAATGTCTCCATCGGCTTGCCCTTCAGTGAATTGCGGCGCATAGTCCAGCGCAAGAAAACCCATGCACGCACCGGAAGGGGAGGGGCAGCGGCATGGTTGTGGAGGCTGCCCCATGCCGCTACGGAGCGACATTGAGAACTTCGCGCTCATTAAGGTCGTCGGGGTCGGCGGCGGCGGTTCGAACGCGGTCAATCGCATGATCCGGGCGGATCTCATGGGCGTCGAATTCATCACGGTGAATACCGACGCCCAGGCGCTGCTTCTCTCCGATGCACCGCACAAGCTGCGGATCGGCGAGAAGACCACCAAGGGACTCGGGGCGGGGGCCGACCCGGCGGTTGGCCGGAAGGCCGCCGAGGATGACACCGAGAAGCTCTACGACGCCCTCAAGGAAGCCGACATGATCTTCGTGACCGCGGGAATGGGCGGCGGCACGGGGACCGGAGGCGCTCCGGTCATCGCAGAGATCGCGAAGGACATCGGCGCGCTCACCGTCGCGGTGGTGACGAGGCCGTTCAGCTTCGAAGGCGCCAAGCGCCGCCTTCTGGCCGAGCAGGGCATCCAGCAACTCGTGGACAAGGTCGACACGCTGATCGTCATCCCGAACGACCGGCTCCTTCAGGTCGTCGAGAAGCGGACCAGCATGGTGGACGCCTTCCGCGTGGTGGACGACGTGCTCCGGCAGGGCGTGCAGGGGATCAGCGACCTCATCACCGTTCCGGGACTCATCAACCTCGACTTCGCTGACGTGAAGACGATCATGACCAGCGCGGGCTCGGCGCTCATGGGCATCGGGCACGGCAGTGGCGAGAACCGCGCGACCGACGCCGCGCGCCAGGCCATCACCTCTCCGCTCCTCGAGCAATCGATCGAGGGCGCGCGCGGGGTTCTGTTCACGATCACCGGCGGACCGGACCTCACCCTGTTCGAGGTGAATGCCGCCGCTGAGATCATCCACTCCGCCGCGGATCCCGAGGCGAACATCATCTTCGGGTCCGTGATCGACGAGCGCATGGACGGCGAAGTCAACGTCAGCGTCATCGCGACGGGCTTCGACCCGGCACGGCCGCTCAAGCGGATCGACCAGCCTGTGCACAAGCGCACCGTCGAGCCGCGGTCGGCCCAGCGACCGGCCGTGGCCGGGGCCGTGACCAAAGGAGGCTCGCGCGGCGACGAAAGGGAACACGATCCCTACGACGGGGAGGTGCCGAGCTTCCTGCGTCGTCGCTGACCGGCGGCCACTAGATTTAGCGCACCGTCTCCCATATCTTGGGAGACGGTGCGCTGCCCTAGCTGCGGGAACGTCGAAACTCGCGTCATCGACAGCCGCGAGGCGGAGGAGGGCGCCTCCATCCGCCGACGGCGTGCGTGCGACCGGTGCGAAGAGCGCTTCACCACGTTCGAGCGGTCCGAGTCCGCTCGCATCCAGGTCACGAAGCGAGACCGCTCGCGGGAGGAGTTCGACCGGCGCAAGCTCGCCAGCGCCATCGCCAAGGGCGGCTCCAAATCGCTCTCGAGCGAGAACATCGCCGCCATCATCGGCGACATCGAGAACACCATCCGGTTGAGCGGCGCGTCCGAGATCACCTCCCAGCGGGTGGGAGAGATGGTCCTCGAGCGGCTCGCCGACGCCGACCCGATGGGGTACCTGCGGTTCAAGATCGTGTACGCCCGCCTCGACGATCCCGACGCGCTGTATGACGAGCTGAGCACCCTGGTGCGGCTTCGGGAGACGGCTCGCGACCGGCGGGTCGCGGAGCAGATCGCGCTGCCGATGGATGGGCCCCCCGCCGCGGCACGCCGCAACCGAAGACGCTGACCGGGAACGTATCCTTCGCCCCGGTGGTCCTCTCCGATGGCGACATCCGTGCAGCGATCGCCGCCGGCCGCATCGGCGTCGAGCCATTCGATCCGGCGTGCGTGCAGCCGGCGAGCGTCGACATCCGGCTGGATTGGCGCTTCCGAGTGTTCCGCTCGAGCCGCCACGCCTACATCGACCTCGCAGGCACGCTGGATGACATCACCGAACTGGTCGAGGCGACCGACGGGCCGTTCATCCTTCATCCCGGCGAGTTCGTGCTCGGCTCAACGCGCGAACGGATCCGCCTCCCCGACGACCTCGTCTCTCGGGTAGAGGGCAAGAGCTCGCTCGGGAGGCTGGGGCTGCTCATCCACAGCACCGCGGGATTTATCGATCCGGCGTGGGATGGCCACATCACCCTCGAGCTCTCGAACGTGAACACGATCCCGATAACCCTCTATCCCGGTATGCGGATCGGCCAGCTGTCGTTCTTCGCCCTTTCGCGACCGGCCGAACGGCCGTACGGCTCGCCCGAGCTGGGCTCGTCCTACCAGGGCCAGTCCGGACCCACGCCCTCCCGCTACAAGCTCGACCTTCCCGCCGCCCGCGGCTGACCGGTGTGCGCCACGTGCTTCCTGATCGTGTTCGTCGGCGCGTTCGTGAACGTGCTCGCGGGAGCGCTGACGCTGGCGATATTCGGTCGGGTCATCCTCTCGTGGGTCCCAATACAGCTTCCGTTCGGCCTGAACGCGTTCGTCTACGGCGTGACCGAGCCGATCCTCGGCCCGATCCGCCGGGCACTCCCGGCCGCAGGGGGTATGGACTTCTCGCCCCTCGTCGCGCTGCTCGCCATCCAGGCGATCTCCTCGATCCTGCTGCGTCTGCTGCCTCCCCCGATCTGAGGGACGCGCACCGAAGCGCTCCCGGTGAAATTTCCGGGGGAGCCCAGGCGTATGGATGCCGTGACCGCTACGACCGTGCTCGCACGGACCGGGTGACCGTCATGGTGACGGCCGGCGCAGGTTCGGTGACCATCCGCTAGCGCGCAGCCGCACCGTACGCTCAAGTGAATGACACCGATCCGCGGAGCTCTCCGGCTGACCTGCGCGTTGGTCCTCGCGTGCGCCCCGGGCCGGGCTGCCGTCGCCCCGCTTCCGACAGCGACCCCATCCCTCGCGCCTCGCGCTGCCGTCACGCTCGTGGGTGCCGGGGACATCGCGGCCTGCGACACCGAGAATGACGAAGCGACGTCGAAGCTCCTCGATCACATCGCGGGCCAGGTCTTCACCGTGGGCGACAACGCGTACGAGGACGGCTCGCCGTCCGACTTCGCGCGCTGTTACGTCCCCACCTGGGGGCGCCACCTCTCCCGCACGCATCCCGCGGCGGGGAACCACGAGTACGGCACAGGCGACGCGGCCGGCTACTTCGCCTACTTCGGCGCCGCGGCGGGTGCCCCCGGCCAGGGTTGGTACAGCTACGCCACCGGGGACTGGCACGTCGTCGTGTTGAACAGCAATTGCGCCATCGTGGAGTGCGGGGCCGGTTCCGCGCAGGAGCGTTGGCTGCGCGAGGATCTGGCGCGGAACCCTTCGCGCTGCACGCTCGCGTACTGGCATCACCCGTACTTCAGCTCGGGGCCGCACGGTGGCGAGCCGGCGATGCACGCGATGTGGCAGGCGCTGATGGACGCCGGAGCCGACGTCGTCCTATCGGGCCACGATCATGACTACCAGCGGTTCGCGCCGCAGGACGCGGAGGGCCGCCCCTCGCCGGACGGCATCCGCGAGTTCGTCGTCGGGACGGGCGGACGGAGCCTGTATCCCGTGTCCCCCGCCGGACCCAACAGCGAGGCGGCCATCGATGGCGCCTACGGCGTTTTGCGGCTCACCCTCGAGCCGACCGCCTACGCGTGGAGTTTCATAGCGACCGATGAGCGGATCCTCGACCAGGGAAAGGCGGACTGCCACTGATCCCAGCCGAGCCGTCCTCAGCGCATCGATGGCGAAACGGCGCTACTTGCGTCCCGCCGGCTCGAGGAAGGAGACGTGGGGTCCCTCGCCGGCCGCGAACCGCAGCTCGTGGCCGTCGCGCAGGCGCAGCCATGCCTCGCCACCGGCGTGGGGCAGCCGCCCGAGCCAAGCGCGCACGCCCTCAGGCTCGGGGCCGAACGAGACGACGTCCCGCTCGTGAACGACCACCGCCCGCGGATCATCGCCGAGCGTCAGCTCGACGCCGCCTTCGACGAGACGGGCCCGTTTCAGCTCCGCTCGCCGGAACCCGAGCAGGGTCTCGTCCCCGAACCGGATGATCCAGCGCCCCTCCCCGGAGGCGAAGACAGCCCCGACCCACGCGCGAAACCCCGCGATCCGGGGACCATATTCCACGACGTCGTCGAGGGAGAATTCGAGCGGCTCGCCGTGCACGAATTTCAGCCGCGCTTTGGTCACCTGCCGTGCCAGGGCGGCGAGCACACGCTGAGGGGGGCTGAACCGGTGCTCACCTAAACGGTCGTGGGCCTGCTGACGGACAAGCGAGGGGTGAATCCGTCGTAGGAGGACCACGTAGTGTTGCCTGTCATATGACCTCCCGTTCGCACCATAGTCCGCTCCGCGTCCTGGCGATCGAGGACTCGCCCGATGTTCGTGGCTTCTACGGGGCGCTGCTCACCGAGGAGGGTTATGCGGTCAAGCTGGCCTGCCACGGCGCGGAGGGCCTCTCGGTGCTTGACTGGGAGCCCGACATCATCCTGCTCGACCTCCTGCTCCCGGTGATGGACGGGTATGAGTTCCTACGTCGGCTCCGCGCCTCGCCCGAGGGGCACGACGTGCCGGTGCTCGTGCTGTCGGGCTCGCTCTCACCGGCACGGACGACGATCCGCGGGGCGCAGGCGGTCCTGCGCAAACCGTTCGACTTCGGGTACCTGATGCGCTCGATCCAGGTCCTGGCGAGGGGCGGGATCGCTCCGACCAACTAGCCCCGCAGCGGCCTGGCGCGCCACCTCAGCGGCGAGACGCCTTCACGATCCTGTCCTCGGGCGAAACCTCGATCCCATGGTTCTTCGCAGCACCGAGGATCTTCCTGCGCGCTGCTTCCTTAGCCGGCGCGCTCGTGAAGTGCGTCTGATCCCAGCGCGAGATGGCGCTGCGCACGTGCGCCCCGTCGTGGATCGGGAGGTGTTCGCCCCCCTCCTTGTCCACATACGCGAAGTCGTCACGGTCCAGTGCGTTGCGGCTCCCGCCGTCGAGCTGTGTCACTTCACCTCGCCAGAGCTCTCGCGCCGCCGCGCGTCCGGTCCGCAGCAGCCCAAGCGGCGCCGCAGCCGGGCGAAAAGCAGGTCGGCCGCGCCGCGCCGCGCATCATGCGCACCCGCCGCGATCCCGCCGCACCGAGCGGGAAGGTTCGAGGCACTGTGGGCTCGGCTGGAATCGAACCAGCGACTTCGCGGATGTGAACCGCGCGTTCTAACCGCTGAACTACGAGCCCTCGGACGAGCCTCGAAGCGCCGAGTGTACCCGCGCAGCCGTGCATCGCCGCTACGGTCGCAGCAGCTGCACCGCGACGTCGCTGAGCGCGAGCAGGACGAACATGATGGCGACGACGATGCCGATTCGGCGGAAGTCCTTCACCACGTAGCCGCGCTCCCACGCCGCCGCACGTTCGAGGGCGGCCGACGGCGCCCCGGTCGCGCGCGCCGTGCCGCCTCGGACCGGCGCGCGGGTCGGACGCGCGGTCGGGTGGCGGACGATCGTCGGCGCGGCCCGCTGCGCCGCGAGCTGAGCGGGGCGCGTGCGGCCCCGTGTGCGACTGCGACGTGCCATCGGAGGACAACGATAGTCGAATATGTGTATGTTCGGGACACCGCGCGGTGGGTCTGGAGGTGCGCGAACGTCGACCTGTCGAGCGGAGTGGGAAAGTGGCGCTCATCGCTGATCGGCGGGCGCTCGCCATCATCAATCCCGCCGCCGGAGGCGGCCGTGCCGCCTCGCTGGCTCCCCGGCTGGCGCGCATGCTCCGAGATGCCGGACTACGGACGGACGTCGTCCAGCTGCCCCTCCCTGGAGAAGGGCCGCGCCTCGCCGCCGAGGCGGCCGCCGAGGGCTACGACATCGTCATCGCCGTCGGGGGCGATGGCACCGCGAACGAGGTCGCGAACGGGCTCGTCGGGACGCGCGCCGCTCTCGCGCTGTTCCCGATGGGCACCGGCAACGACTTCGCCCGAGCGCTCGGCTACCCGAGCCAGGCGCGCGATCTTCCGTCATTCCTCTCGCGCGGGACCCGGCGCACGGTCGATGTCGGCGAGGCCAATGGACGCGTGTTCCTGAACGTCGCCGGCGTCGGCATCGACGGCGAGGTCGCCGCGCGCGCCAAGGCGCACGCCCGGGTCGTCGGAAACAAACTCGCGTATGTGACCGCGTCGGTCGCGGCGATCGGAATGTACCGGCCGCTCCAGATGAGCGTCCGCCTCGATGGCGAGGAGCGGTCGGGCCGGTTCCTGGTGGCGATAGCGTCAAATGGGACGCACTTCGGCCGGGGCATGCGCTGCGCCCCGGACGCGCGCCTCGACGATGGCCTGTTCGACGTCACTCTTGCCGGCGCTCTGGGGATGCTGGCGTCAGTTCGCGCGATGGCGCGCCTCTACAAGGGCACGCACGTTGATGGCCGCTCGATCGTTGCCGCCCGCGCACGTGCCGTCGATATCGAGCTGGAGCGCGCGACAGCCGGGGAGATCGACGGAGACGTCGTCCACGTCAAGCGCCTTCAGCTCCGCGTTCGTCCCTCCGCTCTCGAGGTGATCGCGGCATGACCGATCCGCGGCGGTCACTACCATCTATGGACGCGGTGCTCCGAGCAAGCGGCGAGCGGGGCGGCGTGCGGCAGAGGCTCCGTGCCGCGGCGCGGGACGTGTTGAACGAGGCGCGCGGCGATGGCACGTCACCAGCCGCAGCTGAAGTGGCCGCGCAGGCTCGGGCCCTGCTCTTGGAACGCGACGCACCGTCGCTCCGGCGCGTACTCAACGCGACCGGCGTCGTTCTCCACACCAACCTCGGTCGGGCGCCTCTATCGGCGGCGGCGCTTGAGGCGATCGCCGATGTGGCCGGGACCGCGAGCGTCGAGTACGACCTCGTCTCCGGGAGACGCGGTGAGCGACACGGTCATGCCGCTCGTCTGCTCATCGAGCTGACCTCCGCCGAGGATGGCCTCGTCGTGAACAACGGGGCGGCCGGGATCCTTCTGGCGCTCGCCGCCCTCGCCGGTCGCAGGGAAGTGGTCGTGGCGCGGGGCGAGCTCGTCGAGATCGGCGGTTCCTTCCGCATCCCCGACGTGCTGGCGCGTTCCGGGGCGAAGCTCGTCGAGGTCGGCACGACCAACCGGACCTACGCGGGCGACTACGCGTCGGCGATCACACCGCGCACCGCGGCCATCCTTCGGGTGCACGCCAGCAACTTCAAGATCGTCGGTTTCACCACACGCGCCGAGTCAGCCGAACTTGCGACGATCGCTCACCATCGGGGGATCATGTTCGTGCACGACCTCGGGAGCGGCACCCTGCTCGACACGTCGGTGTTCGGACTGGGCCGCGAGGAGACCGTCCAGGAAGCCGTCGCCGCGGGAGCCGATGCGGTCACGTTCAGCGGCGACAAGCTGCTCGGCGGACCGCAGGCTGGGATCGCGGTCGGCAGCGCCGCGGCCCTCGCGAGGATGCGCGGCCACCCGCTCATGCGCGCCCTGCGTCCCGACAAACTGACGCTGGCCGCCCTCGTAGCCACGCTCGGCGCGTACCGCGATGGCCGCGCCGAAATCGACTTGCCCGTGTGGCGGATGATCGGCGCCACGAGCGCCGCCCTGGAGCGGCGCGCCTTGGCGCTTGCCCAGCTCCTCGCGGACGATGGGGTCGACGCGGAGGTGATCGAGACCCGCTCGACCGTCGGCGGCGGTTCCCTGCCTGAGGAGACCCAGCCGTCGCACGCCGTGGCGATCCGCGCGGCGAGCGCGAGGGGCGCGGCAGCGCGGCTGCGTGCGGCATCGCCCGCGGTCGTCGGTCGCATCGACGAACGGCGTCTCGTGCTGGACCTCCGCACGGTCCTCCCCGAGGACGACGAGCCCCTGGCCCGCGCCGTGAGGGCCGCCCTGCGCGCATAGCATGATGCCGTGGAGATCCGGACCGCCGCGAGCGACGACGCGCCTGCAGCCATAGGGCCGTACAGCCAGGCGCTGGTGTTCGGTGATCTGGTGTTCTGTTCGGGGCAGGTGGCGCTCGACCCGGCGACCGGCACGCTCGTGGCCGGGGACATCAGGGCGCAGACCGGACGCGCCCTCGACAACCTTTCGGCGGTGCTTCGCGCTGCGGCGTCGGACCTCTCGCGCGTCCTGAAGACCACGGTGTACCTCACCGACCTCCGCGACTTCGATGCGATGAATGAGGTCTACGGCTCGCGCTTCGGCGGCCATCGCCCGGCGCGCGCGACGGTCGGGGTCGCCTCGCTTCCGAAGGGCGCGCGGGTCGAGATCGAGTGCATCGCCGCCCGGGAGTGACCCCGGTACAACACGAGGTGATCGCTGCCCCGTGAACCGCCTGCCAGGCGATCGTCGCGGCGACGGCGAGCGCCCGTTCATCCCGATACGGGCCACCGCGATCGTCCTATCCGCGTGGGTCACCGTCCTTCTCGTCCTCGCCTTTGGCGTCGTCCCGCTGCTGTTCGCGACCTGCTCCGCACCTACGAGATGAGTGATCTCCGGGTCGTCGGAACCGCGGGCCACGTCGACCACGGAAAGTCCTCGCTGATCAGAGCGCTCACCGGAATGGACCCCGACCGGCTGCGCGAGGAGCGCGAGCGCGGGATGACGATCGACCTCGGCTTCGCGTGGCTCCGCTTGTCCGGGGGCGCGGACGTGGGCATCGTCGACGTCCCTGGCCACCAGGACTTCATCAGGAACATGCTCGCGGGTGTCGGAGGCATCGACGCCGTGATCCTCGCCGTCGCGGCGGACGAGGGCGTGATGCCGCAGACCCGCGAACACCTGGACATAGCGTCGCTCCTCGGGATCGAACGAGGCGTCGTCGCCCTGACCAAGCGGGACCTCGTCGACGACGAGTGGGCCGCGCTGGCCCGCGACGACCTTCGGGCCGGACTGGCCTCCTCCCCGCTCGCGGCGGCCCCGCTGGTGGAAGTGTCTGCGCGCGACCGGCGCGGCCTCGAGGAACTTCTCGTCGCGCTCGAACGCGTCCTCGGCGACGCGCCGCCGCGCCGGGACGTCGGACGTCCGCGCCTCCCTATCGATCGTGCCTTCACCATGTCCGGCTTCGGGACCGTGGTCACCGGCACGCTGATCGACGGCTCCCTCGCCGTCGGCGACGAGGTCGCGGTCGTTCCCGGCGAGCGCCGCGCGCGCATTCGCGGACTGCAGACGCATCGTCGCTCGATCGAGCTCGCGGTGCCCGGCAGTCGCGTCGCGGTGAACCTGTCCGGGATCGACAGGGACGAGCTCGCTCGAGGCATGGTCCTCTCGCGCCCGGAGCAGCTGCGGCCCACCGCGCTCCTGGGATTGCGCATGCGCATGCTGCCCGCCGCGAGCGAGGGGATCGGCCAGGACGAGCTCGTGAAGGTGCACACGGGAACGGCCGAGGTGATGGCGCGCGTCTCGGTCCTCGAGCCGGCCGCCATCGCTCCGGGTGCCGATGGCTGGATCCAGCTCCGGCTCGCGGAGCCAGTGGCGGCGGCGGTCGGGGACCGCCTTGTCCTCCGGAGGCCATCGCCACCGGAGACGCTCGGCGGCGGCGCGATCGTTGACGTCTCCGGCGAACGCCTCCGCCGCCGCTCGGACGCGCTCGCCGTTCTCGAGCGCCGCGCCGCACCTGCGCCTCGGGCCAGGCTCCTCGCGTCGCTCGACGTTCCGCGGACCCCCACCGAGGCGGGGGAGCGCAGCGGCCTGGGGAACGGCGAGCGGGAGCAGGCGCTGGGCGAGCTCCTGGCGAGCGGCGCGGCGGCGGAGCTCGCGGACGCCGTGCTGTCCTTTGAGGCGCTCGAGTCCCTCGCCGTGCGGGTGGAGCGCGCTCTCGCGATGGTCCACCGGCGATCGCCCCTGCGGTCCGGGGCGCCGCGCGAGGAGATCCGCGGCTCGGTCGGCCTTTCGCCTAGGCGCTTCGCGGCGCTCGTCGCGCGCCTCGTCGCCGCCGGGCGCGTATCGGAGCAGGGGAACGCGCTCGCGCTGTCCGGACACCGCCCGCTACTGGACGAGGAGATGGAGCGCCGCTGGGCCGGCGCCCGCAAAGCCCTGGCCCGCGACCGGCTGCAGCCGCCATCTCCATCGGTCCTCGGATCGGAGCACGGTCTCGATCGCGAACTCATCGCCGCACTCGCGCAGCGGGGTGACCTCGTGCGCATCGGCACCGAAGCCGTGTTCCTTCCGGAGGCTGTCCTTGAATTCGGGAACAAAGTGATCGACGAGCTGGCGGCCTCGCGTTCCATAACGGTCGCGAGGGCGCGGGACATCACCGGTTCGAGCCGCAGGCACGTGCTTCCGCTGCTATCGTTCCTCGACGATCATGGCCTGACGCGCAGGACCGGCGACGAGCGCGTCCTGCTCGTCGAGCCGAGCGAGGCGCGGGCCCGGCTTGCCGCGGCGACGCGGCTCGCGAAGGGAGCCGCATGAGATTCCGCTCGGTCCGCCCGAACGACATGCCAGCCGTCGACGCCATCGTCGTCCCACTGTTCGAGGACCGGGCCGTTGCGAAGACGCTCGACCGCGCCATCAGGGCGGTCGTCGATCGCATCGCGAAGGACGTCGGCGTCACCAGGCTGTACGCGGTGAGCTCCCACTTCGGCGAAGGCCCTCGCATCGTCGTGGTCGGCGCGGGAAAGCGCCTCGAGTTCGACGCCGAACGCGCGCGCCGCCTCGCCAGCGCGGGCCTGAAGTCGCTGTGGCGGTCGCGCGCCAAGCGGCTCGCCCTCGTGATCGACACCGACGCCGGCCTGGATCCGGGACGCGCGGTCCGGGCCGCGGTCGAAGGCGTGGTCTTCGCCATGTGGCGCCCCGAGGCGCACCGCACCCGGGAGGAGGAGCGGCGGCTGCCGCCGCTGGACACCGTCCTTCTGGTGGTGGAAGGAGACGTGAAGGAAGCGATCAAACGCGGCGAGACGGTGGGCGAGGCCGTGAACGTCGCGCGGCGGCTGGCCAACGAGCCGGCGAACAAGATGACTCCGTCCACGCTCGCCGCCGTGGCCGCCGGTCTGGCCGCGGAAGCCGGTGTCGATTGCGACGTGCTCGACGCGGACGAGTGCCGGGCGCTCGGAATGCACAGTTTCCTTTCGGTCGCCCGGGGCAGCCACGAGCCGCCGAAATTCATCGTCCTGCGTCACGCGGGTCGCGGAGGAAAGGGCTATGACGCGGGCTTCGTGGGAAAGGGCATCACCTTCGACTCGGGCGGGATCTCCATCAAGCCCGCGGAGGCGATGCACAGGATGAAGGCTGACATGACCGGCGCTGCCGTCGTCGTGGCAGCACTCGCCGCCCTGGGCAAGCTCGGCACGCGCGCGAACATCATCGGGGTGGCCCCCTGTACCGAGAATCTGCCCGGGGGCGGTGCCACCAAGCCCGGCGACGTTTTCACCTCGATGAGTGGCAAGACGGTCGAGGTGATCAACACCGATGCCGAAGGCCGCCTGGTGTTGATCGACGGCATCACCTACGCGCAGCGCGAAGGCGCCCGCCGGGTCGTCGATGTGGCGACGCTCACCGGCGCCATCGCGGTCGCCCTCGGGCACCACTTCAGCGGGCTCTTCGGCAGGCCGGTCGGCTTCGTCGATGAGGTGGTCGCCGCCGCACACGCCGCGGGGGACCGAGTCTGGCCGATGCCGCTGACCGACGACTACCGTGAGGAGATCCGTAGCGACATCGCTGACCTCAGCAACAGCGCCGGCCGGGACGGCGGCGCGATCAAGGCCGCCGCCTTCCTCGATGCCGCGGTCGAGGAGGGGACCGAGTGGGCGCACCTGGACGTCGCGGGCACGTACTGGGAGGAGCTGGACCGCCCGTACACCCCGAAGGGTCCACAGGGGCCCGCCGTTCGCACCCTCATCGAGCTCGCGGAGCGCATCGCCCCGGCGTAGCCGCACGGCCCGCGAATGCTACGATAGAACGTCTGTTCTGATGGAAAAACCACGTTGAGTGAGCAGCTCTCCTTCGGGCTCGGCGAACCGAGACCGGACATCCTCGCTTCGCTGACGGCCGAGCAGCGCCGTGCCGTCGAGCACCCGACAGGCCCACTGCTGATCGTCGCGGGCGCGGGGACGGGGAAGACGCACGTGTTGACTGCCCGGATCGTTGGCCTGATCGCCTCGGGTGCCGCGCGCGCACACGAGATCCTGGCGCTGACCTTCACCGAGAAGGCTGCCGCCGAGATGCAGGAGCGGATCGACGTGAACACTCCGATGGGTCAGAACGACGTCGCGATCCGGACCTTCAACGCGTTCGGGGACGAGATCCTCCGGGAGTTCGCCCTCGAGCTGGGCCGGTCGGGCCGGCTGCGCGTCCTCTCGCCGGCTGAGCAGGTGATCTTCGTTCGCGAGCACCTTTTTGAACTTCCCCTTCAGCGGTACCGGCCCGCCGGAGACCCTCTTCAGCACGTCCGCGCGCTCCTGGACCTCTTCGCGCGTGCCCGAGACGAGGACCTCTCCCCCGAGCAGTACGCCGCCCACGCGGCTCGCCTGCGCTCCGCCGCCCACCGGGAGGGTGCCGCCGCGGACGAATGCTCGGCGCAGGAGGAGCTGGCTGCCGCCTACGCCGCGTATACGGCGATGAAGGAGCGGTACGGCGTCGTCGACTTCGGGGACCAGATCGCTCTTGCGCTCCGTCTCTTTCGCGAGCGGCCGGCCGCCGCCGTCCGGCTGTCGCGCCGCTACCGCCACGTGCTGGTCGACGAGTTCCAGGACACCAACGCCGCTCAATGGAAGCTGATCGAGCGGCTCGTCGAGAGCCACCGCAACTTGACCGTGGTCGGCGACGACGATCAGTCGATCTTCGCCTGGCGGGGAGCGACGCTGCGCAACTTTGCCGCCTTCACGTCCGCCTATCCGGACGCCGTGGTGATGACGCTGGTCGAGAACCGCCGCTCGGGCCAAGCCATCCTCGACGCCGCCTACCGGTTGATCGGCCACAACGCCGACCGGCTGGAGGAGACGCTCGGCATAGATAAGAAGCTCCGCGGCCGCCCTACCGGCGGCGACGAACGGGTCGAACACCTCGCCTTCGCTGGCGCCGCCGAAGAAGCGGAGACGGTCGCGGAACGGATAGCCCGGCAGGCGGTCCGCGAACAGCGCAAGTTCGGGGATTTTGCCGTGCTCGTCCGCAATAACGCCGACGCGACGCGGGTCCTCAATGCGCTCTCCTCGCGCAACATTCCGACGCACTTCTCGGGCGGTGGACAACTGTACGAACGTCCCGAGATCAGGCTCCTCGTTTCCTTCCTTTCAGCCGTCGCGGCGCCCAGCGATTCCCGCCACCTGTACTACCTCGCCACCTCGACACTCTACGGTTTCCCGCCGGGAGAGCTGGCGCGCGTCACCGAGGCTCAGACGCGTCGGCAACGGCCGCTGCGCGACCTCTTCGACGAGGTCGCGCGTGGCGAGATGGGTGGCCTCGGGGAGGGCGCCGTCACGGCCGCGCGGACGCTCGTCGCCGACCTCGAGCGGTACCAGCGCAGGGCGGCCGAGCTGACCACGGCGGAACTGCTGTACGAGTTCCTCGATGGCTCGAAGCTCCTGGCCCGGTACCTCGACCCGGACTCCACGCTCGCGGAGGACCAGGGGCGGAACGTCGCCAGATTTTTCCGTCTTGTCCAGAGCGCCGGCCGCGCGTTGCCGATCGACCGCGCCGCGTACTTCGTACCGCACCTGGAACTCCTGCGCGAGGCCGGCGATGACCCCGCGTCGGCGGACTACGAGCGCTCGGTGAATGCCGTGAACCTGCTGACCGTCCACAAGGCCAAAGGTCTCGAGTTTGGCGTCGTGTACCTGGTAGGTGCGACCCAGGAGCGCCTTCCGGGACGGTTCCGCGGGCCCGAGCTGGCGCTCCCCCAGGGCGTCGGCGAGGGGCCAAGCCGCGATCGCCACGTCGCCGAGGAGCGAAGGCTCGCCTACGTCGCGCTGACGCGCGCGAAGGAATCGTTCTTCTTCACCAGCGCGACGGACTACGGCGGCGAACGGGCGTATCGCCCAAGCCAATTCATCGGAGAGGCGCTGGGCCGCGCCCCCGATCGCCTTCCGGCGAGGTCCGCCGCGTACGACGAGTTGCAGCGCTTCCAGGTCTCGCCGGCCGAAGCCGACGCGGATCTTCCCGGACTCGGTCCGGACGATGTGCTCACCGTCTCGTACAGTCAGATCGACGACTACCGCCGATGCCCTCTCCGCTACCGGTTCGCGCATGTCCTGCGGATACCCGTCCTGCCCACGCCGCAACAGATCTACGGGCTGGCCCTGCATGAGGCGGTGTCCGCTCACCTCGCCAAGCGGCGCGAAGGTGAGGAACCGGCGGTCGAAGATCTCCAGGCGACGTTCCGCGCGGCCTGGTTGTCCGAGGGATTCATCTCCCCGCAGCACGAGGCCGACCGGTTCGCGGCAGGCATCGCCGCGCTCCGTCTCTTCCATGCGCAGGAGATCGGTCAGAAGCCGCCCGACCTCGTCGAGCAGCGGTTCTCATTCCCGATCGGCCGCGACCGCGTCGTCGGACGGTGGGACCGCGTCGACCGCGAGGATGAGGGGGCCGTCGTCGTGGATTACAAGTCCACCGTCATCGACCCGGACAGCGACGAGCCCCAGCGACGCGCGAATCAGGATCTTCAACTGCGCGTGTACGCCCTCGCTTATCAGAGGTCGTACGGAATGCTGCCGGTGCACGCCGTGCTTCACTTCCTTGAGAGCGGAGCGCGGGGGGTGATCCAGCCGAGCGACGCGGATGCGTCGATCGCGGCGACGGTCATCGCGTCGACCGCGGCGAAGATCCGTGACCGGCAGTTCGGTCCGACGCCCTCACCGCGGGTCTGCGGCGAGTGCCCATTCGAGCGGATCTGCCCGAGTTCGTTCCGCGCCTCCACCGTCCCGCCCTAGGGAATGTTCTCGAGCCCGGACGTCGGAAGCGTCCACACGAGGCTCGCCCAGACCTGACCGCGGCGCGTGAGTTTGAGGCCATCGGGTCTCGCCGGGGACACCAGCACGCAGCCAAGGAGAGTGTCTTTTCGCAAAGACGGGGGCTCACTGGCGTCGGGCGGCCCGAGCTCGGTGGGGGTTACGCGGTGTCCCTCCCCCGCCGACGCTGTATCGGTCGGGCCCCCGGAGCTTATGCCGCACGGCGAGTCGCAGTGCGCCAGCCCGCGTCCGCCGCTAGCACCGCAGGCATGGTCGGCCGGCCCCTAGCGCGAGCGCTGCGGCGTGAGCGTGCTTCAGATCGGGATGCAGCGGTGCCTGCTGTTAGAACGCTTGTTCATCGGGGTACGACGTGCGAGACTGCCCGGCGATGGATCCCGTGGCGGTCGCGGTTCTCGCTGCGGTCGTTGGCGCCGGTCTCGGTGGCCTAGTCATGTTCTGGGGAAGAACCGCGTCGCCCGACGGCGGCCAAGCGCTCGCGATCGAGCGGGCACTGGGCGACATGCGCCTGGCCAATCAGCGGGCGATTGCGGATCTACGGTCCCAGTTCGTGCGTTCGCTCGGCGCCACGGAGCAGCAGGTCCTCACGCAGACCGGGACCACGCAGAGGACCCTCGGCGACCTCTCACGTCAGCTTGGGACCCTCGGCGAACAGAGCACGCGGATCGGCGATCTCGCCAAAGACATCGGATCGCTGCACGAGCTCCTGCGGTCGCCCAAGCTTCGGGGCGGCTTCGGGGAGCTCCTCATGCAACGCGTGCTGGAGGACGGGCTGCCCGCAGAGGCTTTCGAGCTCCAGTACACCTACCCGGACGGCTCTCGCGTGGACGCCGTGGTTCGATTCGGCGGCAGGCTCGTGCCGATCGACGCGAAATTCCCGATGGAATCGTTCAACGCGCTCGCTGCTGCCGGTGACGAGGCCGACCGCCGGGCGAAGCGCCGCATATTTATGCAGCAGGCTCGCCGCCATGTCGACGCGGTGGCGAAGTACATCGTCCCCGCCGACGGGACGATCGACTACGCCTTCATGTACATCCCAGCGGAGAACATCTACTACGAGGCCGTCGTCAGGCCGGACACGGAGTTCGACCTTCACGCCTATTGCGCCCGGCAGCGGGTAGTGCCCACCTCGCCGAACACCCTGATGGCCTACCTGCAGCTCGTGTCGTTCGGACTCCGGGGCCTCGCGATCCAGGAACGTACGCGCGACCTGCAACAGGGCATCGAGCAGCTGGTCCGCGAGGCGGAACGCTTCAGGGCGCTGCACGAGCAGCTCGGGCGTCACCTCGACAACGCGACCAAGAAGCACGCTGAGTCCGAGCGAGCCTTCGATCGGGTCGCCATGGCGATAGAGAACCTCGCACGCGCGCCGCTTCCCCCGGCGCCGGAGCAGGAGCAGCTCCCGGTCGCGGCCGAGCAGGGCATGCGCAGCGGCGAACGCGTGCTTCCGTTCGTTCGGCGGGAGGAATGACGGCTCGAGTGCTTCTCGCGATCGCGGCGACGGCCGGGGTGGCGCTCGCGCTGACCGTGACCTTGCGCGATCCGGGAGAGCAATTCGCCGTGGCCAGCGCGGTCGTTGCTCTCTCTGTCTTCGCCGGCGCGCTCGCCGCCCTGGGGGCGCTCCGGCTCGCGACCCTCGGGGCACCGCGCGGTCGCGTCCCGGCTCGCTCGCGGCGGGGTGCGCTGCGCAGAGGTGCGGAGGTCGGCGGAGCGATCGGCCTGCTCGCGCTCCTGCGTGCCGTGGATGGACTCACCCCGCTGACCGGCTCGTTCATCGTCCTTGCGTTCGTCGCAGCCGAGGCGGTCGTGTCGGCGCGAGCCGCCTGACTTCGATACGCTCTCTGGCCCATGGACCTGGAGCAACTCAAAGCGCGCGCCGTCGCGCGCGTTGAGGAGCGCGCGAGCCTTCTCGACGACCTGGCGAGGCGGATCCACGCGCGACCGGAACTCGCCTTCGAGGAGATGTACGCCTGTTCCGCTCTCTGCGAGGCTCTGGCCGCCGACGGGGCCACCGTTGAGCGCGGTCTGGCGGGGCTCGCGACGGCCTTCCGCGCCGATGCGGGTGACGGCCCCGGGGCGACCGTCGCGATCCTCGCTGAGTACGACGCGCTGCCCGGCGTCGGCACGCCTGCGGCCACAATTTGATCGCCGCGGGCGCCCTCGGGGCCTTCCTGGCTGTCCGCGACGTCATGGGGTCGCACGGGCTACGGGGTTCGGTCCGCATCCTCGGGTGTCCCGCGGAGGAGCGGGGGAACGGGAAGGTCAGTCTCATCCGCGCGGGCGCGTTCCGCGACGTGGACGCGGCGATCATGTTCCACCCCGGGGACCGCGACGAGATCGATCCCTGATGCTCGCGATGGTGACGCTGGATGTCGTCTTTCGCGGGCGTGCAGCCCACGCCGCAGCGGAGCCTCACTCCGGGGTCAACGCTCTCGACGGGCTGGTCCTCGGATGGAATGCCATCGCTGCGCTACGTCAGGTCGTCCGCCCCGACTCACGCATCCATGGCGTCATCACCGATGGAGGATCGGCGGCGAACATCATCCCTGAACGCGCGTCCGCGCGCCTGATGGTCCGCTCGCCCGACAACAGCTACCTGCGCGAGCTGCGGGAGCGAGTTCTGGCCTGTTTCGAGGGAGCGGCCAAGGCGACCGGCTGCGGTCTCGAGCACACCTGGAGCGAGACCTGCGAACTCGTCAATTCGAATCGCCCGCTGGCCGAGGCGTTCCGGGCCAACGCCGGAGCTCTCGGGCGCGAGCTATTGCCGCGAGCGCCCGGTGAGACGCATGGCTCGACCGATATGGGCAACGTCACGACGACGGTGCCGGGCATGCACCCCTTCATCCGGATCACCGAGGCGGCGGTGGCCGGTCACTCGCACGAGTTCGCCCAGGCCGCGTGCTCCGAGCTCGCTCTCGCGAGCATGCAGCTGGCCGCAAAGGCTCTCGCCATGACCGCTCTCGACGTCCTTTGCCAGCCATCGCTGAAGCGCCGCTCCCGTGAGGCATTCGACGCGGGCAACTGAGGCGAGCCCCGTTGACTGGTCGGGCGCCGCAGTGCCCGCGGAGGAATCCGCCCGCCTCGCGGCCATGTACGACCTGGATAACGACGCGCCGCGATCCGATGGCGGCCCAGGCCCGGACGACATCGAATGGTTCCGTGCCCTCGCGCGCCGCGTCGGGGGTCCCGTGCTCGAGCTCGGGTGCGGAACTGGCCGGATCGCCGTGCCCATCGCGGAGGACGGACACCGCGTGGTGGGGTTGGACCGCTCCGCGGCCATGCTCGATCGCGGTCGTCGGCGGGCCCAAACGACCGCGTACGTCGACTATCGCGAGGTCGACATCCGGGACTTCGAGCTCGGGGAAGCCTTCCGGCTCATATTGGTCCCTTTCAACACGCTGCTCGTGCTCGAGCCCGGGGAGCGCCTCCCCTGTTTGTCGAACGCCCTGCGGCACCTGGTCGCAGACGGTCGGCTTGCCGTCGATGTGTTCCAGCCGGACCCGCACGCTATCGCCGGCGCCGAAGGAGTCGTCATCGAGGAGTGGACCCGTGACGATCCGGTCACTGGACTGCAGGTCACGAAGTTCACGAGCAGCCGGGCGACCGCTGAGCGGACGACCATCTCCATCCGCTACGAGGAGGTGGGCTCCGACCGAACGGTGCGGCGCCTCCAGCGAAGAGCGACGCTCCATCATGTCTACCGTCGCGAGGCGGAGCTGCTGTTCGCGTCCGCCGGTCTTGCGATCGAGTCGATCCACGGAGACTACGACGGTTCTCCCGCCGACGAGCACGGAAGCCGACTCCTCATCATCGCGCGGCGCCGGCCGCCGGAAGACGCGGGGTAGGCGGGCCGACCACGGGCGACGAGGGGAGGGCCAGGACCGTGGAACGCCGCGGTCCGCGCGTCGCGATCCTGGCCGAGGGGCTCTTCGCTCCGGCCACCGCCAAGACCGCGATCGGGGTCATCCGCTACGCGCCCTACCCGGTCGTCGCGGTCGTCGATTCGGGCCGGGCCGGCCGGGATGCGGCCGCCTGCGTCGGAATAGGCAGCGGGATCCCTGTGGTCGCGGTCGTGGCCGACGCCATCGCGGCGGGCGCCGAGATCCTCCTCATCGGCACCGCGTCGGCGGGGGGCCGCGTCCCAAGCCAGTACCGGGTGCCGCTCGCCGAGGCGCTGCGAGCGGGTCTGGAGGTGTGGAGCGGGCTCCACGAGCGCATCCTGGGCGATCCCGAGTTGGCGCGCGCCGCCGAGCGCGGAGGAGGTACGGTGCGCGAGCTGCGCGCGCCTCCGACCGACCTCGCGGTGGGAGGCCTTCGGCAACGCAGAAGGACGTCGCGCGTCGCACTTACCGTCGGCTCCGACGCGGCCGTGGGCAAGATGACGGCCTCCCTGGAGATCCACAACGCGCTCGCGCGGGCGGGGGTGCGCTCCGCCTTCGTCGCCACGGGACAGACAGGGATCGCCATCAGTGGCACCGGCATCTGTGTGGACGCGGTGGTGGCCGACTTCGTCGCGGGCGCGGCGGAGCGCCTGGTATGCGACGCGGCGGAAGTGGCGGATTGGCTGGTGGTCGAGGGCCAGGGCTCTCTCACTCATCCGGGGTTCTCGGGCGTCACGCTGGGCCTCCTGCACGGGAGCGCTCCCGACGCGCTGATCCTGTGCCACGACGCCGCGCGGCGCACCGTCAAGGGGCACGCCGGCCTTGCGCTCCGGCCGATGCGAGACCTCGTGCGCATCTATGAAGAGGCCGCGCTGTGGTCCCGGCCGCCCGGATCGCCGCGCGTGCCGGTCGTCGCCGTCGCCTTGAACACGAGCGCGCTCAGTGCCGGCGACGCGCGCGCCGCTCTCGCGGCCGCGGCGGACACGACCGGACTTCCTGCGGCCGATCCGGTACGGGACGACGGCGGGGCGGACCTTCTCGCGGCGGAGCTGCTGCGGTCGTGAACGCGACCGTCCGGACGATCGACGTACACCTCGAAGTCCCCTTCGCCATCTCGCGCTCGGTGAGGACATCACGGAGGATCGTGCTGGCCGAGTTGGCGGATGGGGCCCGCGTCTCCCGGGGCGAGGGCGCCGCTGACCCATTTTTCGGCGAGACGCCCGAGGCTGTCGAGGCGGAGGTGCGCTCGGCGCTGGAACTCCTCGGCGACGACCCCGGAGACGTTTCGGGCGCCTGCGCCCGCATCGCGGCCCGGTTTCCCCACGGCGGTGCGGCGTCCTGCGCGCTCGACGTGCTCGCCCACGACCGCGCCGCGCAGGCCGCGGGTGTCACGCTCCGGGAGTTCGTCGGCCTCGCCGAAGGGGCGCCGCCCCCGACGTCCTTCACCATCGGCCTCGCCGATCCAGCGGTCATGGCGGACCGGGCGGCCGCCGCGGCAGCAAAGGGCTACAGGGTGCTGAAGGTGAAGCTCGGTCCGAACGGCGGCGTCGCCATACTGTCGGCGATCCGGGAGCGGTACGTCGGACCCATTCGCGTCGACCCCAACGGCGCTTGGAGTGCCGACCTCGCACCCGCGCTCATCGGGGCGATCGCACCCTTCGACATCGAATTCGTTGAGCAGCCGGTCGATCCACACGACCTGGCGGCGCTGCGACGGGTCCGCGAACGGTCGGAATTGCCGATCGTGGCCGACGAGGCGGCAGTCCGTTCGGCGGACCTCCATCTGCTCGCGACCGCGTGCGACGGAGTCAACGTGAAGCTGCAGAAATGCGGGGGCGTCGCCGAAGCCCGTCGCATGATCGAACTCGCCCACGAGCTCGGGCTTCGGGTGATGCTCGGCTGCCGGGCCGGAGAAACGAGCGTGGGCATCGCGGCGGCGGCCCACCTCGCGTCGGCGGTCGAATGGGCCGATCTCGACGGGAACCTGCTCATCGTGGACGATCCGTTCGCTGCCGTCCCGGTGATCGATGGACGCTTCGCCTTCAGCGACCGGCCAGGCCTCGGCGTCGTGCGGCGTACAGAGGAGTGATGCGCCTGCCCCGCCCGCTCGCGACCGGATTCTTCGCTCTCGGGTTCGCGATCGCGGGCCTACTCCTCGCCGCGAACCTTTACGCGGGCGAATCCACGTACCGCGACCTCGCACGGTCCGCGGGCTTCGCCCCCGCGCGCTTCCACCTGGCTGGATCGCCGGTGTACGACCTCGACCGCATGGCGACACTCCATCGACAGACGGTGGCCTTCGTCGAGGGTTCGAGCGAGAGCCTCCCCACGACTCCCGATGGAGCGCAGGTCTTCGATCCCGCTGAGCGCGGGCACCTCAGCGACGTCCGCGGCGTGGTGTCGAGCGTCCGCGCCGCCTTCGGGGTCGCCGCGGCGTGGCTCGTCCTGATCCTCGCGCGATCGGCTTCGACCGGCGGCAGACGCCAGGTGGCGCTCGTCGTGCGCGATGGCGCGATCGCATCGGGCATCGGCGTGGCGGCCATCGTTGCGTTCGCCGCCATCGCGTTCGAGCCGGTCTTCCTCCTTTTTCACGAGATCTTCTTCCCGCAGGGCAACTTCGCGTTCGACCCTGCGACGAGCGATCTGCTCACGCTGTATCCGGAGCCGTACTGGTCGGGCGTGACGGTGCGGGTCGGACTCACGTTCATCGGAGTCGCCGGGGCTCTCGGCGCGGCTGCCGCGCTCTTCGCGCGCCGCTTTCGTTAGCGCCGGCGTGGAAGTGCTTCTCGTAGACTCCGCTGGTGAAGCGGGTGCTGCTGGTCGAGGACGTACCGCAGGTGGCCGAGCACCTGCGCTCGATGCTGGCACGAGAGAAGGAAGTCCAGCTCACCGGCGTGCACGCCTCCGCTGACGACGCGCTCAAACAGGCCGCGGCTGAGAAGCCGGACGTTCTGATGGTCGACGCGCTCCTCCAGGGCAAGGTATCCGGCCCTGATGTCGCCAGGCGTGTGCGGGCGGCGTCACCGGCGACCCGGATCGTCATGATCACGGTGCCGCAGCGGCCGATCGAGCCCGCCGCTGACGATGCCATCGACGCCGTCCTCGTCCTTCCCGGCGGAGCCAACGAGCTCGCGGACGCGCTCGGCGGGACGGGTAAGGCCACCCGTGACGGGAAGGGCAGCATGGTCGCCGTGTACTCCCCGCAGGGAGGCGCCGGCCGCACCACCATCGCCGTGAATCTGGCGTGCGCCCTGCGGCGCCGCGGTTCGACCGTGGCGCTCTTCGACGGCGTCATGCAGTTCGGCTCAGTGCGACACCTGCTCCCCGTCCCAGCCTCGGCCCGATCGCTCGTCGACCTCCCCGCGGGCGCGGCGATGCGCGGGTCGATCGGCGAGGTTGTATGGGAGGGACCCGGCGGCGTGGACATGCTGCTCGCGCCGCCTCGTCCGGAAGAAGCGGACCTGGTCGCCGCCGCTGAGGTCGCGCACGCGATGGAACTCCTGGCGGACGACCATGAATACGTCGTCATCGACTGCGCCGCACGTATGTCCGACGACACACTGGCGATACTGGACGCTGCTTCGGTGGTCCTCATGGTCGTGACCACAGCGCCAGCCAGCGTCGCGAACGCGCGCCTGGCCATCGAGGTATTCGACGCGCTTGGATACCGGGGGCATAAGTCGGTGCTTCTCGTTATCAGCGAGACGGGCGGCGCTGGCGGGCTCGACAGGGCGGAGATCGAACACGCGCTCGGGCTTCCGGTCGTGGCAGAGATCCCGGCTGACGCGGTGATGGTGAGCGCGGCCAGCAAAGCCCTCCGGCCGTTCGTGTTGTCGGATCCGGACGCGCAGCTCTCGCAGGCCATCGATGGTCTCGCGACGGCTCTCGTCACTCAGCATCGCCGCTGAGTCGCCACGTGCCTCGGCCGTGGACGGCGACCGCGTCCAGCGACCCGTCGGCGTGTTCGATTCGGGTGTCGGCGGACTGACGGTCCTTCGTGAGCTTCGCCGCCACCTCCCCGATGAATCGACGATCTACATCGGCGACGAGGCCCGGATGCCCTACGGGTCACGCGAGCCCGCCGAGGTCCTCGAATTCACGCGGCAGGCGATGAGCTGGTTCGCAAGGGCGCGGTGCAAGCTCATCGTTCTCGCCTGCAACACCGCAACGGCGCTCGCGCTCGAGACGGTGAGGGACGAGCAGCCGGTGCCCGTGATCGGCGTCGTGCGCCCCGGAGCGACCGCGGCGCTGGGTGCGTCCTCCCGCCGCTCCATCGGCGTACTGGCCACGCTCGCGACCGTGCGATCGGGTTCGTACCTGCGGGCGCTGCGCGACCTGGATCCGCTCGTCGACGTGACGCAGCAGCCGTGCCCGCGGCTGGTACCGCTGGTCGAGTCGGGTATGGCCGGCAGTCCGGAGGCTGAAGCCGCGGTGCGCGAATACCTTCGGCCCCTTCTGGAGGACGGCGGCGTGGTAACGCCCGTCGTCGACACGCTGCTCCTCGGTTGCACACACTACCCTCTGCTCCGTCCGACGATCGAGGCTGTCGCCGGACCGGCCGTGCGGGTCGTGGACTCCGCAGCGACGACGGCGCTCGCCGTACGCGAGGTCCTGGCGTCGCATCGCCTGCTTCGGACGGGCGCCGGCGCACGGCACGCGGTCTTCGCAACGGGCCCTCTGGCGCGCTTCCGCGGCGTCGCCCGGACCGTCTTCGGTGACGACCTTCCGGAGGTCGAGCAGGCTGATCTGGAGGTCGCGTGAACCTTACCTCCGCGATCACCGGTTTGCCCTACGTCGGCAAGACCACGCTCTTCAACCTCGTGTGCGAAGGGCACGCCACGACTGGCGCGTTCGCGGGCGCCGACGGCGAGACCAACGTCGGCGTCGCGAAAATCCCCGATGAGCGGATCGACAAGCTCTCGGCCCTCTTCCGGCCAAAGAAGACGACGCACGCGGAGATCACCTATCGGGACCTCGGGCTCGCGGCACGTTCGGAGCGAGGCGCACCGTCGGATGCGATCTCGGCCAAGAAGCTCGGCGAGCTGCGCACCGCGGACGCGCTCATCCATGTGGTGCGTGCCTTCCGCGACCCGGCCGTCCCGCACGCGCGGGGCAGCGTCGACCCGGGGCGCGATCTGGTGGACCTCGAGCTCGAGCTCCTGCTCGCGGACCTCGCCGTGGCGGAGCGCCGACTCGAGCGCATCGAGCCGGAGATGCGAAACGCGAAGGGCGCGGACCGGGAGGCGCGCGAGCGGGAGAAGGCGTTCCTGCAGCGCGCCCTTCCGGTCCTGCAGTCCGAGACGCCCCTACGGGACCTCGACGTCGAGGTGGACGACCTGCGGCTCATCCGCGGCTTTCGGTTCCTGACCCTGCTGCCGCAGCTGATCGCTGTGAACGTGGACGAGAGCGATGTCGCGGATCCGGGTCCGGTCGTTGCGCCGTTGGCGGAGATCGCATCGCGTCATCGCGGAACCGCGGTCGTTCCCGTGTGCGCGAAGATCGAGGGTGAGATCGCCGAGCTGCCGCCGGACGAGGCTGCCGACTTCCGTGCGGAGCTCGGCATCGCCGAACCGGCGGTCGATCGGCTCCTGCGCGCGACGTACCGGCTTCTGGGCCTGATCTCCTTCTTCACGACGGGGGAGGATGAGGTGCGCGCATGGACGGTGACCGAGGGCCTTCCCGCGCAGCAGGCGGCCGGCGCCATCCACTCCGACCTCGATCGCGGCTTCATCCGCGCCGAGGTGATCCGTTGGGACGAGCTGCTCCGGGCGGGAAGTGAGGCGAGCGCTCGCAAGCTCGGCATTCTCCGTACCGAAGGCAAGACATACCCGGTCAGGGACGGCGACGTGCTCCACATCCTCTTCAACGTCTGATGGCGGGCGTGGCGGCCGTACTCGCCCTTCTCGGACTTCTCCTGTCCGCGGCGATCCCCTTCACCGTGCCCGACGACAAACTCCAGTTCGTCCGCGTCGGAGCCTCCGAGCTCAGCCTGTGGATCCTCGCGCTCGACGTCCTGGCGCTGCTCGCAGCCCTCGCGGCATCGCGCGGCGGCGGCCTGCTGCCCGTGCTCGCGATCACCGGCTCGGCGATGGCGGCGGTGTTCGCGGTACAGCCGCTGCTTCGACTGCCGGCCGCGGTCGAAGAGACCGAGGCGGCCCTGCGCGCACTCGGCGACGCGGAGGGCGGCAGCGGCATGCAGCAGCCTCGCCAGGCGCCCTTCTCCCTGCTCGCCTACGTGCGCGGCGTTCCCGCGGGCGAGGCGCGCGTGGATGCGGAGGTTCCGTACCGCGCGATCGACGGCGTGACCCTCCACCTTGATCGGTATTCCCCGCCCGCAGGCGGCACGGGGCGGCCTGCATTGGTCGTCGTGCACGGCGGCGCCTGGCGCGGCGGCGCGAAGGGGGCCGCGTCCGAGCTGCCGACCTCGATGGACCATTACTTCGCCACGCGTGGCTATGTCGTGTACGACATCGACTACCGGCTCGCGCCCGGGTCACGGTATCCGGCGGGGCTCCAGGACTTGGAGTGCGCCCTTGGCTGGGTCCGGCGGCAGGCCACTGGGGACGGGGTAGATCCCGAACGCGTGGCGCTGCTCGGGCGTTCGGCTGGCGCTCATCTCGCGTTGCTGGCCGCCTACCGCGCAGCCCGCGATGCGCTGCTCCCAGGCTGCGGTCCTCCAGCCACCGTGCGGGCAGTCGTCTCGCTCTACGGCCCCACGGACCTCCGGCGCGGGTACGTGGATCCACTCCAGCCGGACCTGATCGACGCGCGCGGCGCCCTTCGCGACTTGATCGGTGGTGCGCCCGATGTCTTCCCGGACCGCTACGCCGACGCGACCCCGGGGAACTGGATCGCCGGACCCGTGCCCGCGACGCTGCTCGTTCACGGAGGCGCGGACCAGATCGTGCGGGCGGACGACTCGCGCGACCTCGCGGCTCGCCTTAGAGCCTCTGGCAATCGTGTCGGACTGATCGAGCTGCCGTGGTCGGGTCATGGCTTCGACGCGGTGTTGCAGGGACTCGGCGGGCAGCTCGCGCTCTATGCGATCGAACGATTTCTCGCTGGCGAGCTCCGTCGCTGATCGACCTTCTGGCGATCGGCCACTGCACCCGCGATGAGTTCCCGGGCGTGCCCTGGCGCCTCGGGGGCTCGGCCTTCTACGCGGCCGCCGCCGCGGCGCGCCTTGGCGCGCGCACGGCACTCGCGACCCGGGTCGGGCCGATCGAGCAGGCTGCGCTCGTGGCGGCGTGCCGCGAGCTCGGGATCGACCTCGTCATTCTCCCCGCCGCCGTCACCACGACATTCGCCTTCGGCATGGCCCCGGACGGGCGGCGCGAGCTCCGACTGCGGGCACGAGCGAAGGCCATCGCCCTGCGCGACGTCCCGCCCGCGCTGCGCGACGCGCGCGCGGTGGTCTTCGCGTCGGTCGCCCACGAGTTGGACGCCTCACTTTTCGGCGGGTTCCCGGGGGCAGTGCGCGTCGTGGAGGTCCAGGGCTACCTGCGCGAATGGGATGCGCACGGCGCGGTGCGGCCGCGACGGTGGACTGCCCCGGCGGAGCTCCTCCTCGCGGCAGATGCCATCGTACTCAGCGAAGAGGATCTGGGCGGTGACGAGAGGGGGGCTTCGGAGTGGGCGCGCACCGCACCGGTGGTCGTCACGCGCGCTGAGCGTGGATCGCGGACCCATCGCGCCGATGCGGTCCTCGAGGCGGACGCGCTGCCGGTGGACTCCGTCGTGGACGTCACGGGCGCCGGCGATGCCTTTTCCGCGGGCCTCGCGCTGGCCCTCGCGGAAAAGCGCCCCTTCGGCGATGCGGTGCGATTCGCGCACGCGGTCGCCTCGTTCGCCGTCGAGGGGGTCGGGATCTCCGCTCTTGCCGACCGCGCGGCGGTCGATCGGCGTCTATCGGTGAACAGCAGGGCATGACGGGTAGCGCCATGCCCCTGGGGCCGGCTCCCGCCCGTTCGTACCCCGCGACGGCCGGCCCCGAGCGGCCTCTACGAGGGCGCTCGGCCGTCGGCGATCGAGTTCGTACGCCGCGGCAGACGGCCCCGATCGGCCTCTGCGCGGGCGCTCGGCCGTCGGTGATGGAGCGCCGGCCTCTTCTCGCCCCGCCTCACGGTGCAGGCTCGGACGCGGTACCCGTCGCCTACATTTCGCGGGTGTCAAATGCCGCCCGCCCGCCGGCTCCGGCGACCGACCCGCTCGCGGCGCTGATCCCGCGCCTGGACGCGATGGCGGAGCGTACGGGGGTCGTGATCGCGGACGCGGCGGGGGAGCCTCTGCTCGAGCACAACGCCCACGCTGTATTTCCCGCCGCCTCGGTCATCAAGGTGCCGCTGGTCATGGCGCTGCATGCCGAGGCCGAGCGTGGCGCCATCTCGCTCGACGAGAGGCTACCGGTCGGCCCGACAGTCGAAGGCTCGGGGATCCTCCGCGACCTGCACGACCTCGCCGACTTATCGGTGCGCGACCATGCCGTGCTCGCCATCACGCTCTCGGACAACACAGCGACGAACAGGCTCATCGAGCGATTCGGGACCGAAGTCGTGAATCGATATCTCGACGGCTGGAGCTGCCGGAGCACCCGGTTGCGACGCCGGATGTACGACTTCGAGGCCGCGCGGTGCGGGCTCGAGAACGTGATGACCCCTCGCGAGGCCGTGCTGCTGCTGGCGGGACTCGCCGGCGGTGAGCGCATCGACCGGGGAGTGGGGGAGCGCGTGCTCGCTCTTCTCGAGCGCAACCAGGACGACTCGATGCTGCGCCGCTACCTGCCCGCCGAGGTGCGCATCGCACACAAGACAGGGTCGCTCGCCTCGGTGCGCAACGACATCGGGATCATGTGGGGCCCGCGGCCGGTCATCGTTGCGGCGTTCACGCGCGATCTGCGGAGCGTTGCCGAAGGGCACGCGTTGCTCGGCCTTCTCGGCTGGTGCGCCGCGCGACTCTCCGGAGTCGAGCTCGATCCCCTTCCCAGCGAGCGGTCGGCGGGCGCATGATGTCGCGGTGAGTGAGCGACGCGGCATCCGGTCGCGCGCCTCCCGCGTCCGGCATTTCTGGCGCCCGACGGCCGCCCTCGCCCTCTTCGCGGCGTTCCTTTTGCTCACCGCTGCGTTCGTCGGTGTTGCGACGCAGACGAACGCTCTCAGCCGGGAGGCGACCGCCCTGCGCGCGGAGATCATCTCGCTGCATCTGAAGCACGCCGTTCTCGATGCCGCGGCCGCCGAGCGCCGGACGGAGAGCTACGTCGTGGACAAGGCTCGAGAGTACGACTTCGTTCGCCCCAATGAGTCCCTGATCACGATCCAGCAGCAACCATTCGCGCGGTCGGAACCCGTCGCCGACCCGGGCTCACGCGGACACGTGGCGAAGTGGCTCGCGCTCTTCTTCGGCGCGCGCTAAAGTGGACCTCGCGGGATGGAGCAGCGGTAGCTCGTCGGGCTCATAACCCGAAGGTCCTGGGTTCGAATCCCAGTCCCGCAACAGTGTCGTGTCTCGGGTCATCGCGAACACCTGTCTCACGTCATCGCGGACGACTTTAGGGGCTGGTAGTCGGTTCGCGGGTCGATCGTGAGCTCGCGCAGCAGCAGGCCATCGTCGCGGACGATCCGCACGTTGGCTCCGGCG
>JBBQVQ010000009.1:0-70502 GCA_038211425.1 Candidatus Limnocylindria bacterium | reverse complement strand
CGTCGCGCACGATCCCGGCGTTGTTCCGGCGGACGTGCTGCGGCTTCAGGAGATCCAGAAGCCGGTCCTCATCGCAGGCCGCGTGCTCGTGAAGGTCCACGCGGCGTCAGTGAACGCGCTCGACTGGCACTCCGTGCACGGCGGGTTCGTGATACGCGCGGTCTCATCGTTGATGCGTCAGTCGGACGAGCCCGTGCGCGGTGTGGACCTCGCCGGAGTCGTCGAGGCCGTGGCCCAACGTGACGCGCTTCGGCGGAGCAGCGAGCTGGCCGTAAGCCGGCGACTGGCACAGCGATTCACGCCGTCGAGAAGTACAGCGCTACACCGGCCGAGTTGGTCGCGGAGCTTGAGGCCGAGCAGACCGCGAGTCCACACCGCCAGAGTCGGCCCCGAAGCTAAATCTTCACAGGTGGATGAGTTCCTGCCATGCGCGGGGAGTTAAGTGTTCCGGCGCTCAGACAGTGTGGGTGCCGTCAGCTCACGAAGCACCTAGCGAACGCCGTCTAGCATGACCGGCGCGAACTGCTCCAGGAACAGCAGCGCCGCGCTCGAATCGCCTTCGTGGTCCTCGGGCCATCCGATCCAGCAGTCCCACTGGGTGCTGGCGTCCCCCAGCGGCCGGAGCCGATCGGTCATGTAGACCACAGACACGCCAGGCAGTGCGGTGCGTACTGTCATCTCGCGCGGCGGCTCGGCGCCGACTATGCGAAACGACGACGTTTGACCGTTGCCGTGGTGACAGTGGAACTCGCCGCCGACGTACGTCCCGCGGGCACCCGGGGCGACGAAGGCGACGCGTTCCGCGCTGAGGCGCCGCCGCATGACATTCGGGTCGGTCCAGAGTCGCCACGCGACATCGATCGGGGCTGCAAGCTCTTCTTGCCGATGCCAGCGTGCGGTAGTTGCGTCGACGGAGGTCATCGCTTCGCGCAGTGCCTCTGCTCGGACATCGGTGAGGTCGCGATACGAGCCCTCAACCACTCCGAGGTCATACATCTGTGGCAGGGCGATGAACCCCTGACGATCTTGCTGGCTCCACCCCGCGAAGGTCGGCTCGGACGCGTAGACGTACTCACGAAGCGGAACGGAATTCTTTGTGAGGCGATGGACGAGGTTTACGTCCGAGCCGAAGAGCTGGACCCGATTGCCGATCTCCTGTCGAGTGAACGATCCGCGATGTACGAAGAACTTCAGGCCCAGATCGCCGACGCTCGCGCAGGCCTGGCAGGGGCAGGTCGTCGCGCTGATGATGTCCCGCACGCGGCGGTGGTACGCGCCGAAGCACTCTGTTATCCAGTTCAGAACGCGGCCATCGAGATATTCGGTGGTTGCGCAGATGGCGTCGCCCTCGAGTTGATCGATCGAAAGCCGACCTTCGAAGGAGCGGTAGATGACGCTGAGCAGTTCGGCAAGGATCTCGACGGAGTGCTCCTGCTCAGTACCAGCGATGTACCGCGTGTAGCCCGAAATGTCGGCGATGACGAGCGTCCCCGTGACCTGGGGCATTGAGTCAAATTATGGATCACTGAGTCGCTGCGCGCTCCCTTCTCGCCAAACGCGCATTTCAGGTCGTAGGGTGCGGGTCGGATTGCGCGAGAAGCGTGAGCAAGGCCAGCCCCTCGGCATGCTTCCGGGAGACGTTTCGTCGCGGTCCAAGTTGGCGCGTCCGCCAAGGGCGCCCGGCGAAACGACTACCGGCCGCACTTGTTGACCGAAGAGTTTCGCCTTCTATAAGCCGACGACGATGAAGGACAAGATCAATTGGATCTCCGTCACAGAGTACTTCAAGACCGGTCGTGGCAACGCATTCATCGATTCGGCGAACGACCTGGTTTCAGACGCAGCGCTCGTTCCGCTCGTCCTGTTCCTGTCGCGGACCGGAGGAACCTTCGATGATGACGGTCAAAAGCGGAGATTCCTTCCATTGGATGTATGCGGCCCTGATGCGGGCCCGCTACAGCGGAAGTCTGAAACGAAACTTCAGGAGGATCTCAAGGCAATCGAAGCGCCTCACCGACGGCCGCGCTCCTGGCCAAGCTTCTCGCTGCACGCGGGAGGATCGCCGTAGAAGCCGAGGATCTCGAGGGAAAGGGAGCTCGCGGCCCTTTTAGGAGATGGCCTACAGAGTGGCACGAGCCGCGGGGCTATGGATTGGTTCAAAGGCGTTTCGCTGTACCAGTAAGCGGCCGGCAAGTCATTTGGCCTAGAGATCATCACGTTTGAAGGCTCGTCCGAGTCCAGGCATCTCGGACACCAGGCCCGGTGAGTCCTGAAGGCGGACCGGAATTCGATGACCATCCGCGACGCGCCGAACGTGACCCCGCCCAGATCGCGACGCCCGGTCAGCTGCTCGAGGCCGCGGAGCACGAGCTCGGAGCCGTTGTTGGCGCCGTTGAGCGCTTCGGTCATCCGGCTGGGTTCGAAGATCAGATTTCCTCGCCTCGCCCTCCTCGGGCTAGCGCCCTCGCCGCCGCCAGATTCGCAGCCCGCCTGCTCGGATACCCAGTCGAACCGCCGTCGAGTCGGCCTGGGATCGGCCCTCGGCCGGCATTGTTGCCGTTGGTGGCTACCAAAGTTCGTGCCGAGCGGCACTTTCTTTGGTAGCCGGCACAGCGCGGTGTGCCTGCTACTAAAGACCTGCGAGTCTGGCTACCAAAGACACGACCGTAAGGACGCGCTCGGCCACGAGCCGCCTCGATAAAGGAGGCAGCAGACCGCCGGCCATCTGGATCGCCGGCCAGACCGGGGTTGAGGCCGTCGGTCTTTGGCGACATCATCTTGGAAGGCCTCATAGACTTGGCGCTATATCCGGTCGCGACCGGCTAACAGCAGCGAAAATGTCTCTTGCTCCGGGTGTCCCCGGTGCCGTCGCCGGCCTACGATCTGCACCGACTCGAACAGCACAGCACGTAGGTCCTTGCGTTTCTGGCTTTGCCACCTCCCGTCGAACGGAGCGTTTGTGGGCTTGAGGGCCGGTTAGCGCGACCCTTGGTCAGCCGGGACGGTCTGTGACATCCACGACGTCCGCGCCGGCGGCGCGCACGGTCCGGTCGAGCAACATCGCGCAGGCGTAGACCGCACCCAGACGCGGCGTATCCACGGCAAGCCGCTCGGCGATCTCAAGGACCGCTCCGGTGAGCGCCTCGAGCTCGAGCGGGCGGCCGGCCTCCAAGTCCTGCAGCGTCGAGACCTTGTGCTCCCCCACGCGCTTGGCCCCAGCGAGCCGCTGCGCGACGCTGAGCTCAAGCCTGACCCCCAGCGCGCGGGCGACACTCGCGACCTCCTCCATCAGGTCCGCCGCGAGCGCGGCGAGCGCGGGATCGGCCAGCATGACGTCGAGCCTCGCGCGGGTGAGGGCGCTTAGCGGATTCAGCGTCGCGTTGCCCAGGAGCTTCAGCCAGATCTCGTCCCGGATGTTGCCCCGGATCGGTGCCTTGAACCCGGCACCCGCGAGCATCTCGGCGATGGCGCGCACCCGGTCGGTCCGGGAGCCGTCGAGCTCGCCGAGCGCGAGCCGAGTGCCCTCGACGTGACGGATGACCCCGGGCCGGAGCGCCTCCGCCGCGGGATATACGACACAGCCGATGACACGCCCGGCGTCCAGGGAGGCGGCGATCGCCCCGTCGGGGTCGACGGTGCGCAGACGGGTCCCCTCGAGGGGACCGCCGTGGCGATCGAAGTACCACCATGGGATCCCGTTCTGCATCGAGACGATGGCGGTGCGTGGGCCAAGCGCGGCCGCGAGCTCGGGCGCGACCGCCGCGATCGCGGTCGCTTTCAGGGTGAGCAGGACGGCGTCACAGCCCCCGATGACCGAGAGTTCATCGGTCGCCGGCGGGGAGGCGACGATCTCTTCGTCCGGCCCGATGACCCGGAGACCGGTGTCGCGGAGCGCGACGAGGGCAGCGCCGCGGGCGATGACCACGACGTCCGCACCGGCGTGCGCCAGATGCGCGGCGATGAGGCCGCCGATGGCGCCGGCGCCCAGCACGGCGAGCTTCACGCCGCGTCCCGGACCGAAAGCGCGACGTGCGCCCGCTGAATCTTCCCGGTCGGCGTCCGCGGGAGCTCAGTCACGATATGGAGCCGCTTCGGCACCTTGAATGCGGCGAGCCGCTCGCGACAGTGACGCAGGATCTCCCGCGCGTCCGCCGGGCCGGAGAGGACGACCGCGGCGGCGACCTCTTCGCCCCAGGTCGGATGCGGGACACCAAAACACACCGCCTCGGCGACCGCCGGATGCTGGAGCAACACCTCATCGACCTCGCCTGGCGCGATCTTCTCGCCGCCACGATTGATGAGCTCTTTCAGGCGGCCGACGAGCGTGACGTACCCGTCGGTGTCCACCTGGCCGAGGTCGCCCGTCCGGAACCATCCGTCGCGGAACGAGGCCGCGTCGGCCTCCGGATTGTCGTCGTAGTGGGTGATGACGCTCGGGCCCCGGATGACGATCTCGCCTTCGGCGTCCGGCGGGAGGAGCCGACCCTGCGGGTCCATCGTCGTGAGCTCGACGCCGGTCGGTTTGCCGCAGGTCCCGGGCCTCTGCACGCCCGGCCGAAGCGGATTCGAGGCGATCTGATGCGCCGCCTCGGTCATCCCATATGCCTCCAGCACGTCGACCCCGAATCGCTCGATGAGCCGCAGGCGCGTCGGCTCAGACAGGCGCAGCGAGGCCGAGCGCAGGAATCGCAGCGTCGGGAGCGGCGGGTCATCACCGCGGACGCCGCGGGCGACGATGAGCGCGAGCGTCGTCGGGACTGCGGTGCACCACGTCACGCCGTGCGTTCGGACGAGGGATGCAAACGAGGTCGGCGCGAACCGCCCAGGAAGGACGACGGTGCCGCCGACACTGAGCGGCGCGAGCATGCCGGCGATCAGACCGTGCACGTGGAAGAGCGGCATGACCGTGAGCGAGACGTCGTCCGGACCGAGCCGACAGGTCCGCGTGATCTGCTCGATCGACGCCTGGACGTTGCGGTGGGTGAGCGCGATCCGCTTGGGACGGCCGGTGGTCCCACTGCTGTGAAGGACGAGCGCGACGTCATCGGGTCCCGGTACGCTGGCGATCCGCGCCCCAGGGAGCGGCACCGCGCCCCGCGGCCGCAGCGGACGGTCGCCGGCGATCGTCGCCTCGACGACGAGCGTGCGTCCGGGCCGCCCCCGAAGCGGCCGCGGACCGACGTTCGGGCGCACGACGAGCGCGGCAGCGTTCACGTCCTCGAGCGACCGATGGAACTCGCCCTCGCTGAGCGCGAGGTTGAGCGGCGCCGCGGCGCCCACGTGCGCCGCCGCGAGGAACGCGACGATCGCTTCAGGGCCCTGGGGCAGCGCGAGCGCGATGCGGTCGTCTCGGCCGAAGCCCAGCCGCGCGAGCGCCTCCACCTCCCGCGCCACCGCGCGGCGAAGATCGCGGTATCGGAGCGTCGGCCCGTCCGGGACGACGATCGCTAGATGGTCGGCGGCGCCGTGGTCGAGCAGCCCGAGCAGCGTCACGTCGATGGTCCTCCTCGCGGTGCGCGCGTAAACGGTACGTCCGTCGGCCGGGCGCAGCTCACAGGCGCTTGTACGGAAGCTGGCGCGCTGCGGTCGTCGGTGTGGGTTAGCCACACTTTCACCTGGGAGGGGCACCCCTGCGCTTCAGAGGTACGGCAGCGGCGGCGACATGTGGGAGCGACTTCCGGATCAACCGCTCGCGCGCGATCACGCACAGGCAGCGGTCCACGACGGCGACGTCTTCGCGCTTCGTCATCTGGCCGTTCTCTGCTCGGTCGGTCACGACTGACGGTCCACACTTTGGACAACGTCATGGCGGCCGTCGGCGCTGGTGAATTTTCGAGACAGAACCGCCGCGTCCATTCGCTCTTCAGGGCCGGCAGACCGCGGCCCGTGAGTGGTTGATATAGCTCCGGACGGCGACGCCGGTGCCCGTTCGCCATGACTCCCGGGAAAGCTGATGAGAGTGTGGCCAGACACCGGTGCCGGATGCGTCGCACGGTCCCAAGTCGCCACCCGTCGGCGAATGTTTCGTCTCCGACCGGCCCCGTGGCCCCAATAGTTCCGCCAACGGCCACGCCGGCGACCATAGACGACGCTCTCGGCAGTCGCTGGCCGTGCTGGAGTCGACCTGAAAGCCGAATTTGGAACCCATACGCCTTCCTCGACGGCGAAAGTCTTCCGCCCGGCACAGTCGGCGTCAAGCGTGACGCTCGACACGCTGTGGAGATGGGGGAGGGTCGAACTCCCCGTCCAGAGCCCTTGATCGGATCGCTTCTACGAGCGTGGTCGGCGGTTTTCGTCTCGCGGACCCGGACGCACACCGACGCGCTTCCGGACCTCGCCAGGCCGTGGATCTTTGGTCCGCCTGCCGGCCGATCGGCGAACCGCACCTCCGCTTTTGACGCCCTTCCCGGCCCGCGGAGGTGAGACCGGGAGGACGCTCACTGACTAGGCAGCGAGTGCGTAAGAGTTGTTGCCAGTTATTCTGGCTGCCGTTCGGATTTCCGAGGGGGAACGGCGTTCCTCGGCTCGCGACGATCCGTTCGCCTGCCCTGTCGAAACCACGCATCCCCGTGGCCCTTTTCAGGCAATCTCATTGTACCGCCATCGCGCGGGGATCCGGGTCAGTCCTTGTCGGCCGGACGCGGTCCGAAGCCCTGCGGACGCGGGCGCACCCCGCCGGGGCGGGGTCGGTACGGACCACGTGGCCCATAGCCGGTCCCGGCTCCGTAGGGTCGCGGCCCAGGGTCTCGGCCTCCTCCCGGAGGCTGCGGGCGGAAGCCGGGAGTCGGGATGGGGCGGAATGGCGCAGGGCCCCGGGCGCCGGGAGCGGTCGAGCTGATCACGACGCGGCGATTCGGGTCGATGCCCACTGATTCCGTCCGGATCCCGGGCTGTCCCTGGACGGCGAGGTGCACGACGCGCCGCTCGTACGCGAGCATCGGCTCGAGCGTCACAGCCTGCCCGGTCGCCCGCACCCGACCCGACACCCGGTGCGCGATCTCCCGCAACTGCTCCTCGCGCCGGCGTCGGTAGCCTTCGATATCCACGGGGATGTGGAGGGTCCGCCCGACCTTCCGCGACGTGATCGCCGAGGTTATCTGCTGCAGGGCGACCAGGTTCTCACCGCCGCGTCCGATGAGCACCCCGAGGTCGCTGCCCATCACCTCGATACCCTCTCCGCCGGGACCGTTCGCGACCGCGACCTCGGCCTCCACGCCCATCTTGCCGAGCAGGTCCTCGAGCACCGTCGCCGCCGCCGCCAACTCCTCGGGTAGCGCCGGAGGCGACCCCTCCATCTCCTCGGCCGAGCGGTGTTCCGCGACTGGACGGTGTTCCGCGACGGGCGGCGCATCGGGCCTCCGCGGTACCACGGCCTCATCCTCGACGGGTTCGGGATCGGCCTCGGCCTCATCTTCTTGGAACGAGAGGAGCACGCGCGCGTCCTCGCCCCCGAGGCCGAGCATGTTCGACGGCTTGCCGCGTTCGAGGACCTCGATGTCGACTTCGGATCGCTTGCGTCCGAGTTGGATCAGACCGCGTTCGATCGCCTCTTCGACGGTGCGCCCACTGAACTCCTCGCCTCGCAACGGACTCAACGTCTCCGCCCCTTTTCCTTCTTCGCCGCGCGTCGCCGTGCTCGGGCGCGCTGCGCCCCCGGCGCGTCCACCGGGGTCACGATCTCCGGACGGGCAGGATCACCCATGTCGACGCGCGCTTCGACGAGAGCCGCCTGCTCACGGGCGCGCATGCTTCGATCCGCCGGCGTCGGGACGTTGCGTAGGAACGGGACGAACCGCACGAGCCGTCCCCATCCCGTGACGACGTACTGCTGCCCGATCTGGAAGAGGGTTCCTGTCACCCAATAGAGGGCGAGTCCGGCCGGGAGCCCGGAGGCGATCACCACCGTGATCGCTGGAAAGTAGTACATCATCGACTGCATCATCCGCTGCTGCGGATCGAGGCTCTTCGCTTGTTCGGCGGGCTGCGCCATGATCGACGCGATCAGCTGGGTGGCCCCAGCGATGATCGGAAGGATGTACAGCGGGTCCTTGTGCTGAAGTCCATCTCCGAGCCAGGGCAGCCAATGCGCAGAGGTGTCTACGGTGCCCGGGTTCGGAACGAAGGGCAGCAGGATCTGGCTCAGCTGATCGCTCGTGATGCTCTGGAACTGGAGCAGTGCCGCGTACACGGCGAACAGGAAGGGCAGCTGGACGAGAAGAGGGAAGCACCCCATCGCGGGGTTGTAGCCGCGCTCCTTGTAGAGCTTCATCTGCTCTTCGCTCAGCTTCTGCCGGTCCTTGCCGTGCTTCGCCTTCAGCTCGTTCATCGCGGGAGCGAGCTCCTGCATCACGCGCTGCGAGCGGATCTGGGAAACGTAAAGGGGGTAGAGCACCAGCCTGATGGCCACCGTCACGAGGACGATGGCGAAGCCGAAGTCGTTGAGAAGGTCGTAGGCGCCGACGAAGAGCGACAGCATCGGATGGACGAGGAGCAGGTTCCATATGTCGGTGATGTTCATCGGGTACGCCTCGCGGGCACGGGGTCGTAGCCACCGCGGCTCAGCGGATTGCATGACGCCAGGCGGCGCGCGGCGAATCCCATGCCGCGGACCGTCCCGTGACGCTCGATCGCCTCGAGCGCGTATTCGGAGCACGTCGGCGTGTAGCGGCAGCCGGCCGGTAGCAGCGGACTGACCGCGCGCTTGTAGAAGAGCAGCGCCCGAACGAGGATCGCGTTCACCCCAGCACCGCTTGCAACTCGCGAACCACCGCGGCTTGGAGCGTCGCGGCGGGCGCATCGCGCACGGCCGGTCGGGCGACAACGAGCAGGTCGGCCCCGCCTGCGGTCGGGCGATGTTGGAGCGCGACCCGGATCGCCTCGCGGATGCGGCGACGCGCGCGGTTGCGTGCCACCGCGGTCCCGAGCGCACGAGATGCAGAAACGGTCACGCGAAGTTGGCCAGTCAGGTTCGGAAGCACGTGGATCACGAACAGTCGATCGCTGCGCGACACGCCCTCGCTGCGCACGCGCGCGACATCCACGGTCCGCCGCAGCCGCGCCGCACGCATCCGGCTCCGACTACGGGCCCCACTGGGGCCCGAGGTCCGATCCACTCGTCCGGCGCACGTGTTGCCACGACGCACGGCGGTGAACGCGTCGTCGTCGCAGGTCGATCGAAGAATTCAAGTCGTTCCCATAGTGCATGTCGGTGGTCCCTGGGGCCGAAGGGCCCCTCATCACACGACCGTGAGGCGTTTGCGACCTCGCGCGCGGCGCGCCGCCAACACTTTTCTTCCCGCGGTCGTCTTCATGCGGGCTCGAAAGCCGTGCACGCGCGCACGACGACGCGTCTTCGGCTGATAGGTACGCTTCACGATCGAGCCCCTTCTTCGACGTGGAACTTCTCGCCCTGTACGACGGCTCTGGTGGGAATGCCGCCGCTTGCGGGAAAGTCTAGCAGCCTCTTATAGTTCGCGGGCTTCCAGTTTCGGACTTTCCGCGGACGGCTACTCACGACACGAACGGTCTGCGCCGGTGTGACGAACGACATTGCTGCAGTTATGGCGAGCGTTGGCGTTGGGGAGCGTAAGGTGCGAACGGGAAGCGGGGAAATTCCTACGTTGAAACAGTTGTGGCAGGCTGCCCTGGGTGAGCTGCAGCTCGGCCTGTCGCGCGGCAACTACGACACGTGGCTGAAGGACACGCACATCGTCTCGGAAGAGGACGACATCTATTGCGTCGGCGCGCCGAATGCGTTCGCGCGCGAGTGGCTTGAGAAGAAGTACCGGGGGCAGATCCGCGATGCGCTTCAGCACATCGTCGGGCGCACCGTCGACGTGCGATTCATCACGGCTCCCGGAGGCTCGGCCGTCGACCGGCCTGGTATCCGACCACCGACGCCGGCGGAGGCCTCGCCGCCGGCTGCGCTGCCGGCCGATCGTCGTGACAGCGCCGGAGCGATCCTCAACCCCAAGTACGCGTTCTCGACCTTCGTCGTCGGCTCCAACAACCGGCTCGCGCACGCGGCCGCGCTATCTGTCGCCGAGCGCCCGGGCCACTCCTACAACCCGCTCTTTATCTATGGCGGGAGCGGTCTCGGGAAGACGCACCTCATGCACGCCATCGGACACGCCGTTCTTTCGCGCCACCCGAAGAAGCGGGTCGCGTATGCCACGAGTGAGAAGTTCACGAACGAGTTCATCAACTCGATCCGAAGCCAGAAGAGCGATGAGTTCCGAGAGCGGTATCGCCGGATCGACGTCCTCCTCATCGACGACATCCAGTTCATCGCCGGCAAGGAAGGGACCCAGGAGGAGTTCTTTCACACCTTCAACGCGATCCACGAGGAGGGGAAGCAGATCGTCCTCTCGAGCGACCGGCCACCGAAGGCCATCCCGCAATTGGAGGACAGGCTCCGCTCCCGGTTCGAGTGGGGGCTGATCGCGGACATCTCAACGCCCGACCTCGAGACGCGCATCGCGATCCTTCGCGCAAAGGCCGAGGCGCAGCACGTCCCCGTGCCCCCTCCGGTCGTGGACTTCCTGGCGCAGCGGATCGTCTCGAATATCCGCGAGCTGGAAGGTGCGCTTACGCGGATCGTCGCCTACGCGACGCTCAATGCGGTGCCTGTCACGAGCGAGCTCGCGCAGACGATCCTGCAGAACATCCTCTACAACCCAAGGCGCCAGTCGCTCTCGCCGGAGCGGATCGTGGAGACTGTCTCTCGTTACTACGGTGTGCCGGTGGAGCAGCTTCGCGGGAAGGCCCGGGACCGTCAGATCGTCCTTCCGCGCCAGGTGGCGATGTACCTCATGCGCGAGGAGACGGAGGCGCCGCTCCTCCGGATCGGGGAGGCGCTCGGCGGGCGTGACCACTCGACGGTGCTCCACGGCTGCGAGAAGATCGAGCGCGAGATGGCGGAGAGCGACGATTTCCGGCGTGACGTCAGCGCGGTGCGCGAGCAGTTGTACTCCGATTGACCCATGCCGCCCGGGGTCGTGTGTGTGGATAAGGGCCACGGATAAGTGGATAAGGCCACGCCGATGTGGATAGTCCGAGCCCATCCGTGTCGATGATTACATCAATCGTCGCGTATCGAGACAATTTACCGTTACCTTGTCCACTGTCCTCCGCCGGCCACGCACTGGCGCCACGCACCGGCCGATGCGCGCAGGAACCCGCCGATATGCGCGATGGTGAGAGACGCCGCATAGTCCACACGGCTACTGGTACTAGCGGCGTCTTTGATATGGATATGTACACCGGGTGTGGGAGGAACGGGTGAGGGTCAGTTGTCTACAGGAGAACCTGACCAGGGGTCTACAGACCGTCGGACGCGGGGTGAGCACCCGCGGCACACTCCCCATCCTCGGGAACGTCCTTCTGCGCACGGACGCCGGCCGCCTGAAACTGACTGCCACCAACCTCGAGGTCGGCATCAACTGCTGGGTCCCTGGCAAGGTCGAGGACGACGGTGCCATCACCGTCCCGGCGAAACTGTTCAGCGACTTCGTGAACAACCTCGACCCGGGCCCGGTCGATCTCTCGCTGAACATCCGCACGAAGACGGTGCACGTGAAGAGCGGCCCGTACGAAGCGAATATCAAGGGGCAGGACGCGGAGGAGTTCCCGATCATCCCCGCGATACCGGATCGCCCGACCACGTCGATGATGCAATCGACGCTCAAACAGATGATCGGCGAGGTCGCCTTCGTCGCAGCCACCGACGACAGCCGACCCATCCTGACCGGCTGTCTCACGACGATCTCGGGCACCGAGATGACGCTCGCCGCCGCCGACCCATATCGACTCTCGGTCAGGACGGGCCAACTGTTGAGCCCGGTCGAGCAGAAGACGGAGGTGATCATCCCGGCGAAGAGTCTGTTCGAGGTCGCGCGCATCCTCCAGGACAGCGACTCGCCGGTAGACATCTTCGTGACCCCCAATGGAAGCCAGGTCATCTTCCACACCGAGGAGGCCGACCTGATGTCGCGGATCATCGAGGGCAGCTACGTCAACTATCGGCAGGTGATCCCAACGAGCTACACGACGAAGGTGACGGTCGGCCGGGAGGCGCTGCTCCGCGCGACCCGTCTCGCGTCGTACTTCGCGCGCGACGCCGCGAACATCGTCCGCTTCCAGGTGGAACCTGGCAACGAGACGCCACTTGTGATCAGCGCCACGGCCGCCGAGGTCGGTGACAACACCGGTCGGGTGGATGCATCCGTGGAGGGGCAGCAAATGACCGTCGCGTTCAACTCTCGCTTCGTTTCCGACGTGCTCGGAAGCCTCAGCGCGCCAGAGATCGCCCTCGAGCTCGGCGGCCCGCTGGCCCCGGGCGTCGTGAAGGTCGTCGGTGATGACACCTACCTCCATGTGGTGATGCCTCTGCGCATCCCGGGATAGGCCGCCGGGCACCGACAGACGAACTCCGGACAGTAGGCTGGGCTCGGTGCGCGCGGTCCACCTGACACTCGAGGATTTCCGGAGCTACGACATCGCCGAGGTCGAGCTCGCTCCGGGTATCACGGCCTTCGTCGGAGCGAACGGCGCAGGAAAGACTAACCTGCTCGAGGCGATCTACCTGTGCGCGCGCGGAGAGTCACCGCGAGCCGGAGAGGATCCCGAGCTCGTGCGATGGGGCCGCTCGGTGGCCCGGGTCCGTACGCATGTCTCGCGCACCAATGAAGAGCGCCGCGTCGAGCTGTTGTTCTTCTCTCCGGCGAACGGCGAACGCAAGCGTCAGCGGCGCTACCTCCTGGACGGCGTCCCCAAACGGGCGGAGGACGCGCTCGGGGAGCTGACGGTGGTCGCGTTCTTTCCTGAGGACGTCCAACTGCTCGGCGATGCTCCAAGCGTCCGCCGACGCTACCTCGACGCCATGGTCGGCCAGAATGAACGAACCCACCGCCGCCAGACGCGCGAGTACCAGCGCATCCTCGAGCAGCGCAACGCGCTGCTGCGAGCGATGCGGGACGAGGGACGGAGCGACGACGAACTCGAGTTCTGGGACATCGAACTCTGTCGCGTGGGCGGAGCGATATCTGCGCGCCGACGTCTGGCCGTCGACGAGCTGCGAGAGCCGTTCCTCGAGGCGCTCGAGCGGTTCGGCGGCGACGGTCACGCGCGCCTCGTGTATTCGCCCGAGTCGGCCGGCATGAGCGCCGACGACCGCGCGCAGGAATTCCGCGCCATGCTCGCGGAGAAGCGCGAGAAGGAGCTGTGGCAGGGGACTTCGCTCGTCGGGCCGCACCGCGAGGATCTATCGCTGACCGTGGCGGGACGTGACCTGCCGAGCTTCGCATCGCGAGGGGAGCAGCGAAGCGCGGTGCTCGCGTTGAAGCTCGCCGAGGCATCCTGGCTGCTCGCACGCACGGGCGAGTCACCCATCTTCCTGCTCGACGACGTGCTGTCCGAACTCGACCCAGTGCGCCGCGACTCCCTCGTACGCGCCCTTCCGGTCGGTGCGCAGACGGTGGTCACGGCCGCGCTGCCGGTCGGCCTACCAACCGCTCTCCTGGAGATCGCCTCGCTGGTGCCGGTCCCGCTGAAGGCGGTGGAGCGACCGTGAGGCCGCTTGCCCAGACCGTGCGCCATGCGCTCCGCGAGCTCGGCATAGACCGGGAGGTCGACCGGACCGAGGCGCTGCGGGTGTGGCCAGCGGTGTCGGCGCGGCACTTCGGCGCAGACGCGTCGACCACGTACGCGGTGCGCGTCGAAGAGCACACTCTCGTCGTGGCCGTACCCACCGCGGAGTGGGGGGCCGAGATACGGCTGCACGAGGGAGAGCTCGTCGCGGCGATCGCCCGAGCTGCACCCAGGAGCGGAGTGAGGCGGATCAGGTCCGTGCCCCACGACCGCTCGAGCGCTCCGAGCTGAAGCCAGCCCTGACTCTCCCGCAGAATCAAATGCATGGTGATACGGGCGGCGCTGCTCGCGGGATCCCTCCTGGCCCTCGGCTGGGCGACCTTCGGCGTGGGCGCCGTGCGCGCCGAGGGCGCCTCGCTCGCGGCGAGCGCCTCGCCCTCCGCATCGCCCAGCCCTTCCGCCTCGCCGTCCTCATCAGCCTCCGGTACCCCGGCACCGACCCCTTCGCCTTCGCCGGCGCCAGCTCCATCGCCGAGCTCTTCGGCGGGCGCGGCGCGCACGCCCGCCGCCTCAGGTGCGCCGGAGGCTGACCCCCTGACCCTCCCCGCGGGTCCGAGCGATGCCGAGATCGAAGCGGCGCGTTCCGTCATCGCCGCGACGAGCCTCGCCGATCGCCTGGGGGCACAGGGCCGCCTGGCTGCGGCCGAGCGCGCGTTCCTCCTCGAACGCCAAGCCGCGGTGCGCGGGGAGCGTGCGACGACCGCCCGCCGCATTGCTGAGCTCGACGCGCGACGCGGCGACCGCACAGCACTGCTCGAGCGGCTTCTTCAGGAGACGTACCGGGCGACCCGCACCAACGCGCTGGGCGTGTTCCTTACCTCAGGTTCGCTCGTGGAGACGCTCCTGTACCGCGACGCCCTGGCGGCGCTCGCGGCACAGCAGCAGGCCGTCACGGAAGAGCTGCGTCGGATCGGCGACGAGGTGCGCCGACAGGAGGACGGTCTCGCGCGGCAGGAAGCGGAGCTCGCGATGCTCCTCGAGTCGGTCGGCGCGAAGGAGCGGCTGCTCGTCGTGCTCCAGAAGCGGGCGGACGCTCTGGTGGCCGTCGCGCCGAGCGGCCGCGCCGCCGCCGAGATCGATGTCCTCGCGCAGCTGGCGCAGGAAGCCGCGGATGCGAGCAGCGCGAGCGATGAGCTGATCGGTCGGGCGGCCGCGGTGGCGAACACGCCTCTTCCACGGCAGGTCAGCTGGGTCTGGCCCGTCCGCGGGATCGTGTCGCAGCCCTTCGGGCCGACGCTCCTACCCCTCGAGCCCCGGCGAACGTACGGGGGCATCGCATACCCGCATTTCCACGACGCCATCGACATCGCCGCGCCCCTGCGCACCCCGGTCACAGCGGCGGCGCTTGGGGTCGTCACCTTCGTCGGCCATCTCCCGGATGGGGCGATGGTCGTGGTGCTCGCACACGCGGGCGGCGTCGTCACCCTCTATGCGCACCTCGACGACACCCTTGCCGCGCCGACCGTCAGGGCGGGAGACACGGTCGCCGCGGGCGATCGCATCGGCGCGATCGGCATGACCGGCTTAACGACCGGGCCGCACCTGCACTTCGCGGCGCGCCGCGGAGAGGTGCCGCTCGATCCGCGCACCCTCCTCCCCGACAGCCCCTAGCCAAAGGCATACTTCGGCACCGATGGTCCGACGCGCGAGCTACGTTACGAAGACCGGATCGACGGTCGACGGATCCTCGTCCAGCAGCGACGTCGTCCTGAGCCGGGACCCTGAGGACGGCGCGACCCTGCGGACCAAGGGACGCTTCCACTTCCTGTGCGAGGTCACACCGCCCGAACCCGCGGCCGGCCGCACCGCGCGCGAGGTCGCCGAACTCGCGCGCGACGAGTACTACTACGACCTATCTGCCGGGGTCGAGATGTCGCTTCGGCGCGCGCTCCGCCACGCCAACCGCCGTGCCGCACAGCGGATCCGAGAGCACCGCGGTCGCTCGCTGCTGCACTGCGCATGCGCCGTCATCGTCGGCAACGAGCTGTACGGCGCCAGGATCGGCGCAGCGCAGCTCTTCGTCGTGCGTCGGGCGCGGCTGTTCCTTCCCGGCGAGGAGCCGGGAGAGCTTGCGGACTTCGTCCATCGAACGACGACGCGCCAGGCCGACTCCCTGGGCAGCGACGTCGACGTCCTGCCGGGCGTGTGGCGTCAAACGCTCGAGGCGGGCGACACGGTCATCCTCGCGAGCGGCGCGCTCATCGAGGGACTCGGTGCGGAGGCGCTGAAGACCGCCGCCGTGACGCTGCATCCCAGCTCCGCGGCGCAGCACGTGCACGACCGCTTCGTCAGCGAGGGGCTCTCCGGCAGCGACGCGGCGCTCTTCGTCGAGATCGCGCTGGGCGCGGATGTCTCGGCGGCCCCGGCGCGCGCGGGCGCGGCGGCGAGTGAGCCGGCGGAACCGATCACCGCGGACCTCGCGCAGCTGCGGACCAACAGCGCTGCCGAGCGCCGTCCCAGCGGGGTCCCCGTGCTCGCAGCCGCCGCGCCGGTCGTTCCCGGTGTTGCGAGAGGCGCGTCGTTCGATCCCGAGCCGGCACCCAAACGCGCCACCACCCTCCCGAGGCTCACACACAACGCCCGCGAGAGGATGCGCCGACGACAGCGCGTGACCACCGCACTGGCGATCCTGATGCTCGTTGCCGCGAGCGCGGTCGGGGTTCTCGCGTACCGCGACTTCACTTCGAGCCGCGCCATGAGTGACTTCCAGGGCGCGATCGGTTCTGCGAGGGACGACCTCTCCTTGGCTCAGCGCATCGCCGACCGCAAGCCCACCGATGTCGAAGCTGTCCGTCAGAAACTCGCCGCGGCCTCGGCGCGCCTGGATGACGCGGCCCGTTCTCCGGCCGCTGACACCCGCGCCATCGCGGACCTGCGCACTCAGGTGGTCGCGCTCGACGACCGACTCTCCAGCGTTCTCGTCGATCTCGGCCGGACGGCCCCAGGAGCCGCGCCGCGCGAGCTGACGGCGACCGCCAACGGGCTGTACGCCGCGGATCCCGGCGCCGGCCGGCTGTGGCGCGTCTTCGGCGAGCCGGCGAGAGCGGTGCCCGTCCTCGAGAAGGGGAAGGGGTCGGTGGGCGTTGTCGTCACGGTGAGCGCGCAGGACGACGCGCTCGTCGCGGTCGACGAGTCCCGCAAGGTCTGGAAGGCCGAGGGAAACACTGTCGCGGACGTGACGCCCGACGGCACCGACCGCTGGCGCGAGGTGACCTCGACCGCGACCTTCTTCGGTAATCTCTATGTGCTGGATGCCCAGGCAGGGCAGTTGTGGAAGAGCGAGGGCGCGGGCAAGGGGTTCGGCACCGTGACGCCCTTCCTCGCCACCGCGCTCCCGCCGAACACCGCCAGGTCCGTCGCGGTCGACGGCTCCGTGTGGATCGTCACCTCCGGCGGGGAGATCCTGAAGTTCCAACGGTCTGTGCAGGGCACCGTGGTGCGCGTCGATTTCGTCCCGAGATGGCAGAGCGATCCCGTCAGGCCGTCGGCGATCCAGTCGATCGACGGTCAGAGCTTCATCTATCTCCTCGACGGTCCCGGCAAGCGGCTCGTCCAGATGACCCGCGACGGGAGGGAGATAGCGCGCTTCGATCTACCGGCGGCGCTCGAGAGCGCGCGCGCCTTCTTCGTGTCCGAGGTGCAGCGTGTGGCGTACAGCGTGCACGGCTCGAAGATCGCCGTGACGGACATCAACCGATGAGACTCGCGAAGCTCGCGAGCCCCTGCGCATGATCCCGCTCGGGGACGCCAACCCGACCGCGCACACCCCCATCGTCAACCGCGTTCTCCTGCTCACGAACCTCGCCGTTTGGCTCTACACGGTCTCCCTGATGAGCTCGCCCTCCGCCGTGCAGGCCTTCTACGACCGGTACGCCTTCGACTGGGACAAGTTCACGGTGGCCCTCGGACACGGCCGCTACACCGTCGAGATGTTCTCGCCGCTGCTCACGCACATGTTCCTGCATGGAGGCTGGCTGCATGTCCTCGGCAACATGTTGTACCTGTGGATCTTCGGCGATAACGTGGAGGACCGGCTCGGCAGTGCACGCTACCTCGTGTTCTACATCGCGTGCGGGTTGGTCGCGGCGATAGGGCAGAGCCTCATCGTCGCATCGCCTCTGGTCGGCGCGTCGGGCGCGATCGCCGGAGTGCTCGGCGCTTATCTCGTCATGTTCCCGGGTGCCAGAGTTCGAACGCTGGTGTTCCTGGGCATCTTCATCACGATCATCAGCCTACCCGCCGTCGTCGTCATCGGGCTTTGGATCCTGCTGCAGGTGCTGAGCGGGCTGAGCGAGCTCCGCGTCGTCGGGCACCCGGCGACGGAGCAGGTCGCTTACTTCGCGCACATCTTCGGCTTCATCGCGGGCGTGTTCCTGCTGCTGGTCTTCCGTCCGCGGCGCCGTGCCGCCGGCCCCGTGAGGTACGGTTAGAGCGTGCTCCTGGTGTGCACCGTGGAGTCGGTGCGCGTCCACGTCCTGACGGGTCAGCATGTCGTGCTTCTGCAAGCCAAGGACAATGAGCGCCTCCTGCCGATCTGGATCGGCGCGGACCAGGCGCACAGCATCGCGACCCGCATAGCCGGGATCAAGAGCGAGCGTCCGCTCACGCACGATCTGATGATGGAGATCCTCGGCAGGTTCGATGTGGAGATCACGCGTGTGGTGGTGAAGGACCTCGTCGAGGACGGGAGCGGCGGCGGCGTCTTCCACGGCAGCGTCTTCATGCAGCAGGGTGAGCGCGAGGTCGAGGTCGACTCGCGCGCCTCGGACGCGATAGCGCTGGCCGTTCGCTGCGAAGCGCGTATCCTCGTCGCGCAGGCCGTTTTCGACCGCTCCGCCATCTCCAGCGAAGGGGAGGAGGACGAGAGCAAGCTCTCGGTCTTCAAGGAATTCATCCAGTCGCTGACTGACGACCAGAACCCGCCCAACGCTGGATAGCTTCGCGGCGCTCGTGTCGCCGGTGTGGCCGCTGGGCACCGAGGCTGGACGCGATGGTCATCTTCGGCTCGGTGGCGTCGACGCCGTCCGCCTCGCGGAGCGTTACGGCACGCCGTTGTACGTCTACGACGCCGCCACCGTGAGGGCGGCGTATCGGGCGTATGCCGCCGCGCTGTGGCAGTACCGCCCCGCGCGCATTTCGTACTCAGTGAAGGCGTGCGCGCTCATAGGTGTTGCCGCACTGCTCGCCGCCGCGGGAGCCGACGCGAGCGCGGCGTCCGTGGGAGAGGCGCAGGCCGCGCGTCGCGCGGGCTTCGCGCTCGAGCGCGCACAACTCCACGGCAATGCCAAGACCGAGGATGAGCTGCGGGCGGCGCTGCGGCTCGGGGTCGGCCGGATCGTGATCGACGGGGCGGACGAGATCGAGCGGCTGGCCCGGATGGTGCGCCGCCGCGGCAAGCCGCAGCCGGTCTGGCTTCGCGTTTCGCCGGGCATCGACACGGACACGCACCCGCACCTGCGCACCGGGGTCCTCGACAGTAAGTTCGGCGCGCCCCTGGCGGGCGGGGACGCGCTCGCGCAGGCGCGCGCCATAGCGGCGACGCGAGGCCTGCGGCTCGTCGGAGTGCACGCCCACATCGGGACGCTGCTGCGCGAGGAGAGCCGCTACCGCGAGCTGGCGAGCGCGCTGGCTGCGTTCGCCGCCGAGCTCGTGGACGCGGTCGGCGTGCGCATCACCGAGATAGGGGTCGGCGGGGGTCTCGGGATCCCGCTGCGGGCTGACGACCCCGTCCTCGAACTGCCGGCGTACGCCGCAGCCGTGGGGGAGCCGATCCGGACCGAGCCTGCGCTCGCGAAGGCGACCATCCACGTCGAGCCGGGTCGGTCGTTGGTCGGCGCCGCGGGGGTCGCCCTGTACCGCGTCGTCGGCACAAGGCGCGTGGCAGGGATCCGGACCTTCGTCGCGGTGGACGGAGGCATGGGCGACAACATCCGCCCCGCGCTCTACGGCGCCCGGTACTCCGCGCTCGTCGCGGACCGCGCGCTGGCCGCGCCGCAGGAGGAGGTCGCCGTCGCCGGGAAGTACTGCGAGAGCGGCGACCTGCTCATCGAGCAGGTCCGCCTGCCGTCTCCACAGCCCGGCGAGGTCATCGCGATCCCGGCGACGGGCGCGTACGCGGTCGCGATGGCGTCGAACTACAACAGCTACCCGCGGCCCGCTGTCGTGCTCGTCGAACACGGCCGCGCGCGCCTGATCCGAAAACGCGAGCGCGTGTCCGACATCTGGCGGCTCGAGCGGCGCTGACGACACGCTCGGAACCCGCTTGGGCATTCCCAGACAAGTGGGGTCACAGCTGGTGGAGATCACAGCATCCCCTGGAGTGCCGCGTCGAGAAAGGCCCGCTCAGTGACCGGCAGCGCCAGAGCGGCGGCCTCCCCCGCGGAGACGAACCGCGGCGCCACCACGAGGTCGTCGCGGCTGGTCGGCGGTCCGCCGTCCTCGGCCCATGCCACGTAGACCATCTGGAGCGTGTCGGGGTACGGGTAGAGGTATCGCGGGGATGGCTTGGCCGAGAGGAGTCGCCATCCGATCCTCTTCCGCAGACAGGTCGAACACACCCAATGGACGCGAACGAACTCGCATAGGGACCTCGCCGAGGATAGGCCGGGCCCGGCGATCGCCGGCGTCGGGCAGATGAGATCGTGCCACGCATCGACTACAAGCCGAAGATCCCCTGGAGCCCGAGACGTACGCCGACGAATGCGAGCGAGACCGCAAGTGCGCGCACGATTACGACGCCGTGAACGCGCGCCGACAGCCGCGCGCCGAACTGCGCCCCGACGATCGCCCCAACGCCGAGCAGGGCCGTCTGGAGGAGCATGTCCTGAAGATCGCCGGTGAACAGATGAGTCGCCGTGCCCGAGGACGCCATCACCGCGAGCGTGAAGTGGGAGGTCGCTGTCGCGATGTGCGTCGGGAAGCCGAGCAGCCCGACCAGCGCTGGGACATGGATCACACCACCGCCTATGCCGAGCAGGCTTGAAACGAAGCCGACAGCGAAGGACATCGCCACGCCGATGGGCATGTTCACGCGGTAGCGATACCGGGTCCCGGCGGCGTCGACGATCTCGCGCCAGACGCGACCCCGACCCCCGCCTTCGCCCGCCCGCTGAGCGTCCTCGTCGTGCGCGAACCCGATGAAGATCGCCAGCGCGATAAGCATTGAAGCCAGGACGATATCGAAGACGTGGCGGGGCACCATGCGGCTGACGAGAGCGCCGATCACGCTGCCCGGGAGCGTCGCGAGGGCGAAGGGTATGCCCGAGCGCAGATCGATGCGCCCCTGCCGTCCGTACGCGATAGCCCCGGAGGTCGCGTTCATTGCCACCACCGCGAGGGAGATCGCCGTGATCGTCGCTGTCGGCAGGGACGGCTCGAGGATCGCCAGGACCGGAACCAGCAGGAAGCCCCCGCCCGCGCCGACCAGTGTGCCGAAGACCCCGACGCCGAGGCCGAGGGCCACGAGGACGGCCTCGAACAACACCGTGAGCAGTGTGGGAGATTTCGTGTTGTGACGATGGCCGACCGGCGCATCGCGGCGGCCGTTGGCGCCTTCGCTGTGGCTGCGTACATCGCGGCTGGACTGGCCTACCCGACGGTCTACGACTACTACGGCCGGCTCGCGGAAGCGTTCCTTGCCGGGAGATGGTGGCTGCTCGAGGCGCCGCCGTGGCTCAACGAGCTCCTCCCCTGCGGCCCCGACCGCTGGTGCGTCGCGTACCCCCCTCTGCCGGCGATCCTGGCGATGCCACTGGTACCGCTGGTCGGGACCGCCGATGCGCAGGGGCTCGTCGCCCAGGTGACCGGCGGGCTCTCGGCGGGAGTCCTGTACGCGGCTCTGCGCGCGTGGGGCGCTCCGCGGTGGGTCGCCCTCGCGGGCGCTCTCCTCAGCGCATTCGGTACGACGCTCCTCTTCTCGAGCGCCGACGGTCGTGCGTGGTTCGCCGCGCACTCCGTGGCGATGCTCTTCACCGCGGCGGCGCTGCTGGTCGCCTCGAGAGGCGGACCCGCGTGGGCGGTCGGAGCCGCGATCGGCCTCGCCGCGCTTGCCCGGCTCCCCGTCGCGGCCGCGACGCCCGCGCTGGCCCTGCTCGCCGCCCGCCGTGGCGGAACGGGCTTCCCGCGGACGCTCGCGGGAGTCGTCGCGGGGGGCGCGCCATTCGCCCTGGCCTACCTCGGCTACAACGTCCTGCGCTGGGGCACGCCCGTGGACGCTGGATACGCGACGCTCGCGGCGGGTGACGTGTTCTTTGACCACGGCCTGTTCTCTCCGCTGTACCTACCTCGCCACCTTTACGCCATCTTCATCGAGCCGCCCGACCTCGTCGGTGGCGTGCCCTGGTTCCTGCGTCCACGCTTCATCGGGATGAGCCTGTTCCTGACCACGCCCGCTTTCCTCTGGATATTCGCGGGACTGCGGCACGTGCGCCGCACGGCGTCGGTCGCGGCGGCGTCTCTCGCCGCCGGTCTGGCGCTGCTGCCCGACGTGACGCACGCGACCGTCGGTTTCGCGCAGTTCGGCTACCGCTTCAGCATCGACGCGCAGCCGTTCCTCGTGGCGCTCGCGCTCGCGGGCGACGCCTTCGCCGCCGGATCGTGGCGCTCGCGGCCGTCATGGATCTTCGTCGCCGCGATCATCGCCGCGATCGCGATCAACGTCTACGCGACCGTCGCGATAATCCGGTTCGGGTATTGGCAGTGACGGACGCTGATCGGAGATCGGTGTCAGCGCCGCCGACGGGGATGCTGCCGGGTCGCGCATCGACGGACTGGAAGCCAGATGCGGCGGAGGCCCGCCGCGCGAAGCTCCTCATCGCCGCGATCGTCGTCCTCGGCGCGCTGCTCAGGCTTCGCACGGTGGCAGCGCCCGGTTTTCCCACGGACGTCGGGACCTTCATGGCCTGGGCGCAGCGCCTCGCCGAGGTCGGTCCCCCGAACTTCTACCAGTCCGGCTACTTCAGCGACTACCCGCCCGGCTTCCTCTACGTGCTCTGGCTACTCGGCTCCATCTTCTCGGGCGAGGCTCTGCGCCTCGCGGTGAAAAGCGTGTCCATTCCCGCCGACATCGGAATCGCGGTCCTCGCCGCAAGGGTCGCGTGGCGCCACGGAGGCCGCGGCCCGGCGGCGCTGGCGGCCGCTCTGTGGATGCTCGCCCCGGCGCAGATCTTCGCAGGTACGTACTGGGGCCAGGTCGACGCGGTCGGCACGCTGCCGCTTCTCGCCGCCCTGCTCGCGGCGGGGGAGCGCCGCTGGGTCGCCGCCGGGGTGCTCGCGGGCATCGCGACGATGATCAAGCCCCAGTTCGGGATCGGACTCCTCGTCATCGGCGCCGCCGCCGCCTTCGTCCTGGTCCGCGAGCGCCGGCCACTTCCGCTGGTGCAGACGGTCGCGTCCGCCGGCCTGACGACCATGGCGCTGGCACTCCCCTTCGGACTGTTCGTCGATGGGCTGCTCGATCTCGTCCGCAACGCGGCTGGAACGTATCCCTACACCTCGCTCTATGCGTTCAACGTCTGGTCCGTGATCGGCGACTTCTGGCAGAGCGACACGCCCTACGTCGCCGTCGGAGCCGCGCTCCTGATCCTCGGCCTGATCAGCTCGGCCGTACCGCTGTGGTGGCGGCGCGACGCCGCCGCGCTGCTCGCCGCCGGGGCGATCGCCGCGATGGCCTTCTACTTCCTGCCGACGCGCGCTCACGAGCGGTACCTCTTCCCCGCGTTCGCGCTGCTGCTACCCCTCGCGGCCCTGCGGGCGCGCCTGCTCGTGCCGTACGTCGTGCTCGCCGCCGGCTTCTTCGTCTCGCTCTATTTCGCGTTCACCCGCTACCCGCAGAACGACCTCGTCGCGCCGGCCTTCCTCGAGGCGACGCTGTTCGAGCGCCGGGGGCAGATCGCGCTCGCGCTGCTCATGCTCGCGACGGCTTCGCTGATCGCGTGGCGGCTCGTGCGCGGCGAATCGCTCCTCGTCCGGACAACGTCGCCGGACCTGCCGCGGCACTCGGGAGCGCGCACGTGGGTAGTGCCGGACGGATTGCGACCGGGCCATCCCGCCACTCGCCGTGACGTGCTGACCGCGCTCGTGATCGCGCTCCTCGTTCTCGGCACGCGCGCGTACCGGCTCGATCAGCCGCGCGACATGTATTTCGACGAGGTCTACCACGCCCGGACCGCATTCGAGTTGCTCGCGCAGCGCGAGCCGTACGAATGGACGCATCCGCACCTCGCCAAGGAGATCATGGCCCTTGGCATCCTCGCGTTCGGCGACGACCGCGTTGTGGGTGCCGAAACGGTGCCCGAACGGACGATCGCCTTCGCGATCGGGAACGACGGCACGCGCGCGTACGCGCGAGCCGATGGCACCATCGCGCGCGCCACGCGCGGGGAGGCTCCGCGGAGCGCCGGTACGGTGCCGGGCACGCCCGTCGGGATCGCGTTCGACGGAAGCGCTGTCGTCGCCCTCACGAGCTGCGGGGTCTTCCGCGAGCCGTTCGACGGCGCGTCGGGCGCGGCCTGCTCCTCTCCGCTTCTCGGCACGCCGACCTCGTTCGCGGTGTCGAACGGCCGCGCCATCGTTGGCGGATCGCAGGGCGTCCAGGTCTGGCAAAGCAGCAGCAGCGCGCCCATGGTCATCGCCACTCAGGCCGTCGCGCTGACGCTCAAACCCGATGGGACCGAGCTCTACGTCCTCGATCCGCAGGGCGTCGTGCACGTGCTGGACCCGGTGAACGGGACCGAGACGCGCGCGCTGGCCGGCGGCGCTCCGGGGACGGCGGTCGCATACGCGCTCGGGCCGAACCGCGTGTTCGTGGCGCGCCGTGAGGAGCCATCGCTCGACGTCTACGAGCTCGAGGGCGGACGCCACGAGACCGTGCCGCTCGGGAACGCGCGCACCGGCACGTTCGCCTCCGCGGCCACGGCGCTCGCGGTCGTGCCTCGAACGCAGTTCCTCTACGCGCTGGCCGACGGCCGCGCCGTCGTCGTCGAGACCCACGGGGCGTCACCGTTCGCCGCGATCCCGGTGCGCGCCTCGTTCCTCGGTGTTGATGGAGACGCCGACAAGCTCGTCGCCGCATCGTCCGGCGCCGCGGAGCTGATCGAGACCGGCCGTCACGGGCTCGCGTGGCGCATTCCCGGCGTGATCGCTGCCGCGCTCCTGGCGTTCGGGCTCGTGCTCCTCGCGCGCCGGCTCTTCGCCTCGCGCGTGCTGCCTCCGCTGGTGGGTTTCGCGGTCGTGTTCGACGGATCGATGTTCGCGCAGGCACGGATCGGCATGAATGACATCTACGTCGCGCTGTTCATCGTCACCGGCTGGTACTTCATCGTCGCTGCCCATCGCCCGCGCCGCTCGGCGGCGCTCGACATCGTGCTCGCGGGGGTCCTTCTCGGGCTCGCTGTCGCGGCGAAATGGGCGGCCGTGTACACGCTCGCCGGCGTATTCCTCGCGTCGGTCGCCGCGACGGCGCTAGCGTACGAGCGCGGCCGTACGGGACGGGGCGGACCCCTCGACCTTGTCGCCGGGCGGGGGCGCAACGCGGCGCTGCTCTTCGGCTCGTTCGCCGTGATCCCGGCCGCGATCTATCTCGCGAGCTACCACGGCTGGTTCGGGGGGCCGATGACGCCGTATGGGTGGGACCTCGTCGAGCTCACGAGGCAGATGTATTGGTATCACTCAGGGCTCACGGCCCCGCACCCCGCCGGCGCACCGTGGTGGACGTGGCCGCTCGTGCTCAAGCCGGTGTACTGGTACTTCGGGCAGTCATCGAACGAGACCAACGCGTACATCTACGACGCGGGCAACGTCGTGCTGTTCTGGGCGGCCCTCGCGGCGACGGTGTGGTGCGCGATCGCGGCGGTGCGCGCCCGCTCGGTCGTGCTCGGGTTCGTCGTGTTCGCGCTGCTCGTCCAGTACGTCGCGTGGATACCGATCTCACGCGTGCTCTTCTTCTACCATTTCTTCACCGCCCTGCCGTTCTACATGCTCGCGCTCGCCGCCGCGCTGGCGGCGCTCTGGGAAACGCGAAGGCGCGGGCTCGTTGCCACGTATGCGGTACTGGCGGCCGGGACGTGGCTGTTCTTCTACCCCTTCACGTCGGGCGTGCCCGTACCGGCCGCCGAAGCGGGGGCGTACTTCATCCTTCCGACCTGGCAGTACGACTGCCAGTTCTATCCGGCGTTCGCCTGCGACGTGCCGCTCGCCGGCGGGGTCGGCCTCGCCGCGGTCCTCGCACGCGCGATGGTGCCGCTCGCTCTGGCGGCTGTCGCGCTGTTGTCCATGTTCGCCGCGCGCTCGCCCGCTTTACGGGAGCGCGCTCGGGCTTGGGCTGGGAGTGGCCTCCCGACTCGGTTCCGAGGAGGCGGTCGCAGCGGGAGCGGTGGTCGCAGCGGGAGCGGTGGTCGGGCTGGAGGTGGCGGAAGGACCCGGCGTGAGGACCGGGAAGGCCGCGGGGAGGGAGTTCAGGGCGCCGAACGGCCCCAGCATCCCCACGCCGACGGCGACCCCCACTAGCGCCGCGAGCGCGGCCACGCCCCAACCTGAGCGGCGGGGCCGATCCGCATAGACCACGACGGTCACGTTGTCCTCCCCGCCGCGGTCGTTCGCCAGCGCCACCAGACGTTCGGCGGCGACGCGCGGCGCGCCCCGGCCGGCGATGGCCGCGACCTCCTCCGGCCGGACGTGTCGCGTCAGGCCGTCGGAGCACAGCACCAGCCTGTCGCCCGAGGCGAGCGTCTCGACGAAGACGTCCGGCTGCACGCCCCGCGGGTCGCCGACGAACCGCGTGATCGAACCCGCGAGGTCTCCCGAGTGGTCCGTCGTCAGCTGGCGCGCCACGCCGCCCCGCACGAGATAGGCACGGCTGTCACCGATGTTGGCGACGGCCGCCTCGCGTCCGCTGAGCGCCGCTGCGACGAGCGTGGATGCCGCGCCCTCGTAGCCGCTTTCGCGGGCGGTCCTGACGACGGCCGCGTTCGCGTTCGCATACGCCGCCGCGAGCACGGCGGGTTCGCCGCCTGCCCGGCCGCGCCCTCCGACGTCCTCGAAGAACGATCGCGACAGCTCCTCGATGGCGGCCGCACTCGCGACTGCACCTCCCGAGACGCCGCCGACGCCGTCGGCGACGGCGAGCAGCAGGCGGCCGCTACGGTCGCCAACGAAGGCCCGATCCTGGTTCTCTTCGCGCACCCGCCCGATGTGGCTGCGCGCCGCCGCCAGTTCCTCAGTTGTCCTTCTTGCCACAGTCCTTGCCCGGTGCGAGGTACAGCTGCGCGGCCGCGCCCGGCTGGAGGCTCGTCCCGGCGGCGGGCTCCTGCCGGACGACGGCGCAGGCCGTCCCGCGCGCGGAAGTGTCCACCTGCCACGGCACGGGCGAGCGGAACCCCGCCGCGATCAGCTCCCGCGCCGCGTCATCCACGTTCCTGCCCACGACATTCGGCGTCCGGTTCGCGGCGGTGCCGGCGGCCGCGCTCGCCGCGGGGTTGGCTGGAGCCGCAGCCGGGGCTCGGTCCACCCGCGCGAATGCCGCGAAGAACAGGACGGTACCGACCACGACCAGCGCGATGGCGAGGAAGGCGAGGGTCGCGCCGAGTCCGGACCACCCCGGCCGCCGCGCGGGCAGCGGCCGCGCGGCGGTGCGGGGCCCGAGCGACTTGGTCCCGTCTCCGTGCTCGGCTGCGGCGCAGAGGGCGGCCGCGAACGCGCCGGCCGAGGCGTGGCGCCTGGCCGGGTCGCGAGCGAGGCCCTTGGTGATCACCCGGTCGAGGTCGTCGGAAAGGCCGAGGCGCACGGCACGGAGCGAGGGAGGCGGTCCCGCCAGCCGCAGCCGGAGCAGCTCCTCGGTGTCGACACCGGCGTACGCCCGCTGGCCCGCCAGCAGCTCGTACGCGACGAGCGCGAGCGCGAACACGTCGCCGCGTGGCGTCGCCGCCCCCCCGGTAACGCGTTCCGGCGCGATGTACCGGGCGGTGCCGATGAGTTCGTGCTCCACGGGGTCCCTGGCCGCGCGCGCGACGCCGAAGTCCGTCAGCTTGGCCCGTCCCTCGTCGTCCACGATCACGTTCGCGGGCTTCACATCGCAATGCACGAGCCCCACCGCGTGGGCTGCATCCAGCGCAGCGGCCACCTGCGACACCAGGCGCGCGGCCTCGTGCGCCGGCAGGGGGCCGCGCTGAGCGACGAGGTCGCGAAGGGTGCGGCCGCGCACGTACTCCATGACCATGTACGCGTCGTCACCGTCGCGGCCCTCGTCGTAGACCGTTACGACGTTCGGGTGCGTAACCGCTGCGGCGCGCCGCGCCTCGTCGGCGAAACGCACGCGGAAGGCCTCGTCGGCGCGCGGTCCTAGCAGCTTCACGGCGACGTCACGGGCGAGGCGCTCATCGATCGCGCGCCAGACCTCGCCGGCTCCGCCCTCGTCGACGCGCTCGAGGAGCCGATAGCGGCCTCCGAGCAGTCGCTGCGTCGGCGCGCTGCGCCGGATGCTCAGCGTCCTGTCATTCATCGCGACGTACCTTGGGCAAGAGCGTGACCACGGCTCGTGCCCGGTCAGACGAGCGCGACGAGAGAGCGAAGGGATTCCTCGTAGATGCGGTCGCTCGCCACGATCGTGAGCTCCTCACCCAGGAGGTCTGTGACGCTCGGCGTCGCGAGGGGGACGGTGCGCTCCGCGACGGTGCGCCCGCCGATGATCGTGGTCGTCGCCACGTGCCGCATGTCGGCCGTACGTTTCACGATGAACTCGGCGGTCGTGCCATCGTGCATGCACTGGATCCGGAGACCAGAGACGTGGCCCTCCTCCAGCCCCCGCTCGTAGCGCGGCCGAACGCGGGTCTGGACCTCGGAGCCGTCGGTGCGCTCCATCGCGAATAGGAGGCCCCCGGCCTCCGATGGAGCGAGGCGCTCCGAAGCGCGCCAGCCGAGGCGGGACGCGAGCCAGCCGATCAGCAGGAGCGCCTGCGACGGGTGTATGGCGCGACCATCGGCGTCGACGGCAAAGCCGACCCGGACGCCGGTGACGCCTTCGAGGAAAGGCCGCCACGCCCGGACATCGAAGAACGCGGCGACCAGCTCGCGCCACGGCGTCAGCCGCGTCCAGTTGAAGTCGGTCACGCCGAAGTGACCGGCGCCGCGCCCGCAGATCGACGACAGCCGGGACAGGGTCTCCTCGGGCCGCGCGAAGTCTTCAGAGTCGACGATCAGGCGGTTCGCGAGGGCGAGCAGGTCGTCGAACTGCCGGCGGTCCGATGGCGGCGTGTCCGTCCACCAGAGGAACACCGGCAGGTCGGGAAGAAGCAGCGGGATCACCGCGCTCGCGAGCCGCTCGTCCGAATCGCCGCGCGCGCGAATGAGGATCTGCTCGTACGACACCTGGCGCGACTGGTCGTCCTGGGGGCGGTGGGAATGCATCGTGATCTCGGCGTCGATCCGTGGCCGTCGCTCGCGGTCGGCCACGACGACGATCGCCCGCGACGGATGCCGCCGCGCGAGCTCTGACACCGTGCGTGCCGCCCGACGCGCGTGGATCTCCCGCGTCGCGTAGACGACGAGGTTGAGGACCGACGCCCGGGCTACGACGAGCCCCTGTTCTCGGGCGTGGGCGTCCTCGGCGCGGCGCAGCCGCGCCAGCTCTCGCTCGAGCTGCGCCACACCGCTCGCCCGCGCGCCCCAGAAGGCGTCGTCGACCGGGGTCGGGTGCGCGCCGATCAAGGCTTGCGCCACGCGCGCCCGTCCTGCGCGATCAGGATGTCGGCTTCGACCGGTCCCCACGTCCCCGCGGGGTAGCGCGGAAGGTCGCTCTGCGCGGTGTTCCAGCCTTCGACGAGGGGGTCGACCAGCCGCCATTGCTGCTCGACCTCGTCGCGCCGGGTGAAGAGTGTCGCGTCCCCGCGAAGCGCGTCCACGATCAGGGTCTCGTAGGCGTCGGGCGCGTCGACCATGAACGAGGCGCCGTACACGAAGTCCATGTTCACGGAGCGGATGCGCACTCCCTGCACCGGGACCTTCGCCCCGAACTTCAGCGAGATGCCCTCGTCGGGCTGGATCCGGAGTACGAGCGCGTTCGGCTCGAGTCCGGCGGATGCCTCTCGGCTGAACATCTGGTGCGGCGCGATCCGGAACTGGATCGCGATCTCCGTGGAGCGCTTCGGGAGGCGTTTGCCGGTGCGCAGGTAGAACGGTGTGCCTTCCCACCGCCAGTTGTCGACATAGCACTTGAGCGCGACGAAGGTCTCCGTCGCGGAATCGGCCGGCACCCGGTCCTCCTCGCGGTATGACGGCACCCGGGTGCCCTCGATGAAACCGGCCGAGTACTGACCGCGCACCACCGTGTCGGAGACCTCCTCCGGGCGGATCGGGCGTACCGCGCGCAGCACCTTGATCTTTTCGTCGCGCACCGAGCCCGCATCGAACGCGACCGGCGGCTCCATCGCGACGAGCGCCAGCAATTGGAGCAGGTGGTTCTGGACGATGTCGCGCATCGCTCCGGTCTGGTCGTAATACTCGCTGCGCTCCTCGACGCCGATCGACTCGGCCGCGGTGATCTGCACGTGGTCGACGTACTGGCGGTTCCAGAGCGGCTCGAAGATGCTGTTCGCGAACCGCATGACGACGATGTTCTGCACGGTCTCCTTACCGAGGTAGTGGTCGATGCGGAAGACCTGGTCCTCGCGGAAAACGTCGTGCACGGTGTCCGTGAGTTCCCGCGCGCTCGCCAGGTCGTGGCCAAAGGGCTTCTCGATGACGATGCGCGACCAGCCGCCCTCCCGGATCAGCATGTGCTTGCCGATCGCGCGGATGATCGGGGCGTACGCGGACGGCGGCGTCGCGAGGTAGAAGAGCCGGTTGCCGTGTGTACCGAGGTCGTCGTCGATCCGTCGCAGCGTGCGCGCCAGCGTCTCGTAACCCTCGTCGTCCGGGGTCGAGACGTAACGCACGCGCTCCGAGAACGAGCGCCAAACCTCCTCGTTGATCGGCTTCGTGCGGCTGAACTCGGCTACGGCGTCGTGGAGCTCCTGCCGGTAGCCCTCGTCGAGCAGAGGCCTGCGGGCGGCACCGACGACCGCGAACGTCGCGGGCAGAAGGCGCTGGAGCTCGAGGTTGTACAGCGCCGGCACCAGCTTCCGCCCCGCGAGGTCGCCGGCGCCCCCGAAGATGACGAGCACCGCGGGCTCGGGTGTTCGCGCCAGCCTTGCGCCAGCGCGGAGCGGATTCACGACGGCCGTGGCCATCAGCCGCGCCTCATTCCTTTTTCACCGTGTGGCCGCCGAACTGGTTGCGCAGCGCCGCAGCCACCTTCATCGCGTAGGAGTCGTCCTGGCGCGAGCTGAAGCGCGCGAACAGCGCGTGCGCGAGCGCGGTCATCGGCACGTCGTGGTCGATGGCCTCCTTGATCGTCCAGCGTCCTTCCCCGGAATCGGCGACCCATCCCTTTATGCCCGCCAGGTCCGTCCCCTCTTCCTCGAAGGCGCGCTCCGCGAGCTCGAGGAGCCATGATCGCACGACGCTGCCCTGGTTCCACACCGTCGCCACCTGCTTCAGGTCGAGCCCGAACTCCGACGCGTGCAGCAGCTCGAAGCCCTCACCGTAGGCCTGCATCATCCCGTACTCGATGCCGTTGTGGACCATCTTCACGAAGTGGCCGGCGCCGCTCTTTCCGAAGTGCGCCCAGCCGTTCGGCGGAGCGAGCGTGTCGAGCGCCGGCCGCAGCCGGTCCACGGCCTCCTTCGGGCCGCCCACCATCATGCAGTAGCCGACCTGGAGTCCCCATATGCCGCCGGATACGCCGACGTCGAGAAAGTGAAAGCCTCGCTTCGCGTACATGTCGGCGCGCCGCACGGAGTCCCGGAAGTTCGAGTTGCCGCCGTCGACCAGGATGTCCCCCGGGGCTGCGTGGTCGGCGAATTCCGCGAGCGTCTGCTCGGTCACGTCGCCCGAGGGGACCATCGACCACAGCACGCGGGGAGCTTCGAGCTTGGTCACCATCTCCTCGACCGAGTGCGCGCCCGCGGCGCCGTCGCGCCGGGCCTCCTCGACAGGCCCGGGGCTGCGATTGCCGGCCACCACCGTGTGGCCGCCGCGCGCGAGCCGAGTGACCATGTTCCCGCCCATCCGCCCGAGTCCGTAGAGCCCCAGTTGCACGCCGTCGCCCCCTCCGCGGCCGCCCGCCGCATTTTCCAAAGATCGGGCCGTCATCTGTCCGGCCGCCCCATTGTGCGATAACGTTGCGTGGTGACGACCGCGCTCGAGACCCCGGTCCGCCTCGAGACCTACCGCTCCCTGGCGCGCCAGCTTCGGGCGGACAGCATCCGCTGCTCGAGCGCAGCGGGCTCGGGTCATCCGACATCCTCGCTGTCGGCCGCGGACCTCATGGGGGTCCTCCTGGCGGGGCACCTTCGCTACGACTTCTCGCATCCCGGGGAGCGCGCGAGCGATCACCTGATCTTCTCGAAGGGCCACGCGTCGCCGCTGCTGTACTCGATGTTCCGCGCGGCGGGCGCGATCGATGACGCCGAGCTCATGAGCTTCCGCAAGTTCGGCAGCCGCATGGAGGGCCACCCCACACCACTGTTGCCATGGGTCGACGTCGCGACGGGCTCGCTCGGTCAGGGCCTTCCCATCGGCGTCGGCGTCGCGCTAGCCGGAAAGCGCGTGCTGCGCGCGCCGTACCGCGTGTGGGTGCTGGTCGGTGACAGCGAGAGCGCCGAGGGATCGATCTGGGAGGCATTCGACCACGCCGGCCATGAGGGCCTGAGCAACCTGGTGGCGATCCTCGACATCAACCGTCTCGGCCAGCGCGGGCCGACGGAGCTGCAGTGGGACACCGACGCGTACGCCGCGCGTGCTCAGGCATTCGGCTGGGAGCCGATCGTCATCGACGGGCACGACCTCGCCGACATCGACGAAGCGCTCTCCCGGGCGGAGGAGGCCACGCGCCCCACCGCGGTCATCGCGCGGACCGTCAAGGGCAAGGGCGTCTCATTCCTCGAGGACCAGCCAGGCTGGCATGGCAAGACGCTCGACCCTGAGCAGACGAAGGCCGCGCTCGCCGAGATCGGCGACGAACCGTCTCGCGCATTCACGGTGCAGCGCGCCGCACCCTGGACCGCGCAGGCATGGCCCACGCCGTCCGCGCCCCGGCTGGTGCGCCACGACGATGCGCTCGCGACGCGGAAGTCATACGGCGACGCGCTCGTCGCGCTGGGCGCCGCGCGCGCGAATGTCGTGGTGCTCGACGCCGAGGTCAGCAACTCGACGCACGCCGAGGACTTCAAGAAGGCCTACCCCGAGCGCTTCTTCGAGATGTACATCGCCGAGCAGCAGCTCGTCGCCGCAGCCGTGGGGATGCAGGTCGTGGGCCTCGTGCCGTTCGCATCGACCTTCGCCGCATTTCTCACGCGTGCCTTCGACTTCATCCGCATGGCCGCGATCTCCCGCGCGAATATCCGGCTGTCCGGCTCGCACGCGGGCGTGTCCATCGGCGAAGACGGACCCTCACAGATGGCGCTCGAGGACCTCGCGATGATGCGGGCCGTCCACGGCAGCACCGTCCTGTACCCGTGCGACGCGAACCAGACGGCGGAGCTGGTCGTGGCGATGGCCGACCGCGAGGGCATCAGCTACATCCGCACGACGCGCGAGAAGACGGCGATCCTCTACGGCGCCGACGAGGCCTTCCCGATCGGGGGAAGCAAGACCCTCCGCGGCGGAGGGGCCGACGACAAGGTGGCGATCGTCGCGGCGGGCATCACCGTGCACGAGGCGCTGAAGGCCGCGGACCTGCTCGCCGCGGACGGTGTCGCGGTGCGGCTCATCGACGCGTACAGCGTGAAGCCGATCGACGGCGCGGCGCTCGCGGCCGCGGCCCGCGCGACGGGGGGCCGATTGGTGATCGTCGAGGACCACTGGGCCGAAGGTGGGATCGGCGACGCCGTGCTCGCCGCTCTGGCGGAGGCTGGGGCGGAAGCGGCGCACGTCCGGCATCTCGCCGTCCGCGAGATGCCCGGGTCGGGCAAGCCGGCCGAGCTGCTCGATGCCGCGGGCATTTCCGCTGCACACATCGCCGCCGCGGTCCGCGAGCTGGTCGCCTAGACCGCCGGGCCGACCGCCGGCGGCGGACGTGACGCGGTCGCCGCTATCCTTGCCGCGCCGGCCGCCCCGGTAACAGGAGGGCACGTGGAGCTCATCGTCGTCGTGGTCATCCTCGTCGTGCTCGCGCTCTTCCTGATCGTCAGCTACAACCGCCTCGTCACGCTGCGGCAGCGCGTCGCCGAGGCGTGGGCGGACATCGACGTCCAGCTCAAGCGCCGCCACGACCTCATCCCGAACCTGGTGGAGACGGTCAAGGGGTACGCCGCGCACGAGCGTGGCGTCTTCGAGGAGGTGACCCGGGCACGCGCCGCGGCGGTCAGTGCCGGCGCGCAGGCCACGCCGGAGCAGCGCGCGCAGGCAGAGAACCAGCTGACCGGCGCACTGCGCTCTCTCTTCGCCGTCGCGGAGAACTACCCGCAGCTCCAGGCGGTCCAGGAGTTCAAGGACCTGTCCGAGAACCTCACCGCCACCGAGGACAAGATCGCGTTCGCGCGGCGCTTCTACAACGGCAACGTGCGCGACTACGACACAGCGCTGCAGACCTTCCCCACCAACCTCTTCGCTTCGGCGCTGGGTTTCAAGGCCGCGGAGTACTTCGAGATCTCCGAGCCGGCCGAGCGCGAGGTACCGCAGGTGAAGTTCTCGTAAGAGCGATGTGAGTCCGCGCGTTGCCGCGTCTCCGCGGCCCGTGGGGTCACCGCGGCCCTGGTCTTCCGCCAGCCGGCCAGGTCGTCGATCGGCGCTACGCGCCCGCCTGGCGCGTATCGCCTCGATCCGGCCGGCTGGCGACCGGTGACGACCGGCACGGGTGCGGCCCTGCGGGCGGCCGCGTACGCCGGAGGAACGACGTGGATCGTGGGGGAGGGCGGGACGACGCTCATCCTCGACCGCGGCGCGGTGGCCGCGCGACGCCTCGACCTCGGCACCGCGAGCCCGCTCCGCGCCGTCTTCGCCCGCGGCAGGGAGGTCTGGATCGTCGGCTCCGACGGCCCGCGCGCGGCCGTCTGGCGAGTGGGGGGCGCGGTCCAGACGAGGTGGGGCGACTGCTGAGCCGGCGGGGCCGTCCCATAATCGGTGCCGCACCCGAGCGTCGGGTGGGAGGGTTGAGCATGCGCCGGCCATCGCCCGCGATCCTGCTGATCATCGCCTTCGTCGTCGGGGCATGCGGAGGCAGCTCCGGGGGCGGCGGGGCGCCCGCCGCGAACATCCCCGACACGATCAAGATCGGCGCGGTCCTGCCCCTGTCGGGCGCCGACTCGACGCCCGGCAAGTTCATGAACGACGCCTACCTCCTCTACACCAAGCAGGTGAACGACGCGGGCGGCCTCGAGGTCGCGGGCAAGAAGGCCAAGATCGACCTGCGCATCGAGGACAACAAGAGCGACCCGGCGACCAGCGGGATGCTCTACGAGAAGCTGATCACCCAGGACAACGTGGACCTGGTGCTCGGCGGCTACAACACCACGACCGTGACTCAGGAGGTCAAGGTCGTCAACCGCTACAAGATGCCGTACGTCGGCGGGGGCGGCGCGTCGTCGTCGATCTACACGGACAACACCTGGGCGGTCGGGCTCCTGGCGTCGATCGAGAAGCTCGCGAAGACGCAGCTCGATTTCATCAAGTCGCAGCAGGACGCGAACAAGCTTCCCAAGCCACTGAAGATCGCCGTCGCATTCGAGAACAGCTCACACGGCAAGGAGTTCTCCACCGGGATCAAGGACGGGGAGACCGCGGCGCCCGACCGCTTCAAGGTCGTGTTCAACGAGCCCTTCGACCTCAACGGCAAGGACTACACGTCGCTGCTGAACAAGGTGAAGGACGCCGGCGCCGACGCCTTCATGGTCGACGCGCGGGTGCAGGACTACATCACCATGCAGACCCAGTACAAGCAGATCGGCCTCTATCACCAGTACGAGACCTTCGGGCCCCGGGGACCCGAGAAGGCCGCGCGCGACGCGTTGAAAGCGTCGAGCGACTTCATCGTCGCGGCGACGTGGTTCGACTCGCTCCAGCCCGGAGACAACGTGAAGAAATGGCTCGACACGTGGAAGAGCACGGGCGACTCGCCAGAGTGGTACGCGGCGTCGGGCTGGGAGTCCGCGCGCATCCTGTACACCGCGATCCAGAAGGCCGGCTCGCTCGACAAGCAGAAGGTGCGCGACACGCTGTTCAACACCACCTGGGACAACTCGATCTTCCCGGGCGGCGCGATCAAGTTCGGCAAGACCGGGCAGGCCGACAACGACTACGTCGTGACGCAGAACACGCCCGACGGCAACCGGATCGTCATCTGGCCGAAGGACCAGGCGACCGGCACGCCCACAATCCCGATCCCGAAGAAGTAGGTCGTGCGCCTGGCTGAGGCGCTGATCAGCGCGCTGCTGGTCGCGGGGCTGTACGCGACGATGTCGTACGGCCTCGCGCTGATCTATGGCGTCATGAAGATCATCAACCTCGCGAACGCGGGCACGATGATGCTCGGCGCCTTCGCGACGTTCGTCCTCTGGCAGCAGTTCGGCATCGACCCGCTGCTCTCGGTGCTGATCGTGGCGCCGATCTTCTTCGCGCTCGGCGCGCTCATCGAGGCGGCGTTCGTGCGGCGAGTGGCGGGCTCGGCGCCGATCATCTCGCTGCTCCTGCTGTTCGGGGTCTGGCTGGTCATGCAGTCCCTCGCGAGCCTGGTGTTCGGCGGCGACGTCCGCGCCGTGCGACCCGTCTACGTGCAGGACGTCATTCGGGTCGGGGACATCACGATCGCGTACACGCGGCTGGCGGTGTTCCTGGCGGGCGCGATCATCCTCGTGGCGCTCGAGCTCTTCCTCCGCAACTCCTTCCTGGGGCGCGCCATCCGCGCGCTGGCGCAGGACCGCGATGCCTGCGCCCTCTCCGGCATCGACACGCGGCGCGTCTCCATGGTCGCGTTCGGCCTCGGGACCGCGCTCGCGGGGATGGCCGGATCCCTGCTGACGCTCGTGTTCCCCTTCGACCCGGACTTCGGGCGGCTCTTTCAGTTGAAGAGCTTCACGATCATCGTCCTCGGCGGCCTTGAATCGATCCCCGGCATCGCGGTCGCCTCGTTCGTGCTCGCGCTGGCGGAGAACCTCACGGTGACGTTGTCAAAGCCCGCGCTCGAGAACCTCGTGTCGTTCGTCCTGCTCGTCGTTGTACTGGTCGTCATGCCCGGTGGGCTCGCCGCGCTGGTGCGGCGCCGGCGGCTCGCGTGACGGCGGTCGTCGCCCGTGCGCAGCGGCTTCCGCGCTCGGCGCGGATCTGGGGGCAGGTGGCGATCGTCCTGCTGCTCGGGGGCGCCATCGCCCTCATCCCGATCATCGACGAGCGCTCGTTCAACCTGCAGCGCCTGACGTTCTTCCTGCTCTGGTACGCGACGCTCGCCACCGGCTGGAACATCATCGGCGGCTACGCGGGTCAGATCTCGTTCGGGCACGCGGCCTTCCTCGGCATGGGCGCGTACACCACCGGCGTCATCTGGTTCACGACGAAGACCGACCCGCTCCTGACCGTGCCTGTTGCCGGAGCCGCCGCAGCCGTGTATTCGGTGCTGGTGGGCGCTCCGACGCTGCGGCTGCGGGGGCCGTACTTCGCGATCGCGACGATCGGCATCGGCGAAGCGACGCGCCTGCTCGCCGTGAACTTCGACGACATCTTCGGCGTCACGCTCACGCACGGGGTCACGGGTCTGTCGCTGCCCAACTACGACGCGGCCCGCGTGCACTACGGCATGGTCGCGGTCTTCATCGTCGCGATGCTCACGACGATCTGGGTGCGCGGCAGCCGCTTCGGCTTGGGCCTGTTCGCGATCAACATGGACGTCGACGCCGCCGAGACCGTCGGCGTGCCCACGGCGCGGCTCCAGATCGCGGCCCTGGCGTTATCCGCCTTCCTGTCCGGCGCCGCGGGGGCGCTGTACGCCGCGCGGCAGCAGTTCCTCGACCCGGGGTCGATGTTCGGCTTCGACAGGTCCATCGCGCTCGTGCTGATGCCCGTCGTCGGTGGCCTCGGGACCGTCTGGGGGCCGGTGTTCGGCGCCGTCCTCTATTCGGTGGTGCAGGACCAGATCCAGTCTCTGGTCCGCAACCCATACCTGCCGACGCTCATCTACGGCGTGCTGCTCGTGCTGATCGTGATCTTCGAGCCGCTCGGCATCGCGGGCCTCCTCTCGCGCGCTTCCGACGCGGCGCGCTCTCTCGTCCGCAGGAGACCGGAGCGCGTCAGGTGAGCGACGAGGTGATCCTCGCCGGGCAGGGAGTGACGCGGCGGTTCGGCGGCCTCGTCGCGGTGAACGCGGTGGACTTCGAGATCCGCAAGGGCGAGATCTTCGGCCTCATCGGACCGAACGGCGCCGGGAAGACGACGCTCTTCCGGCTGCTCTCCGGGGTGTACGCGCCGAGCGCCGGCTCGATCAAGCTCGCCGGCCACGAGATCGGCGGAAAGAAGCCGCACGAGATCTGCGCGCTCGGCCTCGTGACGACGCACCAGATCGTGAAGCCGTTCGGCGAGATGTCGTGCCGCCGGAACGTTCTGGTCGGCGTGCAGTACGGGCGCCGCCGGCTACGGCGCGCGGCAGCCGAGGCCGAGGCCGACCGCCTGCTCGAGCTTACCGAGCTCGCGCCGCACGCTGACACCCTGGGTCGGGCCCTCACGCTCGCGCGGCGCAAGCGCGTCGAGGTCGCGCGCGCGCTCGCCACGGGTCCCGACGTGCTGCTGCTGGACGAGGTCGCCGCCGGGCTCAATCCCACCGAGAGCGCGCGCATCGTCGAGCTCATCCGCCGCATCCGCGAGACCGGCGTGACGATCGTGATGGTCGAGCACGTCATGAAGGCGATCATGGCGCTCTCCGACCGGATCATGGTCATGGACCTCGGGAAGCGCATCGCGCTCGGCACCCCGGACGAGGTGGCGCGGGACGAGCGCGTCGTCAAGGCCTACTTCGGCGAGCGCGCGGTCGCATGACCGCGCAGGCGGCGACGGTCCTCGAGGTCCGCGGGCTCTCCGCCTCGTACGGAGACGTCCAGGCGCTCTGGGATGTCTCGTTCGCGGTGCCCGAGCGCTCCGTCACGACGCTGCTGGGCAGCAACGGTGCGGGGAAGACGACGACGCTCCGGGTGATCTCGGGGATCCTCCATCCACGCGAAGGCGAGGTGCTCCTGGGGGGCGATCGCATCGACGGGCGCTCGCCCCACAACGTCGTCGAGCTGGGCGTGGTCCAGGTGCCCGAGGGCCGGCACCTCTGGCCGAACATGAGCGTCGAAGAGAACCTGATGCTCGGTGCCTACGCGAAGCGCGCGCGACCCGAGCGCGTCCGCTCGCTGCGCGAGGTCTACGAGCTCTTTCCCCGTCTGCGCGAACGTCGGGCCCAGCTCGCCGGCACGCTGTCCGGCGGCGAGCAGCAGATGGCCGCGATCGGGCGCGGGCTCATGGGCCGACCGACGGTGCTGATGCTCGACGAGCCGTCGCTCGGCCTCGCTCCGATCCTCGTGGACGAGGTCTTCCGCGTCATCAAGGAGATCGTGGCTCTCGGCACCACGGTGCTTCTGGTCGAGCAGAACGTCCATCGCGCGCTGGAAGCCGCGTCGCTGGCGTCGGTGCTGGAGAGCGGCCGCGTGGTGATCTCCGGCGCCGCCGCCGACATCGCGAACGACCCGAAGGTGAAGAGCGCCTACCTCGGCCTCTGACCCGCCCGGGCCATAGGGCGACCGGCGCTCACACGCCCTTCCAGCGCGGCTTTCGCTTCTCCAGGAACGCGGCCACACCTTCGCGGAAGTCCTCCGAGAGGTAGGCCATCTCGACCAGGTCCTCGCCGCCGCCCAGAGCGTCGCGCCGCGCGTCCAGGACGCGACGCACCGCGAGCTTCGCCGTGCGGAGCGTCAATGGCGCGTTCGCGGCGATCTTTTCCGCGAGGGCGGTGACGCGCGCTTCGATGCCCGCCAGGGGGACGACCTCGTTGAAGAAGCCGAGCCGCAGCGCGGCCTCGGCGTCGACGAGCTCGGCCGTGAATACCAGCTGCTTCGTGACGGACGGGCCGAGAGACTCGACCATCCGCGCGAAGTTCCGCAGCGACAGCGTATTGCCCACCGTCCGGGCGATCGGCATGCCGACCCGCGCGTTGTCGGCACCGACGCGCAGGTCGCAGGCGAGGGCGAGCGCGGCGCCGCCTCCGGTGACGACGCCGCGCACGAGCGCGATCGCCGGCTTCGAGATCCGCTCGAGCGCGCCTACGGCACGCTCGACGTGCGCCTCGTACGCCAGCGCATCCTCCCGCGTGCGGATCTGGCCCACGCTCGCGATGTCGCTTCCCGAGACGAACGCCTGGTCGCCGCGCCCCTGCACGACCACCACGCGGACAGCGTGGTCGCGGTCGACCTCGGCGCAGAGGTCCGCGAGGCGCGCGTACATCTCGCGCGTGAACGAGTTCCGCGCCTCGGGCCTGTCGAACGTCAGCCATGCGACGTCGCCGCGGCGCTCGAGCTCGACCGTGCCGGACGGCCGGGGATCGCTCATGTCGTGGCTTCACCGGGCGCCAGCTCGACCGTCGCCGGAGCGCCCACGGCCTGGGCGCGATCCCGAGCGGTCGCCCCAGCCATCCCATCGCCGAGCCGCAGCAGGGCTGCCGGCGGCGCGCTGAACGGTCCGCTCACGCCGCCGCGCCGCTGCGCACGAGCGCCTCGATGTCGTCTGATGAGAGTCCCGCTTCGGCCAGCACTTCGCGGGTGTGCTCCCCCAGCAACGGCGCCGCACGGCGCAGCTTCGGCGGCGTTTCGCGCAGGCCGAGCGGGGAGCCGATGGCCCGTACGGTCCCGGCACTCGGGTGCGGAAGGTCCACGAAGAAGCCGCGTTCGCGGAGGTGTGGATCGGCGAAGACGTCGGCGAACGTGTTGACGCGCCCGCACGGCACGCCAACGTCCTCGAGCGCCGCCATCCATTCCGCCGTCGTTCGGGTGACCGTGACCTCCTCGATGATCGCGGCGAGCTCGCGGTAGCGGATGCGGCGCCTGGCGACGGTCGACCACGCCGGATCACGAGCCAGCGATCCGAGCCCGGCCGCGGCGCAGAACGCCTCCCAGGTCGAGGGACTCGTCGCGCCGATCGCGACGTGGCCATCGCTCGTGCGGAAGGCCTGGTACGGGGCGGCGACGCGATGCGCCGAGCCGAGCGGCGCCGGCACCTCGCCCGTCTCCAGGTAGACGCCCGACTCCCAGATGCCGAGTGAGACGCCGCTCTCGAGGAGCGACACATCGATGAGCTGGCCGCGCCCCGAGCGCTGCCGCGCGAGAAGGGCGCACAGAACGGCGTACGCGCCGTACATGGCGGACGCGAGGTCGACGATCGGGACGCCCACCTTCACCGGTGGGCGCCCCTCCTCGCCCGTGACGCTCATGAGCCCGCTCTCGGCCTGCACGATGAGGTCGAGCCCCGCGCGATCGCGATAGGGACCCGTGAGCCCGAACCCCGTGACCGAGAGGTAGATGAGCTCGGGCCGGAGCGCCGCGAGAGCGGGGTAGCCGAGGCCAAGCGACTCCATCGTTCCCGCACGAAGGTTCTCCACGACGATGTCCGCTCCCGAGATCAGCGCGCGGAACGTCTCGGCGCCCTCCGGGAGCTTCAGGTTGAGCGCCAGGCTGCGCTTGTTCCGGTTGAGTCGAAGGAATCCCGCGCCGTCAGAGCTGCCAGCCGGAAATGGGCCCAAGGCGCGGCTGTAGTCACCCGATCCCGGAAGCTCGACCTTCACCACGTCGGCGCCCATGTCGGCGAGAAGCGTCCCGGCGTACGGCCCGGCCATGTAGTTGCCGATCTCGAGCACGCGCACGCCCTCGAGGGTCACGCCAGGGCCCGTTTCGACATCACCTGCTCGTAGAAACCCAGGAGCTGGTCGGTCACATGGTCCCAGTCGTACTCGGGCGCCTTTCTCGCACCGGCATCGCCGAGCCGCGCGCGCAGCTCGGGCTCGCGGATCAGCCGTTCGAGCGCGCGCGCCAATGCCTGGTGATCCTTCGGCTCGACCAGCAGGCCGGTGACATTTCGCTGCACCACGCGCTTGTAGCCGTGGATATCGCTGGCCACCACCGGCAGCCCGGCGGCCATCGCCTCAAGCAGCACGATGCCGAAGGACTCCTGCCCGGTCGACGGCGCGCAGAAGATGTCCGCGGTCCGGTAAAAGCGCGCCTTGTCCGGTTCGGACACGCGGCCCGTGAACAGGACGTCGAGCAGTCCCTGGTGACGGACGAAGCGGCGGAGATCGCCGAGCTGCGGCCCGCGGCCGCCGATGATGAGCCGCGTGTCGGGGCTCCCGCTCTTCAGCGACGCGTAGGCGCGCAGGAGGTAGCCGGCGCCCTTGCGCTGCTCGAGGCGGCCCATGAACAGGATGTTCGTCCTGCCGTCGCGGTACTCCGGGAACGGCTTCGCCGCCCGGAAGAAGTCAACGTCCACCCCGTTCGGGATGATGCGGTACTCGCCCGGGAAGTACCGGGAGACGAAGTGCCGAGCAGCGCTCGATACAGCGATCCGTCCGTCCAGCTTCCTCATGTAATGCTCGGCGAGCAGTCGCCCGGACCAGTACGAGAACGAGAATCCGCCGAAGGCGTGGAAGGTCGCGACGTTCGGGCAATGCGCCCGGTCGAGGATCTGCGCCGAAAGGAACGGCACGAGCGGCTCGTGGTGGTGGATGATGTCGAACCGCTCACGCTCGAGCATGCGGTTCACCAGCCACTCAAGGCGCAGCGAGAGCGTCACGCGGCCGATGCTGCCGTTGTACGGTATCGCGACCGCCTGGCCGATCTGGATAACGTCCTGCGCGGCAGGGTCGTCGCCCCACGGCGCGGTGATGATGCGCACCTCGTGCCCGCGCTCGCGCAGCCGTGCGTACGTCTCGCGGATGTGCTCGTTCGCGCCGCCTGGGCGCGGATACGCGTACGGGGACACGATCCCGATCTTCATCGGGCGCCTTTCGGCCCGACGCGCTTGCGCAGCCGCTTCGCGGGGTCCCGCACCATCGAGCGCCACTGCTGGCGCGCGGCGCCGTTCAGGTGCTCTCCGAGCGTCCAGGCCCGCCCCCGGGCGACCGTCGTTCGCAGCGCCAGCGCCCGGCGCAGGTCCTGCGGTGAGCGGCCGGCGAACTCGGTCCACGCCGTACCCACCAGATTGGCGTGGTGCGCATCGCTCGACCCGGTCTCCGCGACGCGAAGGACATGCGCGTTGAGCCACCGCGCCCGCACCGCCCGGACGCGCCCGGCGTACGACGGGTTGTGCAACTCGATCGCATCCACCAGGCGCTCCGCGTCGCCGCTCTCGGCCATCCGCCGTAGCGCCCTCTCCCCCACGGAGAACGTCAGATACGACAGCGGGTGAGGCACGATGGCGACCCCTCCCGCTCGGTGCACCGCCGTGATCGTCTCGGCGAGCGGGCGCAACATGGGGATGTCGCTTTCGACGAACAGCGCCAGCAGGTGGCCCGACCGAGTGGTCACCTCGATACCCGGGACCACGGCGACGCTGCTCCCGCGCGCGGCAGCCAGGTCGCGCAGCGCGAACGAGGCGCGGATGTCGTCGTGGTCGGTGATCGCGATCACGTCCAGGCACGCGCTCTCCGCCGCACCCAGGATCGCCGCCGGTGACGACAGCCCGTCGCCAACGTCCGAATGCAGCTGCAGGTCCGCGCGTCCCACCGCGCCTCCGGTCGCCGGCGTCACTCGGCCCACACCCGCTCGAAGACCGACCACTGCTCCGGGGCTCGGCGGACCGCGCTCTCGAGCACCGCGGCCCACCGCCGCATGTTCTCGCGAAGATCCGCGGCGCGGTCCCCCGTGGCCGCCAGCTCCATCGCGGGATGGAACCGCGCGACCATCGTCCCCGCCTCCCGTCCGGCGAAGGCGGGGACCAGCGCGGCGCCGGTGCGCATGGCGAGCGCGACGTGGACGGATGGGAGGAGCGCGGGGCGTCCGAAGAACGCCACGCGCGCGCCGACGCCCGTCACGGCCCGGTCCGCGAGCACGGCGAGTACCTCGCCGCGGCGCAGGACCCGATGGATGCCGATCGGCGAGTCGGTGCTCACGAAACGCAGCCCCATGCGCGTCCTCGCGCGATTCACGCTGCGCGCCATCCCGCCGGTCTCGCGCTCGACGGGCAGCGTCACCGGATATCCCTTCGCGACCATGATCTGGCCGACCACCGAGACCGGCCCCAGGTGGGCGCTCGCGAGCACGACGCCGCGCCCCCCGGCGAAGGCGCGAGCGAAGTCCTCCCATCCTTCTTCGCGGACCGAGGCGAGCAGCCGTTCGGGAAGCATCCCAGGGATGCGGAAGATCTCGAGGTAGTTGCGCACCTGCTCGACGAACGTCCTGCGCACGAGGCGCTCCCGGTGGCGAAGCTCCGGGCTGACCACCATCAGGTTCGCGCGGACCGCGCCGCGCGCGCCCGGCGAGGCGAGGTACGCGAACGTTCCGACGAGCTCGCTCAGAACGCCGTCCAACGCCGCGGGCAGGCTGGGCAGCGCGCGGTCCGCCACGTCCGGCAGGAAGCTCGCGAGCTCCCTACGCACCAGGGGATGGCCACATCGGGCGAAAGATGTACCACTGGTCCGGCCAGCGGCGGACGAATCCTTCGAGCCCGCCGACGATCGCCTGTGTCGCGCGTTCGATGTCGTTCGCCGTTTGCCGTGTTCGCCTGACGAAGATCGGAGCCAGCGCGATGCCGCGGAAGGTGTTGTCGCGCTCGCGGACGACGGCCGCGACGATGATCGGCGCTCCCGAGACGCGGGCGAGGCTGGCGGCGACGGTGGGGAACGGCGCCGGCTCGCCGAAGAAGCACGCGCTTACGTTGCCGAAGGCCTGCGAGCGCGGACCGAGGTCCATCATCAGCCCGACCATCTCATTGCGCCGCAGTGCGCCGAGGACCTTCCTCGCGGCCCCGTCCGGGGAATGGATGGTGATGTTCTTGTGCGCCCTGTTCCCCACGAGGAGGTCCATGAGCCGCTGGTTCTCGAGCTCGTCGGCGATGACATTGAGCGGGATCTCGTCGGCGATGCGTGCGCCGCCGAGCTCGAAGTTGCCAAAGTGGATCGATACGAAGATCACGCCTCGCCCGTGCGCCATCGCCCCACGGAGGTGCTCCCACCCGTCCACGACGACGAGTCGCTTGAAATCGTCGACGGTCTGCGCCGGGAATCGCATGATCTCGACGAGGTACTTCGCGAAATTGCGGAACGAGCGCCGCGACACGCGCGCGACCTCGCGGTCCGTCTCGGGAAGGTCCAGCACCACGGAGAAGTTGCCCTTGGCGATGCGGCGCTTGGAGCCCCAGCCGAGGTAGGCGAGATCGCCGGCAGCCACGGCGACGACGTACCCCAGGCGCGACGGCAGGCGCTGTGCGAGCACCGAGGCGATCCGCCAGAACCAATACCCCGCGCCGTGGATGATCCGATCGACCACCGCCTACCCGCGTCCGGTCAGTGTCTCGGAGTCGCGGCCGGCGATGAACGTCTCGACGGCCTCCCGCGCCCTGTCGTCCGGCATCTGTCGCGGTGGCGACTTCATGAAGTAGGCCGAGGGCGCGACGAGGGCGCCGGCCAGCCGGCGATCGAGCGCGAGCCTGCAGCAGCGGATGGCGTCGATGACCACCCCCGCGCTGTTCGGCGAGTCCCATACCTCGAGCTTCAGTTCGGCGTTGAGCGGAACGTCGCCGAACGTCGTGCCCTCCATCCGTATGTACGCCCACTTGCGGTCCTGGAGCCAGGGCACGTAGTCGGACGGGCCGACGTGGACGTCACCCGGCGGCAGGTCGCTGTCGAGCATGCTCGTCACGGCGTTCGTCTTGCTGATCTTCTTCGACTCGAGGCGTTCCCGCTCGAGCATATTCAGGAAATCCGTGTTGCCGCCGAAGTTGAGCTGATACGTCCGGTCGAGCCTGACTCCGCGATCCATGAAGAGCCGCGTCAGCACGCGATGGGTGATCGTGGCGCCGACCTGCGACTTTATGTCGTCACCCACGACCGGCAGCTTCTTCGCGGCGAACCGCTTCTGCCAGTACAACTCCCGGCCGATGAACACGGGGATGCAGTTGATGAATGCGCATCCGGCCTCGAGGATCTGTTCCACGTACCACTTCGTCGCCTCCTCGCTGCCGACCGGCAGGTACGAGACCACGACGTCGGTCCGCGTCTCCTTGAGGATCTGGACGATGTCGGCGGTGGGGCCGCTCGCCTTGCGCACGATCGCGGACAGGTACTTTCCGATCCCGTCGTGCGTCATGCCGCGGCTCACGGTCACGCCGCTCCTCGGCACGTTGGCGAACCTGTAGGTGTTGTTCGGCGGGGCGTAGATCGCCTCGGCGAGGTCCTTCCCGACCTTGTTGATGTCGACGTCGAACGCGGCCACGAACTCGATGTCGCGCACGTGGTACCCGCCGAGGTCCACATGCATGAGGCCCGGCACCTTCTCGCCCAGCTTAGCGTCGCGGTAGTAGTGCACCCCCTGCACGAGCGAGCTCGCGCAATTGCCGACGCCGATGATCGCGACGCGGATGCTCCGCCGGGCGCCCGAGGGAGAAGGCCGGGCGCGCTTCGCGGGCCGCGTCCGGGTCCGCGTCGCGGTCCGCGTCGCTGGGGGGACCCTCACCGACGCAGGCGGTCGCGCGCGCTTCGCCGGACTCATCTCGCCGGACTCATCTCGCGCCCTCCTTCGCGGCGCGGGCCACGTGGGCCACACGCTGGAGCACCGTGAACGTTGCCAGGATCGCGGTCCCGAGCACCGCGGCGACGAAAAGCGGCTCGAACCCCGTGAGTCCCCACGCTCCAGCGCCGACGAGCAGGATCGTCAGCCGCGCCTCGCGCGGAGCCAGGCCGACGTTGGCGTCGAAGCCCAGCGACTCGGCCTTCGCCCGGGTGTAGGCCACGACAAAGGATGCCGTCAGCGCGACGAGCGCCGACCAAAAGAGGAGCGCGTCGCCGTGCGTCGCGCCGAGCGAGACGGCGGCGCCCAGCAGCGCGGCGTCGGCGAGGCGGTCGACGGTCGAGTCGAGGAAGGCGCCGAAGCGCGTGCCGCCGCCGGCCAGCCGCGCCAGCTGTCCGTCGAGCGCGTCGGCGAGCGTCCCGACCAGGAGCACCATGGCGGAGGCGAGGGGCCGACCGGTCGCGAGGAGCGCGCACCCGGCCAGCGTGATCGCGAACCCGAGGAGCGTCACGGCGTTCGGCGTGATGCCGGCCGCGTGGAGGCGGCGGGCGAGCGGAGCGATCCCGATGCGCGTGCCGTCGGCGACCTCCTTCGGGAGGACACCGTGGCTCACCGCCCCGCCTCCGAGGGAGCCAGCAGGCCGTGGAGGCTGTGTTCCTGGAGCGTGGCGAAGCTCTCGCGATCGAACGAACAGCGCACCTCCCGGCCAACCCGGGTCGTCCGGACGATCCCCGCGCGCCGCAGGCGGTGAAGGTGCCACGAGAGCAGCGGCTGGCTCAGTCCCAGCCGGCTGACCAGCGCCGAGACCGAGTGCTCCCCTTCGGTGGCGAGGATGCGCACGATGCGGAGGCGGTTGCTGTCGCCGAGCGCGCGGTGGAACGCCTTGAGTTCGTGGATCGAGGCCTGGGCCAGCATCTCCCCCTCAGTGCCATACGGACGTTTCAATGATCGTTTATGCGTCAGGGCTGACACTAGGGAGACGGGCGGGTGGTGTCAAGGTCAGGCCGCGCTACCTGCGCGACCGTGGGCTGGCTTCGCGGCGGGCCTCACTTCGCAGCGGCGTCTCTCGCGGCATCCTAGTCATACTCGCCTCGTGCCTCGCCGCCGATCCGCGCCAGAGCGCACCGGCGGGCGCCGACTCTTCGCGGCCCCGGCGGCCGCCGAGGACGACCAGAGCTGGGAGGGCCGGCCGCTCGCGGCGCGCGTCCGACCACGCGACCTCGAGGAGTTCGCAGGGCAGGAGCACCTGGTCGGGCCCGGCCGGGTACTGCGCAAGGCGATCGATGCCGGTCAGCTGCCGTCGATGATCCTCTGGGGCCCGCCCGGGACCGGCAAGACCACCCTCGCCGGGATCGCGGCCAGGCGGGCGAATGCACATTTCGTGGGCCTGTCCGCCGTGTCGAGCGGCGTCGCCGACCTGCGTCGCGCGATCGAGGATGCGCGCGAGCTGCGCACGGCGACCGGGCAGCGGACGGCGCTCTTCATCGACGAGATCCACCGCTTCAACAAGGCGCAGCAGGACGCGGTCCTCCCGTTCGTCGAGCGAGGGGACGTCATCCTCATCGGCGCCACGACCGAGAACCCGTCGTTCGAGGTCATCTCCGCCCTGCTTTCACGGTCCCGCGTGTATGTCCTGCACCCGCTGACCGAGGAGGTCGTCGGCGCCATCGTGCGGCGCGCGCTCGCCGACGAGCGCGGGCTGCGCGGCGAGGTCGTGCTCGAGGATCGGGCGCTCGATGCGCTGGTCGCGGTGAGCAACGGCGACGCGCGCGTCGCGCTCAACGCCCTGGAGCTCGCGGCCGATGCCGCGACTCCGGGCGATGATGGTCAGCGGCACGTCGACCTCGGCGCCGTGAAGGAGGCGCTCCAGCGGCGCTCGCTGCTCTATGACCGCGCCGGCGATATGCACTACGACACGATCTCGGCGTTCATCAAGAGCGTCCGGGGGTCCGACCCCGACGCCGGGCTGTACTGGCTGGTGCGCATGATCGATGCGGGTGAGGACCCGATCTTCATCGCTCGGCGCCTGGTCATCCTCGCGTGCGAGGACGTCGGCCTGGCGGACCCCCAGGCGGTGGTGGTCGCGTCCGCCGCGCAGCAGGCGGTGCACCTCATCGGATTGCCCGAGGGCTATTTCCCGCTCGCGGAGGCGACGGTCTACCTCTCGCTCGCGCCGAAGTCCGACTCGATCAAGCGCGCGCTCGGCGCACTCGATCGCGACCTCGACGAGACGCGGGCGGAGCCGGTGCCGCTTCACCTGCGGAACGCTGTCACAGGTCTCATGGCGGGGATGGGCTACGGGCGCGGCTACCGCAACGCGCACGATCGACCCGACCACTTCGCCGCCGAGGAGACGTTCCTTCCCGAGAACCTTCTTGGGCGCCGCTATTACGAGCCGACGGACCAGGGCGCCGAGGCGCAGCTCAAGGCACGCGTCGAGACGCTGCGGCGGCGCGCCGCAGAGGCGAAGGGTGCCGCCGGGCCCTAAGTACAATCAGCGCGCGCGGCAGCCTTGCCCCCGTAGCTCAGTGGATAGAGCGCAGGCCTCCGAAGCCTGAAGCAGGCGTTCGAGTCGCCTCGGGGGTACACGGGGATGAGTGGGCCTTCGGCCCCCTCGTCCCTATTGAGGGGGCTCCGCCCCCTCAGTCCCCTGGGTACATACACCGGGAGATGAGTGGGGCTCCGCCCCCTCAGCCCCCATTCGTACGGTCCGCGACGGTTCGGAGCGCGGGCGACCATGAATGGCTGCCCGCGATCAGGTGGTTCGGCGATCCGGCTTCGTCGAGAGTGGAGACGATCCTAGAAGGGGCCCGTTGCAAGACGGCCTAACGGGACGAGGGCTAATGGACCGGAAGCGGACCCGTCGCGGGTCGCAGGCGCGAATAGTGGATCCAGAAGCGCCCGAACCTGTTCTTCACGAGCCAGTCCTCGCCGTTGGGGGACTGGCGCACCAGTTCGCCTTCTCCCCAGACGTCGGTGTGGACGGGCAGATACCGCACCTTCACGCCTGGCCGAAGGACGAGCGCCGGGTCCATCATCCCGAGGTCACGATACCGGCGATCGGTCCTTCGTCCAGCCGACGGACGTACTCCGCGAACATCGGCTCCACGAAGTCGTACTTGCCGCGGCCAAGCCGCGTGACGAGCCCGCGCGCCCTGAGCGCCTCCAGAGCGCGGAGCACCTCGGGGCGCGGGATCGCGGCGCCGCCGGACTTCGTGGCGTACAGGACGGCGCCGTGCGCGATGCGCTTCGCCACCTGCTGTAGGTACTTCTGGCGGCCAAGCTCCGACCAGTGGAGGGCGAAGGGGCGCTCGAGCTCGCGCAGCGCCTGCTCGTACGCGATAGCGACGAGATCCCCGGTCGCGGATCGCTGCCCCGCGTCGCGCATGAGGTAGTACAGCGCGGCGCACACCTGCATCGTGTCCTGGGGATGGCCTCCGGTCAGGTCGAGCATGCGGTCCACCTCGGCCTCCGGGAGCGCGATCCGCTTCTGCGCGAATTTTCCCTGCAGGTACTCGAGCCAGTCGTCGGGGTCTATCCCGAATCTATGCCCGGCCGCATCGGCGAGGTCGAGCGGTACGGCGAAGCGATAGAACGCGTGGCCCTTCTCGCTGAAAAGCTCCTCGAGGATCCCCTCTTCCGAACCCAGGAACCCGTAGGCCACGCCCTGCTGAGACTGGAAGTGCGTGCGCATGACGTCGAAAACGCGCGGGCCAAGCCGGCCGGCGGCCTGAAACTCGTCCATCGCGACGACGACGCGCTTGCCCGTGCGCGCCGCCAGCTCGCGTGATAGATCGAGGGTCCCGTCGAAGAAGCGCTGCGGGTTGGTCTCGCGTGCGAGCTCGAGCGCGAGCTCGAGATGTTCGTAGCGGAGCTTCACGCTCGGCCGCAGGCCGGCGGCGGCAGCCTTGACCTGCTCGAACGTGCGCTCGACGCCGGAGACGTTCTCGAGGACCGCATCCGCGATGCGCTCGCCGAGGCCGCGCATGTCAGTGGCGCCGAGGCAGTCCACGTAAGCCGTGAGAACGCCCTTTCGCCGCAGCCGGCGGAGCGATTCGAGGATGATCGAGGTCTTTCCGATCCGCCGCGGACCCGCGACCAGCACGTGGTTCCCGTCGCCGAGGCGAGCGACGGCGCGGCGCACGTACTCTTCACGGCCCACCAGGTCGCCCGAGGCGACCGGACCCCCAACAGGGAAGTGGGGAGCGGGGGCGGCGGAGCGGAGGAATGCCTGCGGCACCATCAGCAATATACATCAGATGTAGCTATATCATCCTGAAGATGCGTACAGGCATTCGTAACGCCGGCCCCTACCATGGGAACGTGCCCCGTTCTGTGTTCGCCCTGGCCGGTCTTGCCCTCGCCGCGGGCCTGGGCTACGCCGTGCTGGGCCGCGCGCCGCGCCGTGATCCGCGGTCCCAGGCCGCCCTCGAGGGCGCCGTCGCCGCGGTCGACCGGGAGCTCGCGGCGAACCTCGAGATGACGACGATGTTCGACCAGACCCGTCAGGCGGTGGTCCTCGAGAACGGGGAATTCGCGCGTCACCGCGCGGTCATCGAGCTGGAGCTGCCCCGGGAGTTCCGCGGCCTGGCGGAGCTGTACGCAGGGCTGCCGGCGGCGGAATCCGCGATGGAGCGGCGCGGCCCCGCGGGGTCGGTGCCGCCGCTCGACCGCGGGATCGTGGAGACCTGGGAAGGCGATGCGCGGGAGTCGCAGCGCGTGCTGCGCGCCGCCGTCGCGGCGCCGCCCAGGGCGGCATGGCGTCGCGCCGCCATGGCGCTCGCGGACCGCCTGCGGCGCGATCGCACCGCCGCGCCGACCAACGCGGGGGAACGGGCTTCGGCTCTGCGACGCGGAGCTGCCACCGCCGGCGCACCCGGCGCGAACGGCGCCCGGCTCGACAGATGAAGAGCACCAGCGGTCGGATCACCCCCGGCAGGGCGTACCGCGCCTACCGCTACCCGCATCGCCAGGGCGGCCGGCTGTCCCGGCGGGTGGGCCACCTGCGCGTCGGAAAGCTCGCGGGAGCGCTCACCGCGTTCCTCATCGCGCTCGGGCTCGCCGGTGGCACCGCGGCGGCCGCGGTGGTCGGCTACCTCGCGGCCGATCTCCCGGCGGCGCACGACCTCGCGAGCACGCCCGTCCCGCTCTCCACATACATCTACGACCGGTCCGGTGAGCACCTCCTGTACACGCTCGAGGACGAACGGCGGGAGCTCATCACGCTCGACGCGGTGCCCCTGCGCATGCGCCAGGCGACCATCGCGATCGAGGACCGCACTTTCGAGTCGAACCCGGGGATCGACGTCAGCGGGATCGTTCGAGCGCTCACGACGAACCTCCGGAGCGGTGGCATCTCGCAGGGCGCATCGACGATCACCCAGCAGCTGATCAAGATCCGCCTGCTGGGCGACGACCCGACGCTCGCGCGCAAGATCAAGGAGGCGATGCTCGCGCTCGAAGTGACCCGCACGTACAGCAAGGCGCAGATCCTCGAGATGTACTTCAACCAGATCTATTACGGGAACCAGGCATACGGGCTGCGCGCCGCGGTGAAAACGTACTTCAGCCTCGGTGACCAGAGCCAGCTCACGCTCGGACAGATGGCGCTGCTCGCGGGTCTTCCGCAGGCGCCCTCGGACTACGACCCGGTCCAGAACCCCGCCGCCGCGAAGGCGCGCCGCGCCCAGGTGCTCGACGCGATGGTGAAGCAGAGCTACATCACGCAGGCGGAAGCCGACGCGGCCAACGCCGAGCCCGTCGCCGTGAAGCCGAGCGCCACACCGCTCTACGCCCCGCACTTCACCTTCCGCGTGCGGGAGCAGCTCGTCCAGCTCCTCGGCGAGAAAGCCGCCTATCGCGGCGGCTATCGCGTGTTCACGAGCCTCGACTGGAACATGCAGCAGCTCGCCGAAAAGGAAGTGCGCGACCATGTCAACAACCTCAAGTCCTCTAACGTCAACAACGCCGCGCTGATCACGATGGATCCGCACACGGGCGAGGTGCTCGCCTATGTCGGGAGCAAGGACTACTACGACCTATCACCCCAGGTGCAGGGGGACTACGACAGCGCGGGCATCGCGCTGCGGCAGCCCGGTTCCACCTTCAAGCTCTTCACCTATCTCACCGGGATGCTGAAGGCCGGCGTCACGCCGGCCACGGTCCTCAACGATATCGAGTTCACGATGCCGAGCGGGGACGGCACGGTCTACAAACCGAAGGACGCGACGCTGCAGCAGCACGGTCCGGTCACCTTGCGCCAGGCGCTGCGCGAGTCGCTGAACATTCCTGCGCTCACCGTCACGCGCATGGTCGGCGTCGATGCGATCATCGACACGATCCATCAGCTCGGCATCAACCGCGACTGGGACCGCTCGCAGATCGGCCTGTCGTTCGGCATCGGCGCCGGGGAGATGCGGCTGATCGACATGGCGAGCGGATATCAGGCGGTCGCGAACAAGGGCGTGCGGGTGGACCCCACGTTCATCCTCAAGATCGTCGATTCGGACGGCAAGGTCGTGAAGGACTTCTCCGTCCCCCAGGGCCGCAAGGTGCTCGACGAGCGGATCGCCTGGGAGATGACCGACATCCTCAAGGACAACACGGACCCCGTGAACGGCTCGTTCGTCTTCGGCCCGTTCACGAACATCGGCCGGCCCGCGGCGCTCAAGACGGGCACGACGGACGAGCTGCAGGACGTGCTCGCCATCGGGTACGTCCCGCAGCGCCTGACCGCGGTGTGGATGGGGAACGCGAACAACGAGGAAATGAGGGGCATCTCGTCGGCGCTCGGACCGGGGATCCTATGGCGCGACTACATGAAGTCCGTCGTGAGCAGCCTCCCCGTAGCGGGATTCACGCGCCCTGCTGGCATCGTGGATAAGGTCGTCTGCGTGAATCCGTCGCTCACCGGTGGCAACGGCTCGGGCAAGCTGCCAGGGCCGTGGTGCCCGAGCAACTTCCGCTTCACCGAGCACTTCGTGCAGGGGACGGAGCCGACCACCGACGACCGTGACATCTACACCTCGTGCGGCTATCGCCTCAAGGCGCAGTTCCCCGACTGGCAGAAGGACGCCGACCGTTGGGCCGCGGAGGCGGCGCGCGGCCAGCATTCCTACGGGCGCTTCTCGTGGTCGCTCTGCGGCTTCGCGCCCCCCTTCCGGGCGCCAACTCCGACGCGGGCGCCGACGCCGGCCGACCCCGCGCCGACGACCACTGCACCCGCGACCGCCCCGCCCGCGACGCCGAATCCCGGCCCGACGAAAAAGCCGTAGGTGCGCTCGTAGACTCGCGTCGCGTGACCGAGCCGGGGACGCTGGCGCGGGAGCGGGGGACCTTTTACTCGCCGGTCGAGGCCGAGTTGCGGGAGCTCGAGCGGCGCCTGGGCGCCGTCGGACGCGGCGCGCATCCGAGGTTCGGAGCCGCGGCCGCACATCTCTTCGGCTCGCCGGGAAAGATGCTACGGCCGACCCTGGTGTTCCTTTCGGCACGCTTCGGTGCGCGGCCCGCTCCCGACGTCGTACTGAACCTCGCGGAGTCGCTCGAGCTGGTCCACACCGCGTCGCTCGTCCACGACGACATCGTCGACGCGGCGCAGCTGCGCAGGAACAAGCCGACGGTCAACGCGATGTGGGGCGACGAGACGGCGATCATCGTCGGGGACTATCTGTTCGCGAAGGCGTACGCGCTCGCCGCCGTCCTGCCGAAGCCCGAGGTCATCGCCATCGTCGCTCAGACCGTGTTCGCCCTGTGCGACGGCGAGCTGAGCGAGGTCACCTCCGCCCGTTCACTCCCGACGGAGGCCGCGTACATCGAGCGCATCGAGCTGAAGACCGCCTCGCTCTACGCGGCCTGCTGTCAGGGAGCCGCCCTCCTCACCGATGCCGACCCCGAGCACGTCGCCGCGTTAGGCGCCTTCGGCACCAACCTGGGACTGGCGTTCCAGATCACCGACGACGTGCTCGACGTGACGGGCGACGAGACCGAGTTCGGCAAGAGCGTGGGGCGCGACCTCGCGGAGGGGATGCCGACCCTGCCCCTGATCTACGCGCTCGAGGAGCTCGATGGCCACGGCGCGGCGTTCGCGGAGCGGATCGTCGCACGCGACAAGGACGAGGCGGAGCTCCGCGACCTTCTCCGTGTCATCCGCGGCAGTCGCGCACCCGCCCGCGCGTGCGAGCGCGCGCTCGGATTCCACGCGGCGGCGCTGGGTGCCCTCGAAGGGCTTCCGCGCGGCGTCGAGCGAGATGCGCTCGGAGAGCTCGCCGACTTCGTCGTCAGCAGGGTCCGCTAGCGCCCCTCTGGGGCGCTGCTCGCAAGCCTGCCGACCGGTCCTCCGCCGGATCCCGCGACCCGGCGAGCGTCTCGCCCCGTTCAGGCCCCGGGGTCTCTGGGGCCTCCGGGACCTGAGGGCCCCTCATCGCGGTCCGGCCTACGCCCGCGGCGGCGGCCCCCACGGCGCCGGCGGCGCGGGCCGGCAGGGGCGGGTACCGGCGTGGGCCGCTCCTGACGCGGGACCTCGTCGCTGCCGTACGCGCCGACGCCCTTCGTGTTCGCGGGCACCGGGTCGAACTGCACGCCGAGCTGCTCCGCGGTCAGCTCCTGCCGGCCGCCCTCGTAGATGCCGACGACGATCGACTCCTTCGTGGCGGAAACGCTCTGGGTCATGGCGCACGCGCTCGTGCCGCATTGACCGCCCACGCAGGAGGGAATGTGGAACGTCTCGCCGATCTTCGGGAGCTTCCCCTTGATCTCCTGGTACGTCTCGAGCTCGTAAATGAGGCAGCACTTGAGGCGCCCGCATACGCCGGTGAGCTTGCTTTGATTGAGCGGAAGGTCCTGGTCTTTGGCCATCCGTATCGAAATGTTCGAGAACTTGTCGAGCCAGGATGCGCAGCAGAGCTCCCGCCCGCACGTTCCGACGCCGCCGGCGACCTTCGTCTCCTCGCGGCCGGCCATTCGCTGGAGCTCGATGCGCGTCCCGAAATGGGCGGACAGGTCGGACGACAGCCCGCCGAGGTCGAGCCGCTCGTCGGTCGCGTAGAAGATCGTCAGATTCCCGCCGTCGAACCGCCAGTCCGCGCCGAGGACGCGAACCGGTAGGCCGCGCGTCCCCGCGATGTCGGCGGCCATCCGCGTCGCTTCGGCCTCCATCCGCTTGTGCCGCGCCATCTCGAATCGATCGCTGGCGGTCGCCTTGCGCACCACGCGCCCGAGCGGAGGATCGACCTGCACCAGCGGGGAATCCGTCGGAAGGATCCGTACATGCGCCGCGTCCTGGCCCAGCTGCGTTTCGACGATCACCCAATCGCCCATCGCATAGTCGGTGACGGCGCCGGGATCGAAGAAGTACATGCGGCCGGCCTGCATGAAGCGGGCGCCGACGACCGTGCGCGTCATGCCGCCTTGTCCAGACCGGCCACGAACGGCAGCTTCAACACGAAGAGCTCGAGCATCGATCGGGCGTTGGCGTTCCACGCGAGGTCGCGCCGGAGACGCTGCACGAGGAGTGCGGTGTCCACGAGGTCCCGCGCCGGCACGGTCGCCCCGAGGCGCTCGGACTGCTCGCGGCGTCCGGGCCGGAGAAGGCGGTCCTGCGCACCGCGCCCGGCCACGGCAGCGTCACGCAGGAGCTCGCACCATTCATCGAGGCGGGCGCCGATCGCGCCGCCTCGGCGCCGGGCATCGCCATCGTCGGCGAGGTCCGCCGCCCACGCGAAACGATCGGTGAGCCCGCTCGCCACCAGGCGATAGAGCTCGGTCTCGAGCGCGGTCCGCGCGCCGCGCGCGCGGGCATCGGTCGAGAGCGTGATGGCGAGCCCGGGCCGCCCTCCCGCGGCCGCGGCCGCGGTGGTGTCGGCGCCCACCCCGATGCGTTCCGCCAGGCCCGCCGCGAGGTCTGCCTGCGGGACCAGCCGGAAGGGGATGGGCTGGGCGCGCGAGCGGATCGTGTCGTGGATCATGTCCGGCCGTGCGGTGACGAGAACGAGGACGGCGTGCGCCGGCGGCTCCTCGAGCGTCTTGAGCAGCGCGTCCTGGCCGAACTCGTTCAGGTCGGCGGCGTCATCGACGATGACCACGCGCCGGCGCCCCTCGAGAGGCCGCAGGGCGAGGTCCTGCTGCATCGCCCGCACCTGCTCGATGCCGATGTCCCGCAGGTCCGCCAGCTTCTCGATGGCGCGGACATCCGGATGCGTCCCGCGCTCGATCTTGCGGCAGGCGACGCAGGAGCCGCAACCTCCTGCGACACGGCCGGGAGCGGCGCAGTTCAGCGTCTGCGCCAGCCGTACGGCCGCGGTGCGCTTGCCGATCGATCGCGGGCCGCTGAATAGGTACGCATGGGCGACGTCCCCCCGCAGCGCGTGCTCGCCGAGCCGCTCCGCCACGCGACGCTGCCCGATGAAACCTCTCATCGAGTGGGGCGAGTCTAGGGGAAGCGGCCCGGACACCCGCGGACACCCGCGGACCCGCTCCGGCGGTCGGCCTACGTGCGGCGCGTGGACGCGAGGGCCGTTTCGTAGGCGCGCTCGGTGCGCTCGGCGACGGTCGGCCACGTCCAATGCTCGGAAACGCGGGCTCGGCCGGCCTCGCCCATCGCCCGCGCGGCTCCGGGGTCCGCGAGGAGTCCGAGGATCGCGTGAGCGACCGCGCGCGGCTCGTTCGCCGCATGCACGCCGTCGATCGCCTCGCGGACGACCTCGCGCAGCGGCGGGATGTCGCCCGCGATCACCGGTCGGCCGGCGCACCACGCCTCGAGGTAGGTGTGCCCGAACGTCTCGTGGCCCGACGGCATCGCGAACAGCGTGCAGCGCGAATATGCGTCCGCCTTCTCGTCCTCGCTGACGACCCCCCGCTCCTCCCACCGTGCATCCGGGTGTGGACGGCGGAACCGCGCCCAGGCCGACGGCTGGCCGATCGCGACGAAGCGCGTCTCGGGACAACGCCGCCACACCAGCGGCGCGGCCGCGCGCAGGGCGTCGTATCCCTTATAGCGCTCCTTCCGCCCGACGAACAGCACCATGGCGGGCACCGCCGGCGGACGGTCGGGGACCGGCGCGATGATCGGCCCAACGCCCGTCACGTGGACGTTGTGGGCGCCGCGCTGGCGGTACCACCGTGCCTCCCACTCGGTCAGTGCGATGGTCGCGTGATCGCGCCGGTAACGGGCGACGTCGCGAGCGCCGCCCCCGGCGAAGAGCTGCGCAGGGTGCACCAGCGGCGTCTCCACGAAGGCCGCGCGCGCGCGCGAGGCGGCACGCTCGGCGGCGCCCGCCCACTCGCGAGCGATGTTGTGCACGACGTGAGCGCCGGCCACGGCGGCGTCGAGCGCCGCCCCGCTGACCAGGGAGGTCGGCAGCAACCCGTCGGCGAGCGCCCCGGCGCGCCCGAGGCGAACGGGAAGGAAGCGGTACGTGATCCCGCCCTCGTGGAGGATCACCTGACCGGTCGGCGCGGCGTACACCTCGCTCGGCATCCCGCTGCGACGGATCGCCGGCCGAAGGCCGACCAGGGTCACCGCGTGGCCACGAGCGGTGAGCGCCGTGGCGAGCGCGCGCGCCTGCGCCTCGGATCCTCCGACAGGAGAGAGCAGTTTCTTCACTATGGCGATGCGCACCTAGCCCGCCTGCGCGGTCAACACGTTGGTCCGACGGCCGAAGGCTGACGTCGACGGATGGGGGACGGTCCATTCCAGGCCATCGTCCTCCACGGAAAGGTCAGGATCGCGTGACGGACGTGCGGCCACGGCACGCCGAACGCGACCCGGTCCATGTCGAGCCTCCTTCCGTGCCTGCTCGCGGTGTGCGTGCTCGTGCGGCCGCTACGCCAGCGCGAGGTCCCCGATCGCGTCGGTGCGGTCCGCCGCCACGGCGTGCGCCCTCTCGACGCGGTCGATCACGCGCTCCCAGTCCCAGCGCTCGTGCACCTTCGCCCGGCCCGCGCGTCCCATCGATGCGCGCAGCGCTGGATCGCCGAGCAGCCGCAGCAGCGCGGCCGCGACTTCGGCCGGACGCTGGCGGACGAGAAGGCCGTCCACGCCGTCGTTGATCACCTCGCGCAGCGGTGGGATGTCACCGCCGATCACCGGCCGCTCATGCAGCCACGCCTCGATGTATCCGAGCCCGAAGGTCTCGTGGAGCGAGGGCATGGCGAACGCGTCGCACGCATCGAGCGCGGCGGACTTGGTCGCGCCCGGCGCGTTCTCGATGTCGATGATGCGCTCGTCGGCATAGCGGGCGAAGTCATCGAAGAAGGTCGAGTAGAAGCCCTGGATGCCGATGAACACGAAGCGGGTCTCGGCGTGCTCCCGCCACACCAGCTCGGCGGCGTCCAGCAGCTGGATGTAACCCTTGTACCGCTCCTTGCGTCCGATGTAGAGAACGACCGGAGCGTCCGCCGGGATGCCCCAGGCGGCGCGGAACGAGCCGCCGTCCCGCGATCGCACAGCGTTGGGGCCCATTCCGGTGACCACGATGCGCGAGCGGTCGATGCCGCGGTCGGCGTACCAGCCGCGCTCCCACTCGGTCATTGTCGTGAGGGCCGCTGCGCCGCGGTACCGAGCCATGTCGGCGGGGCTGTCCCCCCCATGGAACTGGCCGGGGTGGGCGAGCGGTGTCAGCACCAGCGGGATGTCGAGCTCCTCGGCAACATCCACCGAGCTGTCGAGGTACTCGCGTCCGACGTTGTGCACGAGCTCGCGATCCAGCGCGTACCGCTCGAGGATGTCGCCGCGCATGAGGTCGACGAGCGTCGTCGCATCGGCCGCCAGGCCGAGCAGCCCGCCGCGCGGGCGGACTTGGACGACCTCCACCCCGCGCTCGACGAAGATGCGATGGTCGTCGAACACGCGCGGACCGAATCGCTCGACGCGGTGGCGCGCGCGCTCGGTCTCGGACGGCCAGGCGCACACCACCCGCACGTCGTGACCCCGCGCCGCGAGACGGGTCGCGAATTGGTACGCGAGGCTTTCCGAACCTCCGACCGGCGCGTAGCCGCGCTTCACGAACAGGATCCTCATGAGGTTCCAGGCCTGCGCGTGCCGGGTGCCAGCCCGCGCGTCAGGAGGCGACGGCCGCGGAGTCGTCGACGCCGAGGAACTTGAACCACGTGCGCTCGCCGGCGCGGATGTAGGAGGAGAAGAGGTAGCTGGGGATCGACGGAGGACGGAACGGCGGCCGGAGTGGGGTCATGTGGGCCTCCGTCGTCATGCGCCCGCCCTTCCTGTGGTTGCACGAACGGCACGCCGCGACGACGTTCTCCCACGTGTGCTGGCCGCCACGGTGGCGGGGAATGACGTGGTCGAGGGTGAGGTCGTGCCCGCGCTTGCCGCAGTACTGGCAGGTGTGGTCGTCGCGCAGCAGGACCTCTTTGCGCGACATCTTCACGACCGGCCGGGGCCGCTTGATGTGGTACGCCAGGCGGATGACGGACGGCGAGGGAAAGGAGGCCTTCTCGCTCGTGACGACGTGCCCGTTCTGCTCGAGCACGACCGCTTTCTGCTTCGATAGGAGCACGACGGCCCGCCGGACGTTGCACACGTTGAGCGGCTGGTAGTCGAGGTTCAGAACGAGCACATTCGCGTCGACGACGCCCATCGTCAGCGATTCTAGGCAAACGCGGTACGATTGCTTTGAAATGGCCGCCACCGGGACCCTCACGCTGAAGTCCGGCCTCGCTCAAATGCTCAAGGGCGGGGTCATCATGGACGTCGTCACGGCGGACCAGGCGAAGATCGCCGAAGAGGCTGGCGCAGTCGCCGTGATGGCGCTCGAGCGGGTGCCCTCGGACATTCGCGCCGCGGGCGGCGTCGCCCGTATGAGCGATCCTGAGGTGATCCTCGCGATCATCGAGGCGGTCAGCATCCCGGTCATGGCGAAGTGCCGGATCGGTCACTTCGTCGAGGCGCAGGTCCTCCAGGCCCTCGGCGTGGACTACATCGACGAGAGCGAGGTGCTGACGCCGGCGGACGAGGAGCACCACGTCGACAAGCACGGCTTCACCGTGCCCTTCGTGTGCGGCGCGCGCGACCTGGGCGAGGCGCTCCGGCGGCTCAGCGAGGGCGCGGCGATGATCCGCACGAAGGGTGAGGCCGGCACCGGCAACATCGTCGAGGCCGTCCGCCACATGCGCGCGATGCAGTCGGAGATCCGCAAGCTGTCCTCGATGAGCGAGGACGAGCTCTACTCCGAGGCGAAGACGCTGGGCGCCCCGGTCGAGCTGGTGAAGGACATCGCGCGGAACGGCCGCCTACCGGTGGTGAACTTCTCGGCCGGAGGGATCGCCACCCCGGCGGACGCGGCGCTGATGATGCAGCTCGGGGCCGACGGCAACTTCGTCGGCTCCGGCATCTTCAAGTCGGAGGAGCCGTCTCGCCGCGCGAAGGCGATCGTCGAGGCGACCACGCACCACACCGACGCGAAGCTGATCGCGCAGGTGTCGCGAGGTCTGGGCGAGGCGATGCGCGGCCTGACCCTCGAGGCGATCCCGGCAGGCGAACGACTTGCCGTCCGCTGTTGGTGACGCTCCTGCGCTGACCGTCCGCGCGGGCGTTCTCGGCCTTCAGGGAGACTTTCGCGAGCACCTCGAGACGTTCCGCGGCATCGGCGTCGACGCCGTCGACGTCAGGCGGCCCGAGCAGCTCGATGATGTCGATGCCCTCGTGATCCCGGGCGGTGAGAGCACGACCATCGGAAAGCTCGCGGCGCACTACGGATTCATCCCGAAGCTGCAGGAGCGCGTCGCCGCGGGCATGTCCGTCTGGGGAACGTGCGCCGGGGCGATCTTCCTCGCGAAGGACGTGCCTGGCCATCCGCACCCGCTCGCAGGCCTCATGGACATGACCGTCGAGCGCAACGCCTTCGGCCGGCAGGTCGATTCGTTCGAGGCCGACCTCGCCGTGCCCCGGCTCGGCGCGGTCCCTTTCCACGCGGTGTTCATCCGCGCGCCACGGATCGCCTCTGTCGCGGTGGGCGTCGAGGTCCTCTCGCGACTCGATGACGGCACGATCGTCGCAGCCGCCCAGCGACGGCTGCTCGCCACGTCGTTCCACCCCGAGCTGACCGGCGATCGCCGCTTCCACGAGTTCTTCCTGAGGCTCGGCCGGTAGTGTCGGGCGTCCGCGCCGCCACGCCGATCGACATCCGCCGCGTCGGTGGCTTCCTCGACGAGGCGCTGCGCTCGCGCGACGCGATCATCGGCTCGACCCTGCCGACGCCGCTCGCCGCGGGAGCGATCGCGGGCCCGCTGCATCTCGTTCCGGGTCTGCTCGGTCTCCGGCGACGGCTGCGCGTCTATATCGAGGAGCAGGCCGACCGCGTCAGGAGCGCGGCCCTCGTCTACGAGGGCGGGCGCGCCGAATGGGTCGTCCTCGTGCTCGCCGCGCAGGACGAGCCCGGCGGTCCCGATGGCGCTTTCCGGCTGCTGTCCTCCCTCGCCGCGGCGGCTGCCCGCCGCGGCATGCATCGCCTGTACGCGACGGTCCCGGACGGCGAGTCCGGCGCCTCGCGCACGCGCGAGACGTTCTTCCAGGCCGGCTTCTATTCGTATACGCGCGAGACGTGGTACGTCGGCGCGCGCTCGGATGCCTCGGATGCAGCGGACGGGACGGCGCCGTCGTCGGCGCGGCCCGCCGTGGGAAGCGACGCGCACGACCTCTTTCGCTTTTACACGGCCACGACGCCGCATGCGGTGCAGCGGGCGGAACAGTTGACGATGGAGGACTTCGACGTCCGCCGGCGCGCCGGCGCGTTCGACCCGCCCCACCTCGCGGGCGGCAATCCACTCGTGATGCGCCGGCACGCGACGATGATCGACGGCGATGAGCTGCGGATGCGCGCGTTCGCGGTGAGCTTCCGCGGTAGCGATCATCACCCCCACGTGTGCAAGGTGCGGACGCAGTCCCCTGAGGTGGACCTCGCCCGGCAGCTCATCCGCGCGACGACGCACGATCTCCCGCCGAACCGTCCCGTCGCGGCGCCCGTGCGATCGTACGAGGAGCACGTCGGGCGGGCGCTGCTCGCCGAGGGTTTCGAGGAGGCCGCCACCGCTATGCTCTTCGTCAAGGAGCTCGCCGTCCGGATCGGGGAACCCTTGCTCGCGCCGGCGGTGGTGAGATGACCGTGGCAGAGACGTTCGATCAGACCGACGACCTGGACGCGCTGCTCGGCGCTCTTCCCCCCGACATCGTCCAGCGCGTGCGGGCACTCGACGGCCTCGACGGCCTTCTCGAGATCGTGATGGACCTCGGCCGCCGGCCCGAGGCGCGTTTCGCCCGTCGCGAGGAGCTGCTCGCGCGCCGCGAGGTCAGCGCGGAGGACCTCGCCTACGTCATCGCGCACATCGGCCAGTTCGGCGGCGACAACCGCGCGGGCATCGAGAGGACCCTGCACCGCATCAGCGCGCTGCGGAACCGCGCCGGCAAGGTCGTCGGCGTCACGCTGCGCGTCGGTCGCGCCGTCTACGGCACGATGGAGATCATCCGCGACGTCGTCGAGGCGGGGAAGAGCATCCTGCTGCTCGGACGTCCGGGCGTCGGAAAGACGACGCTGCTCCGCGAGGTCGCGCGCGTGCTCGCGGACGACCTTGGCAAGCGGGTGGTCATCGTGGACACCTCGAACGAGATCGCGGGCGACGGCGACATCCCGCACCCCGGCATCGGCCGCGCGCGGCGAATGCAGGTCGCGACCCCGTCCCTCCAGCACGCGGTGATGATCGAGGCCGTCGAGAACCACATGCCGGAGGTGGTGGTGATCGACGAGATCGGGACGGAGCAGGAGGCCGCGGCAGCGCGCACGATCGCCGAGCGCGGCGTGCAGCTGGTCGCGACCGCGCACGGCAACACGCTCGAGAACCTCATGCTCAACCCGACGCTCTCTGACCTCGTCGGCGGGATCCAGACGGTCACCCTCTCGGACGAGGAGGCGCGCCGGCGGGGGACGCAGAAGTCGGTACTCGAGCGGAAGGCGCCGCCCACGTTCCACGTCCTCGTCGAGATCCAGGCGTACCAGCGCGTCGCGATCTACCACGACGTCGCGCAAACGGTCGACGCCGTGCTCCTCGGCATGCCGGTGTCGCCGCAGATCCGCGAGCGGGTGCCGACGGGCGAGGTGGCGGTCAGCGCGGAGTCGGGGCCGGTACGGCGGCCTCCCGAGACGGTCGAGCGCCGCGTGACCTCGCGCCTCGGCGCGCCGACCGCCGATCGCGAGTTCGTGCGCGTCTATCCCTTCGGTCTCTCATGGAGCCGCGTGGAGGAGGCGTCGCGCGGACTCGGGCTCCCCGTGGCCATCGTCCGCGAGCCCGAGCAGGCCGACGTCGTCCTCACGCTCAAGAACTACTACCGCCGCAAGACGCCGCGGCTGCGCAACGCGGAGTCCGCGGGGATCCCGATCTACGTCGCGCGCAGCAACTCCTCGTCGCAGATCGCGACCGCGTTGTCGAGCGTGTTCGAGCTGCGCCGGCCACCCGAGGACCACGCGCTCGATGAGGCGCGCGAGGCCATTGACGCCGTGGCTGGTGGGCAGAGCGACGAGGTCGAGCTGTCGCCGCAGAACGCGTATGTCCGCCGCATGCAGCACGAGCTGGTGGAGGATGCGAGCCTGTCCTCGCGAAGCCTCGGGCAGGAGCCGTACCGGCGCGTCCACGTTTCGCGCTCTTGAGCCCCGGGCTGTTCGTCTCCCTCGAAGGCGGAGAGGCGTCCGGAAAATCGCTACAGGCACGGTCGCTCGAGGCGTGGCTGCGGGAGGCCGGCCATGAGGTGATCCTGACCCGCGAGCCCGGCGGGACGGCGACCGGCGAGCGCGTGCGCGAGATCGTGCTGCATGCCGTCGAGCTGCGCCTGCATCCTGAGACGCAGGTACTTCTGTTCAGCGCGGCGCGCGCGCAGCTCGTGCGCGAGGTCATCGATCCCGCGCTCGCTCGGGGCGCCATCGTCATCACCGACAGGTTCTTCGACTCGACGACCGTCTACCAGGGCTATGGCCACGGGGCGGATCAGGACGGCATCGCGGCGGTCACGCGCTTCGCCGTCGGCGGCTCGCGGCCCGATCGCACCTTCCTGCTCGACATCCCGGCGGAGGTGGGGCTGCGCCGCTCCAGCGAACGTGCCGCTGGACGGCGGTGGGATCGCTTCGAGTCGGACGGCATGGCCTTCCACGAGCGGCTCCGTGACGGCTACCTGCGGCTCGCGAGCGCCGAGCCGGGGCGTTTCGTCGTCCTCGATGGCGACCGGCCGGTCGAGGCGATCGCGAACGAGATCCGTGGCGAGGTCGAGCGCCTACTGGCGCAGCGCCACGCGTACACTCCCCGCGCGACATGAAGCTGGTGTTCGCGATCGTGCACTCGGAAGACGCCGGGACGCTCGTGGACGCCCTGACCGACAGGGAGTACCGCGTCACGCGCCTTCACTCCACGGGCGGATTCCTGAAGCAGAACCACGCGACGGTGCTCGTCGGCGTCGAGGAGCCGCAGGTCGATGAGGTGCTGGGCGTCATCCGGGAGACCTGTCATTCGCGCAGCCAGTACATCAACCCGATGCCGCCGATCATGGAGCCCGGGGAGTTCTACATGCCGTACCCGGTCGAGGTCACCTTCGGCGGCGCGACGGTCTTCGTTCTCGACGTCGCCCGTTACGAGCGGCTGTAGCCCGGACCGCCCGCCCGGCTCGTCAATTGGCCGCTCGCCTCGCGGACGTCCGGAGCCCGGCTTGACATGTACGTTTCTGGACACACACACTTGCCACCGGGGCGGGGAGCGCGGGCCCATCCGAGCAGCCCGAGCAAAGTGTGGGAAGGAACCGTACGAACGTGTCGCAGAAGACGATCATCGTCGCCGACGACGATTCATCGATCCGGTCGCTGCTTCGCCAGCTGCTGACGGACGAGGGCTTCAGCGTACTGGAAGCGTCCACAGGGGTGGAGGTCGTCGAGAAGGTCAAGGCCTCAAGCCCGAACCTCGTGATCATGGACGTCCGCATGCCCGAGCTCGACGGCATCGAGGCGCTGTCTCGCCTGAAGGCGAGCTCTCCCGCGACCGCCGTGCTGATCATGACGGCGTTCGGAAGCTCCAACGCCGCGATCCGGGCGATGGAGCTCGGGGCCTTCGACTACATCACCAAGCCCTTCGAGCTCGACAAGATCTCGCACACCGTGCGCCGCGTCCTCCAATACCAGGACCTGACGGCGGAGGTCGAGGTGCTCCGCGACGAGATCAGCTCGCTCGTTCAGACCGAGCGGATCGTCGGCAACTCGCCCGCCATGCAGGAGGTCTACAAGACGATCGGAAAGGTCGCCAAGGCGGACGCGACGGTGCTCATCACGGGCGAGAGCGGGACCGGAAAGGAGCTCGTCGCCGAGGCGCTCCACTACAACTCGAACCGGCGGTCAGGGCCGATGGTAAAGGTGTCCTGCGCGGCGCTGCCCGAGACGCTCCTGGAGGCCGAGCTCTTCGGCCACGAGAAGGGGTCGTTCACCGGTGCGATGACCCAGCGGCGTGGGCGCTTCGAGCTGGCCGACAAGGGGACGATCTTCCTCGACGAGATCGCCGAGATGAGCGTTGCGACCCAGACCAAGCTGCTTCGCGTGCTGCAGGAGCGAAAGATCGAGCGCATCGGCTCGTCCCTCGCGATCAAGGTCGACATCCGCATCGTGTGCGCGACGAACAAGGAGCTCGGCAAGCTCGTCGAGCAGCACAAGTTCCGCGACGATCTCTACTACCGGCTCAACGTCATCAACATCCACATGCCGCCGCTCCGCGAGCGCAAGGGGGACATTCCGGCACTGGTGGAGCACTTCCTGGCGAAGCACCGGTACAGCGCGACCGCGCAGCCCGCCGCGATCAGCGAGGAGGCGCTGCGCCGCCTCATGGAGTACGACTGGCCCGGCAACGTGCGGGAGCTGGAGAACGTCGTGGAGCGGGCGGTGGTGCTTTCGCGGGGCCAGATCATCACGAGCCGCGAGCTGCCGTTCGGGGACCACGACGGCGCCGACCACGATGACGAGGGTGATGATGTCGGCGGCGACAGATCGTTCTTCAAGAAGTCGGTCGCACAGTTCGAGAAGGACCTCATCATGAAAGCCCTGCGGGACGCGGGCGGCAACAGGTCCAAGGCAGCCGAAATGCTGGGGATCTACCGGCGGCTGCTGTACGCGAAGATCAAGGAGTACGGCCTCGAGGGGTACCCTCCCAAGGGACGCTGATCGCTACGGGGTGTCACAGCCTCACTTCTCGTTTGGAGGTCACGACGTGTTCGGCCACATCAACACCGCGCTCCGCTTCTTCCTGATCGGCCTCGCGACCGGGGTGCTCATCGCGCCGCGCCCGGGCCACGACACGCGCGCCATGCTCCGTCGGCGCCTGGAGTCGATCGTGAACGACGTCCTCGGGATCGCCGGGATGCCTCCGATCGAGACGAGCGGCGCACCCGCCAACGGCGGCGAGCGCCGCCGGGGACGCGGCCGCCGCAGCGAGGACTCGGGTGCCGCCACGTCCACGCCGTAGCCTCCGCTCCGGAGCCGGCGTCGTCCGCCTCCTCGAGGCGACCGGCTCCTCGCCACGGGGCTGGGAGGCTGCGGTCGCCGCCGCGGTGAGGTCGGTCCGCAGCGAGGTCCCGCGGCCGATCGGCGTCGAGGTCGCCCGCCTGTGGGCGGACCTCGACGGGGCAAAGCTCACGCGGTTCCACGCCTCGGTGAAGATCGCGTATCGCCAGGACATCGGGGAGGTACGCGCCGGGGCCGGGTAATGGGGGGCCCGCCGTTGGTCACCCGCCCATCACCTGTTCGGCTTCTTGACAAGCTCGGCCCCGGACGCGGACAATCGCGGCTCGCGCGCAGCTTGGGGAGATGCATTTGATGGCGGAGCTCGAAGGTCGTGACGCGCTCGCTCAGGTCCTGGTCGCCAATGACGGAGAGGTCATCGCGCGCCTGCGCCTATCCGCGGCGGAGGCCGCTCGCGTCTGCAATGTGACGCCTCGCCAGCTCATCTACTGGACGAAGAAGGGCCTCGTCAAACCGTCGAACGACGGCGATCACGACTACGACGTGTTCGCGCTCGAAAAGGTGATCCGAATCCGGCAGGCGCTCGAAAAGGGCTACTCGCTGGAGCGGGCGCACCAGGTCGTCCAGCGCGACCTCGAGTCGATCTCGGGCGAGATCGGCCGCCTCGACGGCCTGGACGGCGACCACCTCGAGAAGGAGCTGCGCGTCCGCCTCGAGCACCTCGAGGAGCGGGTCGGCCGGCTTCGGCGCGCGCTCCCGGCGGTGCTCAGCCTCGCGCGACTTCGCCGGGCGGTGGCGCGGCTCGCGCGCCTGGAGTCACAGGGTGCGCTCGAGCCGCCGGCCACCGACGTGGAGGCTGCCAAGGCCGTGGCCCTGCGACTCGGCCGAGCCGTGGAGGAGCTCGAGTCGCTGTTGGTAGAAGTGCAGGCCGCGACCGCGTAGCGACCGCCGCGGGGCTCGATACGCTTCGGCGAATGCCGGCCGCACGCGCCGCCCTCGCCGTCGCCACCGGGAAGATCGCGCGCTCGGTCCTGCGCGTGTCCGGGCGCGGCGCGACGACGCTACCCGGCCTGCTGGCTCTCGCCGTCGACCCGGGACTGGTCGGGCGGCTGTCGGACGCGCTGCCTCACGGCGCGGTGTGCGTCAGCGGAACGAATGGCAAGACGACGTGCGCGCGGATGATCGCGGACATCACGCGTGCGGAGGGGTGGGCCACCGTCCACAACCGCTCCGGGTCGAACCTCGACCGAGGGATCGCGGCCGCGCTGCTCGGTGACGCCACGTGGCGGGGCGAGCCTCGTGGCGACGTTGGGATCTTCGAGGTGGACGAGGCGTCTCTCCCCCGCGTCCTGCGGCGGCTCCGCCCGCGCGCGGTGCTCGTCACGAACCTGTTCCGCGACCAGCTCGACCGCTTCCACGAGATCGACGCCCTCGCCCGGCGGATCGGCGCCGCGCTCCGAGCCCTGCCCGAGGACACCGTCGTCGTTCTGAACGCCGACGATCCGATCGTCGCGTCGATGGCCCTCGGTCGTCGCGGGCCGGTACTCACCTTCGGCGTCGACGACCCCTCCGTCGGCGGCACCGTGCCGCAGGCGATCAGCGACGCGACGCGATGCCCGCGCTGCGGCCAGCCTCTCGGATACCGGAGGATCGTGCTGGCCCATGTCGGCGACTGGTCTTGTCCGTCGTGCGGCCTGGCGCGGCCGCCGCGCGACGTCGCCGCGGCGCGAGTCACTCTCGGGCCCGAGGGGAGCGAGATCCGGTTGCGCGGGGCGACCGAGGGCGACGCGGCGGCGGTGCGCGTCCCGCTCCCCGGCCTGTACAACGCGTACAACGCGCTCGCGGCGCTCGCGGTCGCGCGCGCTCTCGACATCGCGCTGGCGACCGCGTCCGGTGCCCTCGCCGCTTTCCGTCCCGCCTTCGGGCGGCTCGAGGTCGTCCGGGCGGAGGGACGGACGCTGCGGCTGGTGCTCGTGAAGAACCCGGCCGGGTTCAACGCCGCCATCGCGGCGCTGCTCGAGACCGGCCGCCGGCCGCGACTCCTCGCCGCGCTGAACGACCGCGACGCGGATGGCCGGGACGTTTCGTGGATCTGGGACGCGGACTTCGAATCGCTCGCGCCCGCCCTCGACAGCGCCGTCGTCACCGGACTGCGCGCCCGCGACCTCGCGCTCCGCCTCAAGTACGCGGGCGTTCCGCGCGACCGCGTGACGGTCGTCGAGGGATGGCGCGGCGCGATCGCGCGATCCCTCGTCGACGCGCCTGTCGGATCCGAGATCGTGGTCCTCGCGACGTACACGGCGATGCTCGCGCTGCGGGGCACGCTCGCCGACCTGGGTCACGTCGGCCGCTTCTGGGAGAACTGAGAATGGACGCGATGCCCGACCTGCGCATCGGGCACCTCTACCCGGACCTCATGTCGATCTACGGCGACCGCGGGAACGTTCTGACGCTGGTGCAGCGCGCGCGGTGGCGGGGGATCGATGCGGAGGTTCGTGCCTTCACCGCGGGCGAGCGCTTCGATGCGGAGTGGCCCGACGTGTGGTTCTTCGGCGGCGGACAGGACCAAGGACAGGACGTGGTGAGCCGCGACCTCGCCGGACCGAACGGCGCCGCGCTTCGGCGCTCGCTCGAGGCGGGGGCGACGGCGCTCTCGGTGTGCGGCGGATACCAGCTGCTCGGCCGCGAGTACGTCCCGGAGGAGGGGCCGGCGATCCCGGGGCTGGCCGTCATCGACGCCACGACCCGCGCGGGACGGCGCCGATTCGTCGGCAACCTGCTCGTCGACGGGCCCGGGGGTCCGCTCATCGGCTTCGAGAATCATTCCGGGCGCACCTACCTCGGCGCCGCAGCGCGCCCGCTCGGGCGCGTCGTCGTCGGCCACGGCAACAACGGCGAGGACCGGACGGAGGGCGCGGTCCAGGGCAGGGTCATCGGCTGCTATCTCCACGGATCGGTGCTGCCCAAGAATCCCTGGCTCGCCGACCGCCTCATCGGATGGGGCCTCGAGCGCCGCCACGGCCCGGTCGACCTCGCGCCGCTCGATGATCGCGAGGAGCATGCCGCCCGGCAGAGCGCTTCGGAGGTCGCCCGCTCGCGGCGCTGAGCGCCGTACTGGTACCGGCGTACCGACCGGGTGTCCCCTTCCCGCGCGCGAACCGCGCGATGAGAGTGCGGGGCGATGTCCATCCGAGCCGGTCTTGCGGCGGGGCTCGCGGCGTTGGCAACGCTTTCGGCCGCCGCTACCACGATCGCGAATGCCGACGAGGGACCGCTCCGGACCGTGCTGCGCCCCGTGGACGTCGGAGCGGAGGTGGGCCGCCGGCCGGCGTCGGCGACCCCGAAGCGTGAGCTGATCATCTTCGTCGGAGGCATCGGTTCGCGCTCGAGCGACACGACGTTCGATGACCTCATGCTACGATAGGTGCGAATGGTCAAAGCGGCCGCGATCTACTCCCGGATCTCCTCGGACCCGACCGGCGAAGCGGCCGGCGTGGCGCGCCAGCAAGCCGACTGCGCGGCGCTCGCAGAGCGCAAGGGTTGGCGCGTCGTCGAGACGTTCACCGACAACGACATCAGCGCGTTCAACGGCAAGGTCCGCAAGGAGTAC
>JBBQVQ010000008.1:0-70619 GCA_038211425.1 Candidatus Limnocylindria bacterium | reverse complement strand
ACTCCCGGATCGGTGTGACGGACCTTCGTGCCGAGGGCGGCGCTGCTGGGGAGGCTCCGCCTGCGGCGCATGAACGAAGGAAAACGTGATGCCGAAGCAGAAGGACCTCAAGCGGCTCGTTCGCTCCCGCAAGGAGAGGACCGGCGAGGCGTACACCGCCGCCCGCGCGCAGATCGTCCGCAAGAAGGAGCCCGCTCCGAACTACTCCGAGATCGCCGGCAGGACCGACGCCGTCATGAAGAAGCAGACCGGTCGCGATTGGGCCGAATGGCTGAAGATCCTCGATGCCCAGAAAGCCGCCGAGAAGCCCCACGGCGAGATCGCGCAGTACGTCGTTTCCCTCGGCACGCCGAATTGGTGGAGTCAGACGGTCACCGTGGGCTACGAGCGGATCCGCGACCAAGAGCCGCACGGTGCCGGTCGCTATCTCGACGCTGTACCGCGCGTTCACGAACGCGCGGATGCGTAAGCGCTGGCTCCCCGATACGGTCGAGGTGCGATCCGCGAGCCCCAACAGGCGGATGAGCATGAAGATGGCCGACGGAACGGTCGTGGAGATCGGCTTCACCGCGAAAGGCGACGCGAAAAGCATGGTGGCGCTCTCGCACACCAAGCTGCCGAACAAGTCGGTTTCGGATGAGAAGAAGGCCTGGTGGGCCGAGCGGCTCGATGCGTTATCCGAGGTCTTGTCCTAGCACCGCCGGGGCTCGGCGTCGCCTCGCGATCGAGGCCGACTCCGCGGCTACGCTCTGGCGCGTGCCAGGTGACCTGATTCGCACGCTGCTCGGCTCTGCCGAGCCTTCGATCCGGTGGAAGACGCGCGTGCGAGTCCTCGGCGAGGACCCGCGGTCGCGCGCCATCCTCGCGCTGCGCGAGGAGATCCGTGCGTCTTCGAGGGTCCGAGCGCTCCTCTCGCGGCGTACGCAGCTCGGCAGGCCGGGCACCGCGCGGCAGGTCTATTACAAGTGGCAGGGCCTTCACTGGGTCCTCGCGGCTCTGGCCGACCTCGGCTACCCGCCAGGCGACGCGAGCCTTCATCCGATCCGCGATCGGGTGGTGGGGTTCTGGAGCGACGCGCGCTACTTCCACGATTTCGAGGCGAAGACGAAGGCCGCCGCCTACAGGCAGCGCGGCGTGCCGGTCATGGAGGGGCGCCACCGCCGCTGTGCCTCGCAGCAGGGAAGCGCGCTGCGCTCCGTCCGCATCCTCGGTATCGCCGACGAGCAGGCCGACGTGCTGGTGGAGAGGCTCCCGCACTCGCAGTGGCCCGACGGAGGCTGGAACTGCGACCGAGACCCGAGCGCGCACACGTCGTCCTTCAACGAGACGTGGCTCCCGATGCTCGGACTCGCGGCGCACGCGCGGGACAAGAAGCATCGTGCCGCGGCGAGTGCCGTGAAGAAGGCGGCGGAGGTCTTTCTCGGGCGTCGGCTCTTCAAACGGATCTCCGATGGGAGAGTGATGCACGCGGACTTCGTCGCGCTTCACTACCCGCATTACTGGCACTACGACATACTCGCTGGGCTGACCGCGATGGCCGACATCGTCAGATCACGGACCCGCGCTGCGCCGATGCGCTCGACCTCCTCGAGGAAGAGCGTCTGGCGGACGGAGGATGGGCAGCCGACAGGCGCTACTACACGGTGAGCCGCGGAGCCCTGGTGTCGAACGCGGACTTCGTGAGTTGGGGCGGAACTGGCCGCTCGCGGATGAACGAATGGGTCACGGCCGACGCGCTCGCGGTGATGGTCGCCGCGGGGCGCGTGAGCCTGTAGCACCTCGGGTACGTCCATTCGCCGGGCGTATAGCCTCGACCGCGCGCTGATGGGCAGGAAGATCGGGCTGGGAGCGGCCCTCGCCACCGACCCGGCACCACTGGAGGCGCCACCGGCGTGGACTAACACGGAGCTGGGGGTCGTCAACGGACGTGTCGTGCTGCACGCGGGCGCTGGCCGCCTCGATGGGGCGTGGCACTCGCAGGATAGCGACGAGTTCCTGCTGGTCGTGCGCGGGGAGCTCGTCGTCGAGTTCGAAGCGGGACCGCTGACCGCGCGGCCCGGCGAGGGCATCCTCATCGCCTCGGGCGAACGGCACCGTGCCGTCGTCCACGAAGGATGCCTACTGTTGTCCGTCGAAGGCGTCGGGATGACGCGATCCGAGGGCTGAGGGCGGTGTCCGGGATCCGCGCGGTGCTAGTGTCCGCGCGATCAACGGGGGAGGGGAGACCGATGTCGGGGCGAGTCAGATCCGTCGGCGTCCTGATCCTGGTCCTGGCGACGATCGTCGCCGCATGCGCGCCGACCGCCGCCCCGGCTCCGGTGGCAGGCAGCGGCGGCGGCCAGCCAAAGAAGGGCGGGACGCTCGTCCTCGCGCGCGCCGGCGAGGTGACGAACCTCGACCCACACAAGGTGCCGGCGTTCACCTCAGCGCGCGTCTTCGAGCTCGTCTACAGCTACCTCATGCGGCTCGACGAGAACCTCGCCGTGCAGCCCGACCTGGCGGAGTCGATGCCCACGACCTCGGCCGACGGAAAACAGGTCACGGTCAAGCTGCGGAAGGGCGTCAAGTTCCACAACGGCGACCCGCTCACGAGCGCGGACGTGAAGTACACGTTCGACCGGATCATCGACTCGAAGAACGCCGCCGTCGCGAGGTCGTTCTTCGGCGACGTGAGCAGCGTCACCGCGCCGGACGACTCGACCGTCGTGTTCGATCTCAAGACGCCGAACGCCGCGCTTATCGCGTATATGGCGCATCCGAACACCGGCATCGTCTCGAAGAAGATCGGCGAGGCCAATGCCGACCTGTCGAAGAAGGAGGCGGCGATCGGCAGCGGTCCGTTCAGGCTCGCTGAGTGGGTCCCGGACAACTTCATGCGCCTCGATGCGAACCGGGATTACTACGTGGCCGGTCAGCCGTACCTCGACGCCGTCCGCATCAACGTCGTCCCGGACGAGACCGGGCTCGCTGCTGCGCTTCGCACGAAGGCCGCCGACATGGCGATCGTCGTCGACGCGAAGGTCGCGCGGACGCTGCGCACCGAGACGGGCATCACGCTCTCCGCCAAGCCCAGCCTCAGCTACAACCTCCTGTTCGTGAACACCAAGCGCAAGCCCTTCGACAACCTGAAGGTGCGCCAGGCGATCGCGTACGCGATCGACCGCAAGGCGATCATCGACGCGGTCGCCTTCGGTGAGGGGGAGGTTACGGGTCCGGTCGCGCCCGCGCTCACCAACTACGCGCTCCCGACGTCGGAGTACCCGCTGTACACCCGCGACGTCGCCAAGGCGAAGCAGCTCCTCCAGGAAGCCAACGTCGGCCCGGTCTCGTTCACGATGCTCACGCAGACAACAGAGCCCGCGTACGCGAAGGACGTCGCGCAGCTCGTGCAGGCACAACTCGCCGAGATCGGCGTGACCATGAAGATCGAGACGCTCGAATTCACGCAGTGGGTCGACCGCTGGCTCAAGGCGGACTTCGACATGGCTCCGGGCCTCAACGGGGGAGGCCCGGATCCCGACTTCTACATCTTCCGGTACTTCACCGACGACGGGAACCTGAACTTCGTGACGAGCTACAAGAACCAGGTCTCGAGTGACGCCATCAAGGCCGCGCGCGCCACGGCGGACGTGGCCAAGCGCAAGGAGCTCTACACGTCCGCCCAGAAGGAGCTCGTGAACGGCGTGCCCTTCATCTGGCTCTACGTCGGACGCGACTACAACGCGACGCTGCCGACGACGAAGGGGTTCATCCACCTTCCGACCGGCTCGATCATCTACCTGCGGCAGACCTGGCTGGACAAGTAGGTAGAGGCGGCGGGAGGCCCTACCGCCCGCCGCCGCACGGACCGTGAGCCGGTACCTGGCGGTGCGGCTGATCGGCGCGATCCCGACACTCTTCGGAGTGTCGCTCCTGACGTTCCTGTTCATTCGGCTGATCCCGGGTGACGCGATCGCCGCGCGGCTCGGCACGTCGACGGCGCTGACACCCGACCAGCTCGCGAGCCTTCGCGCTTACTTCGGTCTCGATCAGCCAGTACCGGCCCAGTACTGGAACTGGGTGAGCTCCCTCGTCCACGGCGACGCCGGCTATTCCATCCGCACGGGACGCCCGGTCCTGGTCGAGATCGCCGAGCGATTGCCCGCGACGCTCGAGCTCGCGGTCGCGGCAACGCTCATCGCGATCGCGATCGGCATCCCGCTCGGATTGATGTCCGCGGTGCGCCCGCGGACGCGCCTCGACGTCGCCGCGCGCATCGGCGGGCTCGTCGGCCTCTCGCTGCCATCCTTCTGGCTGGGAACGCTCGTGATCGTTCTCTTCTCCCTCTACCTGCGATGGCTCCCGAACACCGGCGGCTATGTGGACTTCTCGGGCGATCCGCTCGGGAATCTCCGGTTGTTGATATTTCCCGCGATCACGCTCGGACTCGGCCTAGCCGCGGCGACGATGCGCATGACCCGCTCAGCCATGCTCGACGTGCTCAGCGCGGACTACGTGCGCACGGCGCGCGCGAAGGGCCTCGGGCCGTCCCTGATCATGCGGCGTCACGTCCTCAAGAATGGGCTGATCGTCGTCGTCACGCTGTTGGGTATCCAAGTGGGACAGCTGCTCGGCGGAGCCGTGGTCGTCGAGGAGATCTTCTCCATCCCGGGCCTTGGGCGGATGCTCCTGACGGCGATCGTGCAACGGGACTACGCGCTCGTCCAGGGTGCGGTGCTCGCGATCGCCATCCTGTTCGTGATCGTCAACATCATCGTGGACCTGCTCTATGGCTACCTGGATCCCCGGATCCGACTCGCGTAGCGTGCCGAGCCGCCCGTTCGGCCTGGCCGGGGTCGTCGCGGCCATCGCGAGGGAGCCGGTGGCCATGCTCGGGCTCGTGCTGGTCCTCGTCTACGTCGGCGTCGCGCTGATCGTGGGGTTCCTACCGCTACGCGATCCGCTGCTCCCTTCGACGCAGCGCCTGGCGGCACCGACATCAGTATTCCCTCTCGGGACCGACGCACTCGGGCGGGACCTCCTCAGCAGGATCCTGTTCGGCGCGAGCCTCTCCGTCCAGGTCGCCCTTCTCTCGGTCGGTGCCGCGGTCGTAGTGGGAGGAACACTTGGCTTGGTCTCGGGATACCTCGGCGGCGGTTGGGACTTCGGGATCGGCCGGGTGCTTGATGTGTTCTTCGCATTTCCCGCGATCCTGCTCGCGCTCGGGATCGTGGCCGCGCTCGGTCCCGGTCCGCGGAATGTGATCCTTGCGATCGCAGTCGTTTATACGCCGATCTTCGCCCGGGTCGTGCGTGGCCCTGTGCTCGCGCTCAAGGCGCGTGACTTCATCGAGGCCGCACGGTCCGTCGGCGCGACGCGAACACGGATCGTCGTGCGGCACATCGTGCCCAACCTCGTGTCGACGCTTATCGTGCAGACGAGCCTCGCGCTCTCGTGGGCCGTGCTCACGGAGGGTGCGCTCTCGTTCCTCGGCCTCTCGGCGCAGCCTCCGGCGCCGTCATGGGGCGTGATGCTGAACGAAGGGAGGCAGTACCTCGAGTTCGCGACGCACCTCGCGGTGTTCCCCGGCCTGGCGATCATGATCGCCGTCCTGGGATTCAATCTGCTGGGCGATGGTCTGCGCGACGCGCTCGATCCTCAGCTGCGCTGACCCCTCGCGCGACCGCGCCCTGTTGCCCTTTCACCCGGAGACGCGCGTTGCCCAGGCGGTCCTCGACGAGCCCGCAGGCGCCGTGACCGCTTCGTGGGAGTCCGGACCTCCGCACGGCTCGCTCTGGACGCGGCCTACCGGTTCCGGACGATCGGGGTCCATTCCGACGCGCGGCGGACGTGCACGTGCAGCACGTCAGCATCCATGGTGCTTCGCCAGAAGTAACGGCCCCGAGGATCGTGGAAGCGCTGAAGAGTGGCGCGTACGACTCGAGCACAGGGCCACAGATCCACGACATCTCGTTCGAGGGCGCGGCGAGGCTCGTGGTGTGCTGCTCGCCAGCGAGCTGCGTCTTCGCCCGAGGGACAGGGTCATTGGTCGTCGAGCGCAAGTGCGCGGAGCTTAACGAGATCGCGCCCGGATCCTTCTGGATCGGACGCGCCTGGTGCCGCGTCACCGTCAGGAGGGTCGCGACGGGGCGCTCGGGACGCGCCAGCGCAAGGGCCGTCGCCTCATCGATCAGGAACCACGCGATGGCGAGCCGGCGCGGCAGCGAGCCGCCGACGCGCGGCCGCAGCACCCCGCCGAGCAGGACATGCCGTGCGTTCAGCAGGATCGCCGTAAGCACGATGACCGCGGGCGAGCCACCTGCCGCGAGAAGGCCGATCGTGGCCTGGACGGCGCCGGAGAACACGAATGCGGATGACGCGAGCGCGAGCGCAGGGCCCATGAGTCCCCGGCGGTCGCGCCATAGATCGTCCCGAACAGAAAGACCGGGATCGCCAGCGGGAGGGCCAGGCCGAGCGTGCTCCGCGCCGTCGTCACGTCCGCAGCGCCGCCACGTCGCGCGCGATCACCACATCCTCCCGGGCGGCGACGACAAGAAGAGCGACCGGGTCCGCGACGAGCACGTCATCGCCGCCGACCGTTGTGTCGTCGATCGCGGGGACGCCGATCGACCCCAGGCGCCGCACGATCCCGACGCGCACGCTCCCTGCGTGCTCGCCAATACCCCCCGTGAACACGATGGCGTCCAGGCGCGCGAGCGCGGTCGCAGCTGCGGCGATCGCCGCGGCCGCGGAGCGCTCGAACACGGCGAGCGCGAGCGCGGCGCGGTCGTCGGTGGCTGCGAGCGGCAGCAGATCCCGCATCTCGGGGGTCCGGCCCGATAGCGCGAGGAGGCCCGATCGATGCTCCAGCGCGTCTTCGAGCGCGCGGGGGTCGAGCCCGTGGTCGCGCTGGGCGGCGAGGAGCACGCCCGGGTCGATCGAACCAGCGCGCGTCCCCATGACGAGGCCTTCGAGCGGCGTCATGCCCATCGAGGTGCCGACGGAGCGGCCCTGCCACACGGCCGTCACGGAACAGCCCGCGCCGAGGTGCGCGACGACCAGGCCGAGATCCTTCCGCCTCAAAAGCGCGGTCGCGCGCTCGGCGGACCACGCGACCGAAAGTCCGTGGAACCCGTACCGCCGGTATCCCCACCGCGAGTACCACTCGTACGGGACCGCGTACACGTACGCCTCTTCCGGCATCGTCGAGTGGAACGCCGAATCGAACGCCGCCGCGTGCGGGATCGAGGGGAACGCGTCACGCGCGGCCGCGATGACCTTCGCGGCGACGGGGTTGTGCAGCGGCGCGAGCCACGCGAGGTCGCGGATGCCATGGACGACGCCGTCGTCGATCAGCGTGGTCCGCGTGAACAGCGACCCGCCGTGGACCACGCGATGGCCGACGGCGTGGACCGTCGAAAGATCGATCCCCGCCGCTCCGATCCGACCGAGCGCGCCGCGCACCGCCTCGCTGACGCCTTCGATGCCGCGCATCGGGATGGTGAGACTCGCCTCCGCGTGCTCGGACGCGCCGTCCAGCACACTTGCCTTGAGCGTCGACGAGCCGGCATTCAGCACGAGCACGCGGCCTCGCATGCGCCGAGCGTAGCCGCAACGCCACGGGCCGCTCCGCGTGCGTGGGGGAGATGAGATGGGAACGACGACGAACGCCGCGAGAGAGGCACCGCTGGACGCGGACGAGCTCCGCCGCATCGACGCGTACTGGCGAGCGGCGAACTACCTCGCGGTGGGCCAGATCTATCTGCTCGGCAACCCGCTCCTGCGCGAGCCGCTCCAGGCCGAGCAGGTGAAGCCCCGGCTCCTCGGGTACTGGGGTACGACACCAGGTCTCAACTTCATATACGCGCACATGAACCGCGCGATCACGAAGTGGGACCTCGACGCGATCTTCGTCACCGGTCCCGGGCACGGCGGCCCGGCGCTCCTGGCCAACGTGTACCTCGAGGGCACATACAGCGAGGTCTACCCGGATGTGTCGCGGGACGTCGCCGGCATGACGAAGCTGTTCCGCCAGTTCTCCTTCCCCGGCGGCGTGCCCAGCCACGTGTCCGCCGAGGTACCCGGATCGATCCACGAGGGTGGCGAGCTTGGCTACTCGCTGGCCCACGCATACGGCGCCGCGCTCGACGATCCGTCGTTATTGGTGTGCTGCGTGATCGGGGACGGCGAGGCGGAGACCGGGGCGCTCGCCGCGTCATGGCACTCGAACAAGTTCCTCGATCCCGTCCACGACGGGGCAGTGCTGCCGATCCTCCATCTGAACGGCTACAAGATCGCGAACCCCGCCGTGTTCGCGCGCATGCCCCAACGCGAGCTGCTGGCGCTGCTCGAGGGTTATGGCCACGCCCCGATCTTCGTGGAGGGCGACGAGCCCGCAGCGATGCACCAGTTGATGGCCGCGGCCCTCGATCGCGCGGTGGCGGAGATCCGGCGTGTCAACGACGAAGCCCGCATCGCCGGCCACGCGCGCAGGCAGCCGACGCCGATGATCGTGTTGCGCACGCCCAAGGGCTGGACGGGACCGAAGACGGTCGACGGTAAGCCCGTCGAGGGCACCTGGCGTTCGCACCAGGTGCCGGTCGACGCGGCGCGGACAAACCCCGAGCACCGGGCCGTGCTCGAGTCTTGGTTGCGCTCGTACCGGCCCGAGGAGCTGTTCCCCGAGAACGGCTCGCTCGCGGCCGAGATCGCGTCGCTCGCACCGACGGGCGATCGTCGGATGGGCGCTAACCCGCGCGCTAACGGCGGTGCACGGCTAAAGGATCTTGACATGCCGGACTTCCGCTCGTACGCGGTCGAGGTCCCTGGGCCAGGAGCGAGCGCCGCGGAGCCGACGCGCGTCCTCGGGACCTTTCTGCGCGATGTGATCGCCCGCAACCAGGATCGCTTCCGTCTGCTCGGACCCGACGAGACCACGTCGAATCGACTGGGCGCCGTGTTCGACGTCACGGATCGCGTCTTCAGTGACGAGATCCTCCCTACCGATGAGCACATCGCGCCCCACGGGCGGGTCATGGAGGTCCTGTCGGAGCAGATGATCGAAGGCTGGCTCGAGGGCTATCTGCTCACCGGCCGCCACGGCCTCTTCAACTGCTACGAGGCATTCATCCACATCGTCGACTCGATGTTCAACCAGCACGCAAAATGGCTGAAGGTCACGCGAGCGCTTCCGTGGCGCCGCCCGATCGCCTCGCTCAACTACCTGCTCTCATCGCACGTCTGGCGGCAGGATCACAACGGCTTCTCGCACCAGGACCCAGGGTTCATCGACCACGTCGCGAACAAGAAGGCGGAGATCATCCGCGTATACCTGCCGCCTGACGCCAACACGCTGCTGTCCGTCGCGGACCACTGCCTCCGCAGCCGCAACTACGTCAATGTGATCGTGGCAGGGAAGCAGTTGGAGCAGAACTGGCTCTCGATGGACCAGGCGATCCTCCACTGCACCCGAGGTATCGGCACCTGGGAGTGGGCGGGCAACGAAGACGGCGCCGGACCCGATGTCGTGCTGGCCTGCTGTGGCGACGTGCCAACGCTCGAGACGCTCGCTGCGGCGGATCTCCTTCGTCGCCATCTGCCCGACGTCCGCGTGCGCGTCGTGAACGTCGTCGACCTCATGCGGCTTCAGCAGGACACCGAGCACCCGCACGGCTTGCCGGATGGCGACTTCGACGCCCTCTTTACCACGGACAAGCCCGTGATCTTCGCCTACCACGGCTATCCCTGGCTCATCCACCGCCTGGCCTATCGGCGCAAGAACCAGCCGAACCTCCACGTCCGCGGCTACAAAGAGGAAGGCACGACAACGACGCCCTTCGACATGGTCATGCTCAACGACCTCGACCGATTCCACCTGGTAATGGATGTGATCGATCGAGTGCCGGGCCTGCGTGAACGGGCAGGGGACGTGCGGCAGTTCATGCAGGACAGTCGGCTCGCGTGCCGGGCGTACACGCGTGAGCATGGTGAGGACGCGCCAGAGATCACGCGGTGGGTCTGGCCGGACAGCGGGCTGGGCCGCCGCTCGGACGAGCCGCCCACCTGAGGCGATGGCCCTCGCGCCAGAATGCTTCCGGTCGGTGGAGACGAGAAATGGTCCGCCCGGCCGGCATCCGTTCGCTGCCGAGTAGCATCCGTCGCTGTGGGTGAGAGCGGTTTCGTCAAGGCGAACGGCGCGAAGATCTACTACGAGGTCGAGGGCTCCGGCCATCCGTTGCTGCTGATCCACGGCGGCCTCGGCAGCCTGCGGATGTGGGACCAGCAGGCGCCCGTGTTCGCGGAGCGTTACCAGGTCATCCGCTTCGACGCGCGCGGCTTTGGGCGTACCGAGACCGAGGATGTCGAGTTCTCGGACCGCGCCGACGCGGCAGCAGTGCTCGACCACGTCGATGGCGGTCCCGCGTACGTGGTGGGCCAATCGCGAGGCGGCATCACCGCGCTCGACTTCGTCATCGAGTATCCGCGGCGCGCCGCCGCGTTGGTCAGTGTCGCCAGCGGCGTAGGCGGCTACACGGCCCAGCTGCCGGATGGGCCCGCCGCGCCCGCGTACGCCGCGGAAATGGACCGTCTTTGGGAGTGGAAGGAGTGGGATCGGCTGGCCGAGCTGGAGACCCAGGTCTGGGTCGACGGATGGGGTCAACCAGCCACGCGAGTCGACGGACAGCTCCGCCGGAAGGTGCGCGACTGGATCTTCACCAATTACCACGCACAGAAAGTGGAGGGGAAGCCGCGGCCACTCGATCCGCCGGCGGCCGAGCGCCTCGCGGATGTGCGCGTGCCCACCCTCGTGCTGATCGGGGAGGTCGACGAGGCCAGAGGTGTCGCCTCCGGACGGCACCTCGCCGGGTCCGTGGCAGGCGCGCGACTCGTCGGATTCCGGGGTGTGGCCCACATGATCCAGCTCGAGGAGCCGGAGCGATTCAACGAACTCGTGCTCGAGTTCCTCGGTGAGGTCGACCGGCAGCGCGGGTGAGGCAAACGGGGTCGCTCGACCCTTGCCGCTCGGGCTGTCGACGTCTTCGCGCGATCGTCTCATTGGCCGCACCTGTCTGACCGGTGACGAACGCGTTCGCCGGGCCGGCGGCGTCGCGGCAACCTACTCACGCCGTGACTGTCGGCTGCGGTGTCGAGTCCACCGTGGGGTTCACACCGGGGTGCGCGATGGGTGCACGTCAGGGCGAAGACCGCGTTCTCGCTCGAACCGCGCTCCATGAGGTCCGACCTCACGATCGCCGTATGCATGCGAGTTATCACTCAGCGCTCTTTCGGCGGGCCCCTCCGTCTCCAACAATGAGCGGGTGACCCGCCGTGGCTGGCTTCTGTTCGCGGCCATGGCGGTCATCTGGGGGATCCCGTATTTCCTGATCAAGGTCGCTGTCGCCGAGCTCACGCCCGCGACTCTCGTCTTCATGCGCACCACGATCGCCGGCGCGATCCTTGTGCCACTGGCCGTCGCGCGGGGCGATGTCGCCCCGCTCCTCCCGCGATGGAGATGGGTGCTGGCGTACACCTTCGTCGAGGTCGCGGCTCCGTGGATCCTCCTCGCGGACGCGGAGAGGCGACTCTCGAGTTCGCTCGCCGGCCTGCTCATCGCCGGTGTCCCGCTCGTTGGCGCGGTGCTCGTGTGGATCGTCGGGGGTGATGACCGGCCAGATCTCCGGCGCGTGGGCGGCTTGCTGGTGGGGTTGCTGGGGGTCGCGCTCGTTGTCGGGCTCGACGTCGCGACCGACGACCTCATCGCGGTGGCCGAGGTGGCACTCGTGGTGGTCGGCTACGCGATCGGCCCGATGATCGTGAGCCGGCGCCTTCAGGGAACGCCAAGCGTCGGCGTCGTGGCCGCCTCACTGGCGCTGACGGCGGTGGCCTACGCGCCGCTGGCGATCGCGCAGATCCCGACCCGACCGCCCTCTCCGCAGGCGATGCTCTCCGTCAGCATTCTCGCTGTCGTCTGCACTGCGCTCGCCTTCATGCTGTTCTTCGCGCTCATCGGGGAGGTCGGGCCGATCCGCGCCACGATCATCACCTACTTCAACCCGGCGGTGGCGCTCGCGCTCGGTGTCCTGTTGCTCAACGAGCCGTTCACGGTCGGGATAGCGCTTGGCTTCGCCCTCATCGCGATCGGCTCGTTCGCCGCCACTCGTCGCGTCGGGGGGGTACCCCGGCGCGGTGCCGCGCTTCCGGAGGGGACCTCATGAGGCGGCGTACCGCTGGCATGGTGGTGAGGGGAGCGTGGCCGGCACCGCGTGAAGGGTTCTCGAGTCGCTCCGCGCCCCCCGCTAGCATCCAGCGGTGATGCGGGGAGGTGCGGCTATGGATGCGGACGTCCGGCAGGCCGCGGCGTTCCACGGGCATATGTGCCCCGGCCTCGCGATAGGGGTGCGCGCGGCGCGGTACGGGCTGCGCGAGATCGGCGAGCACGCGCAGGACGAGGAGGTCGTCGCTCTCGTCGAGACGGACATGTGCGCCGTCGACGCGATCCAGTCCCTCATGGGTTGCACCTTCGGGAAGGGCAACCTCATCCACAAGGACTTTGGCAAGAACGCGTTCACCTTCTACCGCCGCTCCGACGGCAAGGGCGTCCGCCTCGTCACGCGCCCCGACGTGTGGGGACCGCGCGATCCGGCGGACGACGAGGTCGGCAAGCGGGTCCGCTCAGGGAAGGGGAGCGTGGCCGACCGTGAGCGATTCCAGGAAGTCCAGGCGCGCCGGACTGCGGACATCCTTGCCCGTGCCGAGGAGGAACTCTTCCGGGTCGGGCCGACGACGACGAGGCCTCCTCAACCCGCGCGCATCCACGGCTCGCTGACCTGCGAGGACTGCGGTGAATCCACGATGGAGACACGCACGCGCCGCTTCGGGGAGCGCACGCTCTGCATTCCCTGCTTCGAGCGAGCTGATGTCCGCGCCTAGGGACTGACTCGTGCGCGGCGGCGGGACGCGCTTCGGCCTGAACGTCGTGACGCTCGCCCAAGTCTTCGCGCTGAACTTCGCGCTCCCTCGCGTGATGCCGGCGATCCCATCGACCAGCTGCGAGATCCGGCGAGCCCGAGCCTTCTCTTCGAAGACGAGACGCGCTCGCTCGTCCTCGCCTGCTACGTGCTCGACCAGCCGCTGCCGGTCCAGGTACCGCGTATCTCGGCCTGCACTACCCGGACCGGTACTACATCTTCCGCAGGGGGACGGTCGAGAATGGTTCTACACGGTCGGCGGGATGGGTGGCGGCGTGCCCACGGCTCTGAACAAGCGCTGCTCGCGACCGGCAAGAAGGTGCTTCACAAGTGAGCTTGACGACGGCCCGGCATTGGCGTTGATGAATCCCTAGCCGGCGAGCCGCCGTAGGCACGGCGACGATCAACGCGATCGGCAAAGCGTCCGTCCGCGGTTTGGTAACACGGCCAGCTCGGACGTGGACGAGTGCTCGAGCAGGCCGGCTTCATCGATATCGAGACCAGCGAGATCACGCCGATGCACGCTGTCGTGAGCGGACTGCGCTCGGCTCAGCTGCGCCGGGCCGAGGCCCCCCGTCGCGGCCGACGCGCAGAGTTGCGGTCCCCGGTCCTGGTGCTGAGGAACGACGCGAGGCCCGCGAGGGCTTCGTCCAGCCGGGAGGTGTCGCCCCACGCACCGAGCACTTCGAGAATGCCCGTCTTGGCGTCGAATCGGGGCTCGACACGGCCCACGAGTCGGTCGCCGACCAGGATCGGGAGCACGTAGTAGCCGTACTCGCGCCTCGCTGGTGGAACGTACATCTCGAGTCGATAACTGAAGTCGAACAGTGCCTTCACGCGAACGCGGTCGGACACCAGGCGATCGAAGGGCGACAGGAGCGTGACCCGCTCGGGCACCGGGGTGTCGCTCACCTCCGGATGTGCGAACCACTCGCCCTTCTCCAACCTCACCCCGAGCGCGCGGAAGCGTTGCTCCGCGAGCAGCCGCTCCGCCTCCCGGAGCGGCACCGCCTCGGTCTCCGGGTACCAGCGCTGCGCGATGTCCCAGACACGCTGCCCATACCGTCGCCCGACGACCGCCAACTCGCCGCGGGCGTGAAGGACTTCGAGCATCTGGGCGACGTGCCGGGTGCCGAACCAGCGATGGTCGCGACGGCCTTGGACCGAGCGATCCTCGAGCTCGCGCGAGAGTAGCGGCCCGCGCCGATCCAGCTCGCGCAGAACGTAGCCGCGAAAGCGCGCGTTCTGTTTCAAGAATTCCTGGCCGCGACGCTCCCAGCTATAGGTGGTCGCGGTACGGCGACGCCGCATCCGCGCGCGGATGAGCGGCAGCGCCTCGATCGGCCATATGAACGCGTCCCACTCGAACAGCTTCCGCTCCACCCAGAGGAGGCGATCCAGCTCGGCGGTGTCGAAAGGGCCAAGGCGGCTCCAGAGCACGAGCTGCTGCGGTGTCGCGACCGTCGCGATGGGGTCGAGCTGGAGAAAGCCGAGCCGGCGCACGGTCTCGAGGACCCCGCGCGCGGAGCCGTCGAGGAGCTGAGCGCGCACGGCGATGCGCCGGGCCTGCTCGAGGCTGACCTTGCGGATCATCACAGCCCTCGCCCTCTCCGGCGCGGTCCGAGGATTATGGGAAGCGCAGCTCCTCTCCGATACCCATTACGCGCGCTCGGTCGTAGATCGTGGCCGCGACAAAGAGATCCTGGATAGCGGTGCCGACGGTCTTGAACACCGTGCGCTCCTCGGGGCGCGTACGCCCCGCCACGCGCCCAGCGGCGACGTCGCCGATCTCGCGCAGGTCCGCGGGGTCGAGGCCCCGGAGCTCCCCAGCCTCCGCCAGGGCGCTCGTCAGGTGGTCCACGAAGACCGTCGCCCCGCGCATGGTCTCCACGTCGAGTTCACGCGTGTCGGGCGTGAATGCCCCGACCGCCGTCACGTGCGCACCGGGTGAAAGCCTCCGGCCATCGAACACCGGAACAGCGCTCGTCGTGGCGGTCACGACGACGTCGGCGCCGGCGACGGCATCGTCCGCGGTGGCCGATCGCATCCGGATCGACCCCAGCTCTGCGCGCCCGGCGGCCCAGCGGACAAGGGTCTCGGCGTGTCCCGCGTCGCGGGCCACGACGCGCACGTCCCGGATGCCGCGGACCGACACCAGCGCGCGCAGCTGCTCGCGCCCCTGGGCTCCCGCCCCGAAGAGGGCGGCAACATGAGCGTCCGGCCTGGCGAGAAGCTCTGCCGCCAGTCCTCCCGCGGCGCCCGTTCGAAGCGCCGTCAGCGCGCCGCCCTCGAGCAGCGCGAGCGCCTCGCCGGTCGCGGCGTCCCCGAGGAGCACCACCGCGCCGATGAGCGGGCGCCCGCGCCCCCGATTCGCCGGCGTAACGCTCACGACCTTTACCGCGAAGTACGGGAGGCCGTGTGCGGTCGCGGGCATGGTCAGGACGACGGCACCCTCCGGCAGATCGACAGCTGTCCGCAGAGGGGCGGCCGCTTGACCGGCCGAGAGCGCGACGAAGCCCGCCGAGACCGCTGCGATGGCGTCGCCGATCCCGCAGGCGGCATGGACGTCCGGGGCGCGGAGGAGGCGAAGGGGCATTCGTTGACGAGCGTAGGGGACCCACCTACGCTCCCGTCTCAGGCCAGCCGAACGGGCGGCGCGCTCGGGATGCCGCGCACCCGAGTGAAAGCGAAGGAGAAATAGATGCACAGGCGTTGGCTATCTTTTGTGTCTCTCATCGCGGCGGGCGCGATCGTAGCGGCCGCGTGCTCGGGAGGCGGCACCACCGGAGCGAGCGGCGCACCGGCATCCGGATCCGCGGCGGCGGGGACCGCGGGCGAGATCTGGATCGCCAGCGATCTTCCGACCTCCGGCGCGGACGCATCCGACGGGCTGCCGACCCAGAACGGCGCGCAGTACGCCGTGGAGTCCACCGGCACCATCAAGAACTTCAAGCTCGTCTTCAAGCCGTTCGACGATTCGGTGAACGGCGTTCACGATCCCCAGAAGGGCGCGCAGAACGTCAATCAAATGTTGTCGGAGCCGAAGATCCTCGGCATGGTGGGGCCGTTCAACTCGAACGTAGCCCGCGCCGAGATCCCGGTGGCGAACCGCGCGAACTTCGTGCAGATCAGCCCGTCGAACACGAATGAGTGCCTCACCCAGACGTTCCCGTACTGCGACCCCCAGCCGACAGCACTCCGCCCGGGCGGTCCGAACAACTACTTCCGCGTCGCTGCCGCCGACACCTTCCAGGGGCCGGCTGCCGCTAACTACCTCACCGACACACTGAAGTTCACGAAGGTCGCGGTCTGGAGCGACAACGAGACCTTCGGCAAGGGCGTCGCCGACAAATTCGCCGCCGAGTTCACGAAGAAGGGCGGCCAGGTCGTGAAGCGCCAGGACTTCGACACGAAGACGACGAACGACTGGCGCCCGTTCCTCACCGACGCGAAGAATGGTGGCGCGCAGGCGGTCTACGCTGCCGCGACCGGTGGAACGAAGGTCTGCATCCCGCGTACGCAGATGAAAGGCATCTTCGACGTCCCGTACATGACCCCCGATGGTGGGGTCAACGAGCAATGCATCAAGGACGCCGGCGATAACGCGGCCGGCATGCTGGGCACCGTCGCCGCGGCTGACGCCGCCCAGAACCCGGACGCAAAGGCCATCGTCGACGGCTTCAAGGCGAAGTTCCCGAAGGCCAGCGACAACGGCTCGTATACGTTCCCGGCCTACGACTGCGCCAAGATCCTCATCGACGGGATCGGCCGCGCGATCGACGCGAACGGCGGCAAGATGCCGACCCGCGAGCAGGTGCGCAAGGCGGTCAGCGAGACCAAGAACCTGAAGCTGGCCACTGGCACCTACACCTTCGATCCGAACGGCGATCCGACCAGCCCGACGATGGCGATCTTCAAGACGGATGGCAGCCCGCTCAAGTGGACGTTCGTGAAGCAGTTCAGCGTCGGTCAGTAGCACATCACCAGCGAAGCAGGGAGGGGGCGGGTGCGCCCTCTCCCTTCTCTCCGCATCGCCCGCGGCCGGTACCTTGACCTCGCCTTTTTCCTGATCCTCGCGGCCTTCGCGGTCTTGCTTTTGACGAAGGTCGTCGGCGGGGGGCCCAGCTACTTCATCCAGATCCTGACGTTCGGCGTCGCGAACGGATCGATCTACGCTCTGATCGCGCTCGGCTACACCATGGTCTACGGCATCGTCGAGCTGATCAACTTCGCCCATGGTGACGTCTTCACACTCGGCGCGTTCATCTCGCTGTTCCTGCTGCCGATCCTCGGACTCCAGGAGGGCCAGACCGGCCCGGGGATCGTGTTGCCCCTCCTTGCGATCTTCGTGCTGACCATGCTCGCGTGCGGCCTCGTCAACATCAGCATCGAGCGCGTGGCCTACCGGCCGCTACGGCGGGCCCCTCGCCTGGCGCCGCTGATCACCGCGGTCGGGATGTCCTTCGTCCTGCAGGGCCTCATGTTCCTCTGGAAGGGGCCCTTCAACCTCCACTACCCCAAGCTCCTGCCCACCGACCAGATCACGCTGAGCGAGGGCGCGACCATCGGAGTGAAGGATCTCATCGTCGTAGTCACCGCGGTCGTGCTCGTCGCGGCCCTGGCGCTCTTCATCAACCGCTCGAAGCTCGGCAAGGCGATGCGCGCGACCGCCCAGGACCGCGACGCCGCGGAGCTCATGGGCATCGACATCAACCGCACGATCTCGGCGACGTTCTTCATCGGCGCAGCGCTGGCGGCCGCCGGAGGGATGATCTTCGGGCTCTATTACAACAACGTGGTCTTCGACCTCGGCTTCTCCGCCGGGCTGTTCGCCTTCACCGCGGCGGTCTTCGGCGGGATCGGCAACATCCCGGGCGCCGCGCTCGGAGGCCTGGTCATCGGTCTCGTTGGCTCGTTCTGGGACGGGTATTTCGATTCGGCCTGGACGCAGGTGATCATCTTCGCGATCCTCATCCTCGTGCTGGTGTTTCGTCCCACCGGCCTGCTCGGCATGCGCGTGCCCGAAAAGTAGTCATGGCGACGCTCGTGGCCGGCGCGCGCCGGCTCTGGACGGAGGATCCGCGCAAGAACCCGAACCGCCTCGTGTACATCCTCTTCGGTGTCGGCGCCATCATCTTCCCGTTCATCGCACAGGCGATCTCCGGGGGAAACGGCGGCTTCCTCATCGGGGTCATGGCGGACGCCGGCGTGTACATGCTGCTGGCGATCGGTCTGAACGTCGTCGTCGGCTTCGCCGGTCTCCTCGACCTCGGCTACGCCGCGTTCTTCGCGATCGGCGCGTACACGTACGCGTTCATCGCCTCCGACCACCTCGCGGTCACGCCGCTCGACACGACGCTTCACATCCCTTTCTGGATCGCGCTGCTCGTCGGACTGTTCATGGCCGCGCTCTTCGGGATGATCCTCGGCGCCCCGACCCTGCGCCTCCGGGGTGACTACCTCGCCATCGTGACCCTCGGCTTCGGCGAGATCGTGCCGAGGGTCTTCAGGAATCTCAGTGAATGGACCAGCGGTGTGAACGGGATCTCGGCTCTCGACACGCCCGAGCTCCCGGCCTGGCTCAACGGACCATGGTCCGGTGACGCGCTCGCGATCGCGGCCCCGTTCAAGATCATCGACCCGATGGCGTACTACGTGATCATGGTCCTGCTCCTCACGGGCTGCGTCATATTGGTCAACAACCTCATCCGCTCGCGCATCGGGCGAGCGTGGATGGCCGTGCGAGAGGACGAGACGGCTGCGGCCGCGATGGGCGTGAACACGGTCCAGATGAAGCTCATGGCCTTCGCCATCGGCGCGGCCTTCAGCGGCTTCGCCGGCACGTTCTACGGCGCGAAGCTGTCGCTCGTGTCGCCGGAGAACTTCGGTTTCACCGTGTCGATCACGATCCTCGTCATGGTCGTGCTCGGAGGCATGGGCAACATCCCGGGGGTGATGGTCGGGTCGCTGCTCATCTATCTGGTGATCTTCATCGGCCTGCCGGCACTGCCGGACTACGCCGCGAGTCTGGCGACATCCGTCGGGCTCGACGATCTGAACCGCGCCAACGGAGAATTCCCAGGCATCGCGCAGGAGGTCCAGCGGCTCAAGTTCCTGATCTTCGGCCTCATCCTGGTGCTGACGATGCTATTGCGGCCGCAGGGACTCATCCCGAGCCGTGTCCGCACCCAGGAGCTGAAGAAGGGCACGCAGGAGGACTCCACCATCGTCGACATGAACGCCGAGACGGCGTCATGACAGCGACTGCCCTGGAACCCAAACCGCCCGAACCCGCGGTCGCGGCTCCCATCCTTCGCATCGAGAACGTCACGAAGCGATTCGGCGGGCTCGTCGCCGTTGACGACGTCTCCTTCGACGTACAGACGGGTGAGGTCTTCGCTCTCATCGGACCGAACGGCGCGGGAAAGACCACGCTCTTCAACGGCATCACCGGGATCTTTCCGCCGACCGAGGGACGTGTGGTGTTCGAGGGACGCGACGTCGCCGGGGCGAAGCCGCATGAGGTCGCGAAGCTCGGGATCGCCCGCACGTTCCAGAACATCCGGTTGTTCGAGTACCTCACCGCGGCCGACAACGTCCGCGTGGGTCAGCACTGCCGCATGCAGGCCAAGCTCTGGGATGCGCTCTTCAAGACGCCCGGAGAGGGCCGAGAGGAGGCGCTGGTCACCGAGAAGGCGATGGAGATCCTGCGCTTCGTGGGGATCGAGCAGCACGCCAACACCTACGCCCGTAATCTGGCGTATGGCCAGCAGCGACGCCTCGAGATCGCCCGGGCTTTGGCCACGGACCCCCACCTGCTCCTCCTCGACGAGCCGGCTGCCGGGTTCACCCCGCAGGAGAAGGTCGAGCTCATGCGGCTCGTGGAGAAGATCATCGATCGGGGCATCACCGTCTTTCTGATCGAGCACGACATGAAGGTCGTCATGGGGATCTCGCGGCGGATCGCGGTCCTCGATCACGGCGAGAAGATCGCCGAAGGGTCGCCACAGGAGGTGCGAGCCGACCGCCGCGTCGTCGAGGCGTATCTCGGGAAGGACGCATCCTAGCGTGGCGCTTCTTGAGCTCGAAGGCGTCGACGCGCTCTACGGCCGCGTACAGGCGCTGCGCGGAGTCACGCTGACGGTCGATGCCGGTGAGGTGGTCGCCCTCATCGGCAGCAACGGGGCCGGAAAGACGACGACCCTTCGCACGATCTCCGGGCTGATGCATCCGCCGCGCGGGCGGATCGCCTTCGGCGGCAGAGACATCAGCACCATGCCGGCGCACGACGTGGTCGGCCTGGGGATATGCCAATCCCCGGAAGGCCGGAGGCTGTTCCCGCGTATGCAGGTCATCGATAACCTCCGCATGGGCGCGTACACCCGCAAGGATGCGAAGGGGATCGCGACCGACCTGGCGCGCGTTTACGAGCTATTCCCGCGCCTGAAGGAGCGCACGACGCAGCTCGCCGGCACGCTCTCGGGCGGCGAGCAGCAGATGCTGGCGATCGGCCGGGCGCTGATGGCGCGGCCGAAGATGCTCATGCTCGACGAGCCCTCGCTCGGGCTCGCGCCGATCCTCGTCGAGACGATCTTCAAGATCATCGTCGAGATCAACGGCCAGGGCATCCCGGTGCTCCTGGTCGAGCAGAACGCGCACAAGGCCCTCGCCGTCGCGCACCGCGCGTACGTCCTCGAGACGGGATCGATCGTGAAGCAGGGCACAGGCCAGGAGCTGCTCGAGTCTTCCGATGTGCAGCGCGCCTACCTCGGTATGTAGCGCGGCGGCCGAGCCCGAGGTGTCTGCCGCCTCGGACGGCGCGTCCGGCCGGAGGGATGAGCCGCACCGCGCCCTGTCGCGTCGGCTACGGTCGCAGACGCAGCACCCGGCCCATTATGTCGAGCACCCATAGCGTGCCATCGGGAGCCGCGGTGACCGCGTAGCAGATCAGATCGATCTGGCGCCTGACCTGCTGCGTCGCCGGATCGACGAGCCGAAGGCCGATGCCGGGGACCCACACCCCTGCGGCCGTCGGCGCGAACAGATCGATGCCCGGTCGGCCCTCGCCGCCGGCTGCCGCGAACGTGCCGATCACGGCGTTCGTGCGGGTATCCACGCGGAACATCGTTCCCTCGTCATTGCGTGCCCAGACCTCGTCACCGACCAGCGCGATCCCCGTCGGCCGTGCGGCCAGCGACACAGTCGCGACGACCCTCCCGCTCCGAGGGTCGACGCGCGTCACGCTCGCCGAGCGGCTGGTGAGCACCCAGAGCGCATCGCCGGCGATGGCCATCTCCGTCGGGCCGTGCGGGAGGCCGGCGATGCGGCCGGCCACCGCTCCGGAACGCGCATCCACGCGGATCAGCGCGTCGTCGTCGTAGTCGCTCACCCAGATCGCGTCGTCCGTCGCCGCGAGCGCCCACGGCTTTCCTCCGAGCGCGACCGTGTCGATGACGGCGTTCCGGGCCGGATCGATGCGGACGAGCGCGTTCGCCTCGTTCTTCGCGGCCCACACCGAGCCGGCGGCCACGACGACGGCGCTCGGAACGTCGCATTGCCGGACCTCGAAGCTCGTGTTGTGGAACGAATGCACGCCGCCGGTGCATTCGTCGCGGGCGGTGAACACGGTGGGATCGCCGACCGCGATCGTCGCCGTTACCTGCCCGCTGGCTGGATCGAGTCGCGAGACCGTCCCATCGCCCGCATTTGCCACCCACGCCGCCCCGGCGCCGAGGACCGCGCGCATCGGGCGCTGGCCGACCGGGGTCGCCGAGAGGATCAGGGGATCCGCGGTCGCCGGGGCGATCGTCGGTGGCGGCGCACACGCGACCGCCCACGCTCCCAGTGCCGTCAGCAGTGCGAAGCGTGCCAGGCCGATCAGAGCGAAGTGTCGCGTGTCGTTCACGGTCTGCCTCCTTCCAATCATGACGGGCGCAGACCGAGGCCTTCGGCTACGGTAGGGGCGATCCCCTCGGCGCCGCCATGGGGGCTTGGTAAGCAAGAGCGGCCTGGAGGGGTCCGATGAGAAGCTGGTCGCGACGGCGTTCGTGACGCTCCACGGGATCATGGAGGCGTCGAACGAATGGTCGTACCGGTCCTGGAATGACAGGGCGGAGAAGTTCGCTGCGCTCGGGGGATCGTCGTCTGTCGTACGAGCCGGTTCGAGGAGTCTGATCTCGTGAACGACGACGCCCCGATCGGGCGGATCTTGAGCCGAAGGGAGGTCTTGGCGCTGCTCGGCGGATCGGGCGTCGCGTTGCTCGCGGCGTGCTCGGTCAGCGATCCTGCGACATCATCCCCGAGCGCGACGGGTCAGCCAGCGGCGAGCGAGGCGGCGTCCCCGGCCACGACCGGATCCGCCGCCTCGACGGCGGCGCTGCCTGCGTGCGTCGTCCGCCCTGCGCTGACCGACGGGCCATATTTCGTGGACGAGAAGCTCGATCGTTCCGACGTCAGGTCCGACCCGGCAAGCGGCAGCGTCAAGCCCGGAGCGATCCTGGCACTGACCTTCAACGTATCGCGCGTGAGCGGGGTCGCGTGCACGGCCCTCGCCGGAGCGACCGTCGATATCTGGCACTGCGATGCTCTGGGCGTGTACTCGGACGCCCAGGATCCGGGGTTCAACACGAAGGGCCAGAAGTTCCTGCGCGGCTATCAGACCACCGACGCGTCGGGCAGGGCGGGGTTCACGACGATCTACCCCGGCTGGTACCAGGGCCGGGCCGTGCATATCCATTTCAAGATCCGGACGACATCGAAGTCGGGGGCAGCAGCCGACTTCACCTCACAGCTCTTCTTCGACGACGCGTTCACCGACCAGATCCACGCAGAGGCGCCGTATTCGCAGAAGGGCCGGCGCACGCTGCGCAACGAAGGCGACGGCATCTACCGCGGCGGTGGGACCCGGCTGGTGCTCGATGTGGCCCGCAGCGGTGCCGTCCACGCCGGGACCTTCGATATCGGCCTCGCGATCTGACCCGCTGCCCCGACCGCGCTCGCGCCAACGAGGCCGACCTGATGTCCCGGAAGTGCCGTGAGCGGCAGGGACGCGCCGTGGTCGGGCGCCGCGACCGCCGCGCCTGGGACCGCTGCGGCAGCGGCCGTGAACGTCTCGGCGAACAGCGCGATCGCCACCCAGCGTCAGGTGCCTTCGTGCTCAGGGTCGCCGCGCTCGTCCGATGAGCACGCCGACGGGCAGCAGTGCAGGGACCTGCGCGTGCGTAGGCGTACCCGAGGGGCAGTCCGGTCTACGCGTTCCCGAGTGGCCTGCCAATGAGCCAGTGATGGCCGAATGGGTCGGCGACCCGACCCTGCCGAAGGCCATACGGCTGGTCGGCCACCGGAAAGAGCTCCGTCGCACCTGCGGCGACCGCTCTTCGGGCGACCGCGTCGGGATCGCCCACGATGAGGTTGATCCGCACGCTCGTGCCCTGGAGTGACTCCGGACTGAGGTTGAATGCCGCGGGATTCTCGTCGACGACGAAGAATCGCTGGGCGTCGATCGACATCTCGACGACGATCGGTCCGGTCGGCGCCGTGACACGCGACACCTGGGTCGCTCCGAAAGCGTGCTCGTAAAATCGGACCGCACGACCGGCGTTCCGGACGGTCAGCATCGGCGTGAGCGAGGTGGTCGTCACGCCGGGACCGCCCGAGCGCGCCAAGCCGGACCGACCAGCGTCAAACGCATCCCGCCCCGACACTGAAGCGCGCCGCTCAGACGGACGGCGTCACCGTGCGGAAGCTGCCGTGCTGGGCGACCAGCTCCTTCTCGTTCGACGCGAACCCCACCGCCTTCCCTGTCTTGAAGTCGAGCACGGTGGTGAGCGTGTAGCCCGAGGCACCGAGGTATGACACGGCGCAGACATCGTCGTTCACCCGGGCCATCTCGTACTTCTTCTCCGTCGTAGGTCTCTCCTCCGGGTCCCCGGCGCTCCGATAGCTGACGCTCCCGTCCGTATGGAAGGTGTGATCGAATCCTTTGCCGGCCATCGGCCCATCGTCGAACGTCCACCGCAGGGTCTTGCCGCGGATCGGATCCTGATCCATGCGTTCCTCCTTCAGCGCAGCGCGAGCTTGGAAGACAGGCAGGATAAGGCCCTGCGCCTTGAAGCGACGGTCACGCTTCAGTCGGCGCTGACCTCACGAGGCCGCGGATCCATCGCGGGGTCCAGTCGCGCGGCGGAAAGGAAACCGATCGGATGACGGGTCGCGCCCTCGACGGCCAGGTCCGCCAGGATCTCCCCGATCACGGTGGAGAACTTGAAACCGTGCCCGGAGCACGCGGACGCGTAGACGACGTGGGCCGATCCCGGGTACATACCAAGGAGGAAGTGCTCGTCCGGCGTGTTCGTGTACATGCAGACCTTCGAGCTGCGCAGCTCTCCATCGGCGATCGGTATGTGCGCTCGCAGGAAGCGTCTGACGCGCCCTTCGTCCTCAGGGCTCGTCGCGCGGTCGACGGTCTCCGGGGCGGCGAAGGTGCCCGAATGGTGTCGCGCGACCTTGAGACCCTGGTCATCGAAGTACGGGAATCCGTAGAACGTCCCATCCCAGTCGGTCTCGATCAGGTACACGGGAAGGGAGGTCGCCCGAAAGCGTTCGAGATCCCCACGGGGCTCGAACCAGAAGAGCGGCACCCGCTCAACTTGCAGGTGGCGCGCGATCTCCGGCAGGAGCGAGGGGTTCCAAGCGCCCGCCGCGACCACGAGGGTGCCTGCGGCGTACGTCCCCGCGTCGGTTCGCACCTCGACCCCGTCGCCGCTGCCTCGCCAGGACCGGACCGGTTCCGAGAAACGCAGCTCGGCTCCGTTCCGTTCCGCGAGTCGCAGGTGCGCCGCGACGCAGCGATCCGACCACAGCAGACCCGCTCTGTCCTCGTGCATGCCCGTCCAGGACGGATCGAGCCGGAACGCGGGGAAGCGTCTGCAGAGCTCAGCGGACTCGAGGAGCTCGTGCGGAAGTCCGTGCTGCCGCGCGCTGCGCTCCGCCCCCGTCACCGTCTCGGCGCCGGGGGGACCGATGTAGAGGCCGCCAGTCCGCAGGAGCAGGTCTGTCCCGACGTCGCGCTCGAGCTCGAGCCAGAGGTCCCACGCGCGCAGGAGCAGCGGCACGTAGTCCGGGTGTTCGAAGTAGGAGAGACGGATCACCCGCGTGAGGCCGACGGAGGATCCAAGCGCATGTGCGCGGGTGAACGCGTCGAGGCCGAGCACGCGCGCCCCGCGGCGGGCCAGGTGATGAGCGGCGGCGCTGCCGTGAGCGCCCAGCCCCGCCACGATCACGTCGTACTGCATGTCGAGGCGATAGTGTGACGTGGTCACAAAGGTGCCGGCTGGGGGTGGCGACATGCAGGTGAAAGAGCTCGGCCACGTGGTGCTGTACGTGCGCGACCTGGAGCGCTCGCGGCGTTTCTACGGCGACCTCCTCGGCTGGAGGGAGATCACCCCCGACGGAGGAGGGCAGTTCCCCGCCGCCGCATTCTCTTCGGGCCGCACCCACCACGAGCTGCTGCTCATCGAGGTGGGTCTGGCTGCGACGCCGATACCGGGCGGTCGCCGGGTCGGCCTTTATCACTTTGGCCTGAAGATCGGCGAGTCGGACGCGGAGCTGCGCGAGGCGCGCGACCAGCTCCTTTCGGCCGGCACCCGCATCGTCGGAGCGACGGACCATGGCATCACCCACAGCCTGTACATCGAGGATCCCGACGGCAACGAGATCGAGCTCTACATCGACGTCCAGCCCGAGCGCTGGCGCGACGATCCGGCGGCGATGTTCCGCGATCCCATCGCCCGCCCGCTCCGGCTGTGAGCGTACCGCAGCGGATCCGCGGCATTCAGCCGCCCTAGTGGCTCCTGCTCATCATTGCCGAACAATATGCGTCGGCCGCGGACCGCTGCCGGCCGACCAGGGGAGCAAGGGCCGTGAACGTCGGGATCATCGGTGCCTGCAATGTCGGTCGGGCCGTCGCGTCCGCGGCGGCCAAAGCGGGTCAGAGCGTCTCCATCGCCTCGCCCGATCCGGACGATGCGCGGAAGACCGCCACAGAGACGGGAGCGCGTTGCACGGGAATGAACTCGTGGCGAGCAATTCGGTGACCGACGCGGTCGGGGCGGGCACGAATCGACCGATGCCCGCCGTGTTCTTCGGGCACGGCAACCCGATGAACGCGATAGAGCGCAACCGCTACTCAGACGCCTGGCGCGCCTTTGGCCGGAGCATCCCCAAGCCCAGGGCTGTCGTCGCCGTGTCGGCGCACTGGTTCATCGGCGCGACCGCGGCGACGGCGATGCCATGACCGAAGACGATCCACGATTTCTACGGATTCCCTGAGGCGCTCCAGCGGGTGGAGTACAAGGCGAAGGGCGACCCCGAGCTGGCGAGGACGCTGAAGGACCTCGTGGCACCTGACTGGCTCGAGCTCGACGTCGGCGATTGGGGCCTCGACCACGGCACCTGGTCCGTGCTCAGGCACGTCTTTCCGGATGCGGATGTGCCGGTCGTGCAGCTCTCGATCGACGCGACAAAGCCGGCGGCGTATCACCTCGACCTCGGCCGGCGTCTGGGGGCGTTGCGCGATCAGGGCGTGCTCGTTCTGGGAAGCGGGAACGTGGTCCACAACCTCGGACTCGTGGATTTCCAGGGAGCGGGTACCGCCTACGACTGGGCGGTCCGCTTCGACGCCGATGTGCAGCGCTACCTGCGTGAAGGAATGGATGACGCGCTCGTCCGCTACGACCGTCATCCTGACGGCCGCCTCGCCGTCCCGACGCCGGATCACTACCTGCCTTTGCTCTACGTCGCGGGCATCCGTCGCAACGACGACGCCCTGAAGGTCCTCGTGGACGGCGTCGACCTCGGTTCGGTGTCGATGACGGCGGTGCAGCTGGGCTGAGTTCAGATCAGCCGCTTCAGCGGCTGATCGACCGTGGGTTAGATCGCTCGCATCCGGTTGTTCCTCGGGTTGTGCTCCACCTCGGCGAGGCCGAGCGCTTCGAGCAGAGGCGGCAGATACATACCGAAGCGGCCGCGCAGGCCCTTCTTCAGGCCATACCAGCCGCCGACCGGGTTCTTTGGCGAACGCCCCCACTCTTCGACCGTCCCTGCCGCGGCCGGCTTCTGCTCGTCGGCGCTGCCCAGAGGCATCCAATCGCCATGCTTCTTCAGCATCGCGTGCAGGTCCTCTATGCAGCCGAGCTTATAGCGCAGCTCGGTCTTTCCGACGATGCACACCAGGGCCGGCGGATCGGCCGCCTCATCCCTGTACATCTCGTAGTCGGAGGATCCGCTGGGCGTCTTCAACCTCCATGGATCCGCGCGCGTACCGCTGCCCTGCGCCTTGCCGCTGCCCGCCTTTGCCATGCCGCCGCTCCTTCATTTATCCGTGCTCACGCCGTGACCGGCATTCTGAGCGGAATTCAGTGAAAGCGGCGTTCTCCCGCCCGCACGGGGATGTCGAGGGCGTTGCCGGCCGGCGGCAGGATGCAGCGGAATCCGTCGCCGTACGCGCACAGCGGGTTTTGGGCGAGATTGAAGTCGACCCACCACCTTCCGTCAGCGTCGTGCTCCGCCGGCACGTAGCGAAAGGCGTACGACTCGTCTCCCGAAGTCCGGTCCCGGAAGGCAACGTTGATGTCGCCGTCCGGCGCACGCGCCGCGGTGAGGGAAAACGCGTGGCCGTCGAGCGTCCCGCGCAGCACACCGACGAGCGGCAGGTCCTCCTCTTCGCCCGTCGTGCGCTCGATGCGCGTGACCGCACCCTCGTCCGGCGGGTCAAGGCGCACCGGTACCCGGTACGCAGGGTCGAACGGGAAGTAACTCGGTCCGTGTCCGGCCCGCGCGAGGTGATCGTGCACCCTGGAGTTCTCGCCCAACAGGCCGCGATCTCGCGCGGAGCGATGCTCGTCGACCAATCGCCGCTGCGCGGCCGATCCGGCCTCGCCTGCCCGCGCTTCCGTGAGGTTCGCCACGCAATTACCATAGCGGGAACGAAGCGCGCGGGAACGAAGCTCGACAGCTGAGCATCGTCGCGCCGCTCGACCAGTGACCGCAGGGAGAAGAACGTGTTCAGGAAGCTTCATCGTCCATCGATCGTCCTTGCCGCGGCGCTCATCGTGGCCGCCGCCTGTGCACCGGCCGCCACAACGCCCACCGCCAGCGGCTCCGCGCAACCGGCGACGGGTGGAGCCGCAGGCACGCTGGTATATGACGCGGACGTCAGCGACCTCATCTCGCTCGACCCGGCCGTCGCGTACGAGTTCAGCGGGGTCCTCCTGGTCCACCAGGTGTACGACAGCCTCGTGCGTTTCGAGGGGACCGACCTCGCCACGGTGAAGCCGGACCTCGCCCAGAGCTGGGAAGTCAAGGATGCAGGCACCACCTCGGACCTCGTATTCAAACTCAAGTCCGGGCTCAAGTTCGCCAGCGGCAACCCATTGACCGCGGACGACGTCGTCTACTCCTTCCAGCGGGTCATCAAGCTCAACAAGTCGCCGGCCTTTCTCTTCACCGACATCGGCGGCCTCAAGGCCGAGAGCATCAAGGCGACCGACGCATCGACCGTCACCATCAGCCTGCCCAAGACGTCGAGCGCGCAGGCGTTCCTGTCGATCCTCACCTTCACCATCGGCGGCGTCGTCGATTCCAAGGAGGTGAAGTCGCACGAGAGTGGGGGGGACTCCGGTTCGGCCTGGCTGCTCGACCACTCGGCCGGCGCCGGACCCTACACCATCGATCACTGGACGAAGAACGCGGAGGTGAGCCTCAAGGCGAACGCGAACTACTTCGGCACGAAGCCGACCCTCGGAGCGGTGCTCGTCAAGCACGTCCCCGAATCGACGAACCAGCAGTTCGCCCTCGAGAAGGGCGACGCTGACGTCGCGCGCAACCTCAGCCCGCAGCAGATCGCGGCGCTCGCCGGAAAGCAGGGCGTGACCACGACCTCCGGCGACAGCCTGCAGCTTGTCTATGTCGGCATGAACGCCTCCTTCAAGCCGCTCGATAACGTCAAGGTGCGCGAGGCGCTACGGACCGCCGTGGACTACGACGGCATCGTGAAGGACCTACTCAAGGGCAACGCCAAGAAGGTGCAGGGCATCGTCCCGTCAGGACTCGCCGGATTCAACGCCACCACGCCGTTCCAGCAGGACGTCGAAAAGGCCAAGGGCCTGCTGAAGGATGCCGGGCAGGAGAAGGTGAGCCTCGAGCTCCTCGTCCCGACGGGGCCGGCGCCGGGCGGCGTCGCGTGGTCGGACATCGCCGCCAAGCTCCAGGCCGACTGGGCGAAGATCGGCGTGACCGTGACCATCAAGCAGACCACCCAAGCCGAGCTCCTCACGACCTACCGCGCGCAGAAGGGGCAGCTCGTACTGATCCTCTGGGGTCCGGACTTCCCGGACCCCGACGCTAACGTCGGTCCCTGGACCGACTACAAGTCGAAGTCCATCGCGTTCCGCAACGGCTGGGATGACCCGATCGCCGCCAAGGGCCGCGACGCGGCTCTCCTCACTGACGCGACCAAGCGCGCGGCCGCGTACAAGGACATCACCGAGTACGTGCTGCACAACGGGCCTTACGTGGTCCTGTACCAGCCGACGGAGCAGTTCGGACTGCGGTCGAACGTCAAGAACTTCGTCTGGAGCGCCCTCGGCTGGGTGGAGTTCGCGACGATCAGCAAGTAAGGCGTCGGACGGCGCGCCGTGCGGTTCATCGGCTTTCTCGCGCGGCGCGTCGTCGGCATCGCGGTGGTGATGGTCGGCGTCTCCATCATCACGTTCGCGATCTCGCACGTCATACCCGCGGATCCGGCGGCGGCGGCGCTAGGTGACCACGCGACCGCCGAGCAGATCGCGGCCTTCCGCTCGGACTACCTCCTTGACCGGCCGTTGCCAGAGCAGTACGTCTCCTACGTCGGGGGCGTGCTGGGCGGCGATCTGGGCAAGAGCATCAGGACGCGGCGCTCGGTGGCCGACGATCTCCGCGATTCGCTGCCCGCGACCCTCGAGCTGTCGCTATCGGCGCTCCTGGTGTCGCTGATCGTCGGCCTGCCGGCGGGCGTGTGGTCCGCCATCTACAGGGGCCGGCTGCCAGATCACATCGTTCGGCTGCTCGCGCTCGCCGGAGGCTCGCTTCCGGTGTTCTGGCTCGGACTGATCGTCATCGGCGTCGGCTATCAGCAGCTCGGGTGGTTCCCGGGGGGCGGCCGCATCGACTCCTTTGTGGACCCACCGGCCCAGCGGACCGGGCTGTACGTCGTGGACAGCCTGGTCGCGGGCAACTTCGAGGCCCTTCGCAGCAGCCTGCTGCACCTCGTGCTCCCCGCGTTGACGCTCGGCTACTTCTCGACGGCGGTCGTCGCGCGGATGACGCGCTCGAGCATGTTGGAGGTGCTCGGGCAGGAATACATGCGGACGGCGCATGCGAAGGGCCTGCAGGAACGCGTCGTCGTATTGCGCCACGGTCTGCGAAACGCGCTCATCCCGACGGTGACCATCATCGGGCTCACTTTCGGCAGTCTTCTTTCGGGCGCCGTGCTGACCGAGACCATCTTCAGCTGGCCGGGGCTCGGCCGCTACGCCACGGCGTCGGCGGTCAGCCTCGACTTTCCCGCGGTACTGGGCGTTACCCTCCTTGCCGCCATCGTGTACCCGGTCGCGAACCTCGCCGTCGACGTCGCGTACTACTGGCTTGATCCGCGGATCCAGCGTGGCTGAATCGGTCGCGCTGTCCCACGGCCCCGGCAGGCTGCGGCGCGTCGTCCGCGCGCCCCTGATGCGGAATCCGCTCAACGTCGCCGCGATCGCGATCATCATCGCCTTCGGGGCGAGCGCGCTGTTCGCGCCACTGGTCGCGCCCGCCGACCCGCTGGCGCAGGCGCTCGGCTCGCGGCTCGAGCCGCCCTCGGCCGGGCACTGGCTCGGCACAGATCAGCTCGGCCGAGACATCGCCAGCCGGCTCTTCTTCGGCGCGCGCATCTCGCTCGTCATCGGACTGGTGGTCGTGGCCTCGGCGGGCGTGTTCGGCACGTTCATCGGCCTGATCGCCGGGTACGTCGGCGGATTCGCCGACGAGGCGCTGATGCGCCTCACGGACGTGTTCCTTGCGTTCCCGCCGCTCATCCTGGCGATGGCGATCGCCGGGGCGCTCGGGCCGAGCCTGGTGAACGCGATCATCGCGATCGCTGTCGTCACCTGGGCCGTATACGCGCGACTGGCGCGGGGACAGATCCTCTCGCTGCGCAGACGCGAATTCGTCGAGGCCGCGCACAGCATCGGCGCGACCGGGCCGCGCATCGTCCTCCGCCACCTTCTGCCGAACGCGGTCGCGCCACTCATGGTCCAGGCCAGCTTCGACATGGGTGCTGCGATCGTCGCAGCGGCCGGGCTCAGTTTCATCGGGTTCGGGGCCCAACCACCCACTCCCGAGTGGGGCGTGATGATCAGCGAGGGCCGGAACTTCATCAGCACTCAGCCATGGCTGTCGCTCTTCCCGGGCCTCGCGATCCTGCTCGCCGTCGGCGCGTTCAATGTCCTGGGCGACGGACTCCGCGACGCGCTCGACCCTCGCCTCAACCGGGCATCCTGAGGTCCCACCAGGTCCGCGCTCCGGCGCATCATCGGATGCGACCGCGAAACGGGTCTGCTGTTGCGATCCCACCCGTAGGATGGCGGTGAGGACCATGGGCAGGCGGCGTTCGGTGTGGCGTGACTTGGGTCTGTTGACCCTCGTGCTGGCCGCCTGCGGGTCGCCGAACGCGTACATCCCTTCTGCGGCGCCATCCACCTCAGCAGTCGCGTCCGTGGCGACGCAGACGTTCGCCGTGCAAAGTTGGCCGCCTGGAGGACCGCTGCCGGCAGAGCTCGTCGGCACATGGCGGCCGGTCGATCCCGCTCTCGTCGGCGACCTCACCTTCACTCCGCCGAACCAATACGTATTCGCGACACCCGCGGAGAGCAGCGGAGGGAACGTGGTCGTCAGCGGCACTGAGATCGCGTTCTTCAATGGCGCTCTCTGCGGCCTGCGGTTACCGGAAGGCGTCGGCCGCTACCGCTGGACCATCAGTGGCGGCGAGTTGCGCTTCGAGCCGCTCAACAGCGACCCGTGCGGAAGAGGCTCGGACCTGCAAACGCGAAAGTACGTCAAGCTGGGCTGACGTCAGACCGCCAATGCTCCTCCTCCGACCGCTTCGCCTAGCGCGGTCTGTCGAGCAGGTGCACCACGAAGTTGATCCCTTCCACTTGCCCTGCTCGCCGACCGCGGCGCCTGTCTCCGCCGTCGCGCGTACGGCGCCTCGAGCTGCGGAGCGCCCGCCGACTTCGGCCAGCGGATCTCGCCGCGCACCACCCCGTCCCCCCGAGCGTCCGCGCGAGGACGAGAAAGGGCGCCGAGGTTGGGCGGGCCCACACCGGGCCGACCGACAGCAACGATCCCCATCGGCCGTCCGGCGCGTACCGGACCGTGGACTCGGTCGCACGCGGGCACCGCCGAGCGTGCCCAGGGCCGCGCCCTTACGCTTTCGCGCCGTGCTCCCACGGAATGCAGCGCAATTCGCCGACGCAAGCGGGCCGACGGCCGGGGCGGGGGCGCCGGAGAACCCCGACGTGCCACGGACCGGCATCGTCTTCGTGCACGGCATCGGCGACCAGAAGCAGAGCTCGACCCTGCGCGAGCAAGGCGGTCCGCTCCTCGACTGGGTCTGGGGATGGCATACGGCGCGGGGCATCCGCGCGGACGAGGCCCAGATCCCGCGCTGGTCGAAGCTGTCCTACGCGGCCGACCTCGAAGGCCCGGCGCGCTTCGCCCTGCGCATCCCGGCGTACCCCGCTAGGAGCGACGAGCGATGGCGGAGCCGCGAGTGGATCGTCGCCGAGGGTTGGTGGGCACGGCGCCTCGAACCTCCCTCCGCGACGACGATGCTGAGCTGGGGTCTCCGCATTCTCGGCCAGTTCTGGCAGTCGATGACCAACGAGGCGCTGGGGCGAACCCACCTTGGGCGCGGCCCGCGCGCGGCCGGGTCGGCGGGCGCGCTCGGGCGTGGCATGGAGCTCGTCGGGAACGCGTTCCTCATCGCGACCTACGTGCTCCTCTCCACCCTGAGCTTCCCGCTCGTGTTCGCGCTCCTGCTGATCGCGCAGGTGCCGATCCCGTCATTCCAGCGATTCGTCCTTCTCGAGCTCGTCCGTCCGCTGCTCGTGGATCGGATCGGCGACTTCTGGATATACCTGCACGACTACCCCCAAGCGATGCACATCCGCCGCGCGGTCGAGGAGACGATCGATTTTCTGGCGGCGCGGGAGGGATGCACCGACATCGTCGTCGTCGCGCACTCGCAGGGCACCGTCGTGACGTACGACGCGCTGACGAGCGCCGGCATAGAGCACATCGACCGGGTGCGGACGCTCATCACGGTCGGCGCCGCGCTGAACCGCGCGTGGACGCTCGAAGGGGACGTGAAGATCCTCCAGGGCACGCTGCCCGCCCACATTCGTTGGGTCGACATCCGCGCGAGCTACGACCCGGTGCCCGGCGAGGCGCTCACGCGTTTTCGCGACCGTGCGCACAACGTCGAGATAACGAACTCCATGAACGTCCTCACCGACCACGACGATTACTGGCGCAATCCGGAGGAGTTCCTGGCGCGGGTGGCGCAGGAGGTGGACGTCGCCGCCACGCCCGCGCCGGCCGACGACCCCGCAAAGCACGAGTCGTCCCGGTTCTGGCCGGGCGAGCACCGCGAGCGGCTCCTATTGGCGCGCCGCTCGGACCGGACGTACGCGCTCGTCTTCTGGAGGATCGCGGCATTTCTCCTTCTGGGTGCAGCTGTCGTGCAGCGGATGAAGGGCTTGGACCCGCAAGGCAACGCCGCATTGGCCACGCGTATCTCACAGGACGGCCGCGCATATTGGGGAGCGCTGCGCGCGATCCCCGGCGGGTCGGCGATCGCGACACCACTCGAGGCGATCGGCGAATGGCTCGGTGGTGCGTTCGCCGTTATAGCCGCGTGGGTCGGTGGCCCCGCGGACTTCGCCCGGAGGCAGTTCGCGGCTTCCCCCTTCGGATCGCTGGATCCGAGCCTTGTCGGGCTTGCCCTCCTGTTCGCGGTCGCCTCGGTCCTGCTGGCGGCCCGGCGCCAGCGCCTGGGACAGGGCGCGCTGTTCGCGCTGGCCATTCTCGGTGTCGTTCGGGCCGGCGTCGCCAACAGGATCACCTCGTTCGAGGGGGCCGGCATGTTCGCCCTGGCGGTGATCGCGTACGGGGTCCTGTTCTTCGCGGCGTACCTGTTCGGGCGCGCCGCGTTGTACGCCCCGTGGCAGGAGCGCGAGCAGAGCTCGTCGAACGCGCCCACCGACGCGCTGCGGCACTGGGACGTTCCCCTGCGTGTAATTGCGATGGTGGCGGTCCTGAGCCTGCCGGCCGCGCTGGTCGCGTTCTGGCTTTGACTGGATTCGCGCGCTCTGGACCTGACGGACGCTTGTCGGCAGGCGGTCATGCCGCCGACCGTATGCGGTCCCGCGTGGAGCGCGTCCTCTCGTTACCATCGTCGGCCATGCGGATCGTTCGCCTCCCCGCTTCCAGGCCGACCGCACTGGGTGCGCGCGGGCGGAACGGAGATCGGGAAGACGCCACCGAAGCAGTGACAGGCGAGCCGCGATCGTTCGCGCCTCGCCTGTTTCCAGGGCAGCGGACCGCCGTCGCGCGAGATGGCACCGGCGATGCAGCCGCGAACGGTGCGCGACCGCAGCTGCTGACGCATTCCGGCGTACCGGGGAGGAACGGACGATGACACCGTCACGATGGCAGCCACTCAGCGACCTGCTCCGGATGCAGCGGACCATGGAGCGCATGCTCGAGGACCAGCTGCTGGGGACCTCAGGTACGGAGGGCGGCGCCGGCAGCTTTCCGATCGACGTGCATGACACCGGCGACGCGTTCGAGCTCGACGCGCCTCTTCCCGGAGTGAAGCCGGAGGACATCGAGGTGAACACGACTGGCAACGCCGTGTCGATCCGCGCCGAGCTCCATCACGACCGCGAGCACGTCGCGGGTGGCAGTCACGAACACGAGCGTGCGTTCGGCAGTTTTCAGCGGGTGCTATCGCTGCCCACGGAGATCGACACCGCCAAGGTCGAGGCGAATTACGAGCACGGCGTGCTGCGCCTTCGCCTCCCGAAGAGCGAGTCTGTCAAGCCGCGACGCGTGCAGATCCGGTCAGGCGGCACGGCGAAGGCGATCGAGACGCAGATGGCCGAGAGCACGCGCATCGAATCCAAGCCCGCCGAGTCGCAGATGGCCGAGAGCAAGCCTGTCGAATCGCAGACCGGCGACGGGAACATGCAGCGGCACGAAGAACCAGCGCGACCTCTCGCTGAGACCGACCGAGGCTCATCTACCGATGCGGGCGTTTAGGTCCGCGTACGCGCTCGGATAGGTCTCCGATCCCGCGAGGCTGATCGGCGCGCGGCCTCGCGCGTTTCCAAGACTCAGTGGCGCATGGATCCGATCCGATCCCTGGCCCCGTCTGCTACCGCGGCCGCAAGGATCGCCGCCTCTTGCTGGCTCATGGTCTGACCAATGCGAGTGAAATAAGTGGGTGACGGTGCCGGAGGGGAGGTTCGCCACGCCGTCCACCCTACCCGGCGGGCCAAGCGGGAGGTGCCTCGCGCTACTCCGCGTCAAGGGGGGCTCAGACCTCGCACGGACCGCCTCGCGTAGGACGACCGCGGCCGGCACTCCTACGGCCTGCGGTAGCCGATCCCGAGGCGATCGAGGAGCGCCAGCGTCGGGCCCAGGCGCGCTCGGAAGGCGCCGAGGTCTCGCGCCTCGCGAGGCGACCAGGCCAATTCCGCGAGCGCGAGCACACGCGGGTAGGCCATGTACTCCACCTGTTCCGGCGTCGCTGTGTACTCGGTCCAGAGGCAGCCCTGCGGCCCGAGGACGTGCGCCGCCTCGTCGGGGATCAACTCGTCCGGTACGGGCTCGTAGCGATACGTGTCCTCGAGCGGCGTCATGCCGCCGAGCGCGAGCGGTTCGTCCTCCGGATCGGCCTGGTAGTGGTCGAAGTAGAGATCGTCGTTCGGACACATGACGACGTCGTGGCCCTGCTTCGCGGCCTCGATCCCTCCCTCGATGCCGCGCCATGACATGACCGTCGCATTCGGCGCGAGCCCTCCCTCGAGGATCTCGTCCCAGCCGATCAGCCGTCTCCCGTGCGAGTTGAGGAACGATTCGATCCGCCGGATGAACCAGCTCTGCAGCTCGTCCTCGTCGCGCAGCCCCTCGCGCCTGATGACCTCCTGCGCGATCGGACTCGCCTTCCACCGCGCCTTCGGCGCCTCATCGCCGCCGATGTGGACGTACTCGCTCGGGAAGACCTCCATGACCTCGCCGAGCACGTTCTGGAGGAACGTGAACGTCTCCTCGCTTGGGCAGAAGGTGTCCTCGGAGATGCCCCACGTCGTCCGGACCTCGAAGGGGCCCGAAGTGCATGCCAGCTCGGGATACGCGGCCAGCGCCGCGACGGCGTGGCCGGGCATCTCGATCTCGGGGATCACCGTGATGTTCCGCTCGCGGGCGTACCGAACGACCTCACGGGCTTCGCCCTGCGTGTAGAAGCCGCCGTGCCGTGTGCCGTCGTACCCCTTTGGTCCCCGCCGCGCGTGGTCGACGATCGTCTCCTTGCGCCACGCACCGACCTCGGTCAGCTTCGGATAGCGGCGGATCTCCAGGCGCCATCCCTGGTCGTCGCTGAGATGCCAGTGGAACGTGTTGAGCTTGAATGCCGACATCGCGTCGATGTACTTCTTGACGAACTCGATCGGGAAGAAGTGTCGGCTCACGTCGAGGTGCAGCCCGCGGTAGGCGAAGCGCGGCGCGTCCTCGATCCGGACGGCCGGGACCTCTTTCGCCGAGGCGACCATCAGCTGGCGCAGTGTCTGGAGACCGTAGAAGATGCCTCGGGGGTCCCGAGCGCCGATCTCGATGCCGTCAGCCGTCACGTCGAGCGTGTATGCCTCCGAGCCTTCGGGCGCGTCGTCGCGGAGTGAGAGCGTGATGGCGCCCGGTCCCGCACCGTCAGGCGCTGCCTCGATCCCGCCGAGCGCCTGAACGTATTCGGCAAGCAAGTCGCCCAGACGACTCAGGTCGGCGTTGCGGTCATCCGAAAGCGCGATGCGCGTCCCACCGCCGAGCGGGAACGCGCCCTCCCCTGGCTCGAGCCTCCGCGGCCATGGAATGATCGGATAACGCACAGCGACCGCTTCGTCGAGGACCGCCACACCATTCAACGTGTTCTCCTTTTTCACTTGAGCGGGTCACGCGACCGTCCGCGGGATGGGCGCGCAGGTAGACGCTACGTCGGGGCCGTCCTCCCTGCGTGGAGTGGCGTCCGCGCGAGGCGCTCCGCAAGACGAGGCGGCTATAGTGGGCCGCGCCACGACGACGGTAGGGGTGGTCGCTCATGGATCCACAGTCGAACAGGTTGCTGATCTCGCGCCGTCAGTTCCTCCAGGCGCTCGCGGCTGTGGGCGCCGCTGCCGCCTGCCAGCCGGCCGCCGCGCCAAGTGGCGGCAGCCCGGGGACGGCGGGAGCGGGCAAGGCGGTAACCATCGAGTGGTGGCGCCGGAATTACACGCCAGGCAGCCAGAACGCGGAGACGGTCACGTCGGACGCGGCCACGAAGGCGTTCCGGGAGCGCGAGGGGAATGTCTCGATCTCGATCCAGGGCGGCCCGTTCGGCCCTGAGACGGACCAGAAGTTCGACATCGCGATCCTTCAGCAGAAGGCTGGACCGGACGTCTTCCACACGACGGGTGGCGACGTCCTGAAGTATGCCGCGGCGGCGCAGCTCTCGACCCCTCCGTTCACCGACGCGGAGAGGCGCGACTTCAATGCCAGCGCGCTTCAAGCGACGACCTACAAGGGAACGGTGGTCGCCTACCCGCTGTGGATCGTGCCGTGGTTCGAGTACATCAACCTCGAGCTGTTCCGGGAACGGAACGTCGACCCTCCGAAGGACGGGAGCTGGACCTACGAGCAGTTTTTTGACGCCGCGAAGAGACTGACGTACAAGCGCTCGAACGGTCAACAGGTGTACGGGTTCGCTCACGCCAACGACGAATTCGCGTTCCTGCTCATCGACGGCGCGCGCCCGTACGACAAGGACCTCAAGACGTGGACGCTCAACACGCCGCAGGCCGTGAGCGGTCTCGAAAAGTGGGTCGCCCTCGCGCAGGCGAAGGTGATGCCGCCGGACTTCCTGACCCTGAATCCGAATGACGCGCAGGCCCGGTTCATCGGCGGAGAGGTAGCGATCCTCCAGCGGCCGAGCGCCATGATCAACGTGCTGAACGCTGATCCAAAGTGGGAGTTCGGGAAGAACTGGGAGATCGCGAACTTCCCGAAGGGCTCGGCGGAGCAGACCGCCTGGGGCGGTGTGGGGTTCATCGCCGTTCGCGAGCAATCGGATGCCGACAAGAAAGATGCGGCGCACCGGTTCGCGAAGTACCTGACCGGACCGGACATCGGCCCTGACCTGAAGAAGATGACGCAGCCCGTCGAGTACTGGCTCGCGCCCGCGGCCCGCGTCTCCGCGGCCGGGATCTACGGGGAGTACCACCCCGCGAAGGCCAAGGTGGCGAAGATGAGCTCCTTCACGTACGTGCTGCCGAACGTTCGGACGTTCTCCGAGATCGACCAGAAGCATCTGCGCCCCGCGCGAGACGCTGCGCTCGAGGGGAAGAAGACGCCAAAGCAGGCGCTCGATGAGGTGGCGCCGAACGGGCAGCGGCTGCTGGACGAGGCGAACAAGTAGACGAATCCGGTCCGTAGGTGACGCGGTTCGTCGCGCGCCACGGCTGGTCATATCTGTTCGTGTTGCCGACGTTCGCGTTCTTCACGCTATTCACCCTCCTGCCGGTGGTCGAGGGTTTCCTGCTCTCGCTGCAGAACGCGACCGTCGCGGGCGGGGATTGGGTCGGACTCGCGAACTTCGCGACGCTCACGCAGGATCCCCTGTTCCACCAGGCGGTGGGCAATACGGTCCTTTACACCATCGTTGTCGTCGCGGCCCAGATCTCCCTCGCGCTGGTGATCGCGAGCCTGATCCAACCGCTCCCGTCGCGCGGAAGGACCTTTTACCGCGCGCTTTTCTACCTGCCGCTCGTGAACTCGGCGATCCTCGTCGCGATGGTCTGGCGCTGGATCTTCAACCCGAACCCCTTCGGTCTTGCGAACGCCATCCTGAGCATCCTCGGGCTCGGGCCGTATCGCTGGATCGGCAGCTCGGACGAGGCGATGCTGGCCGTCATCCTCAGCACGGTGCTCATCATCCCCGGCGGCGGCGTGGTGCTGTACTCGGCGGCGATGGGTGGCCTCCCCAAGGAGCTTTACGAGGCAGCAGATGTCGAGGGCGCTGGGGCGATCGCCAAGTGGCGGTACATCACGGTCCCGCTGCTGAAGCCGACGACGCTCTATCTCATGGTCGTCTACACGATCCTCGCGTTCCAAGTGTTCGAGCGTGTCTACATCATGACCAACGGTGGCGGCCCGAACAACGCGACGATGACGATCGTCCAGCTCATCTACAACACCGCGTTCCAGTTCGGCCGATACGGGCTTGCCAGTGCCCAGGCGGTGGTGCTGTTCCTGATGGCGGTCGCGGTCGCGGTGCTCCAATTCCGGTGGTTACGGTCCGATGTCGAGTATTAGCCGCGTGCTGCCCAGTACCCGGGCCCTCTCGCTGCACGTCGTGCTCTTGGCCGCGGGGCTGCTCTCCCTGTTCCCTCTGTACTGGCTCTTCCTGACATCGATCAGTCCGGCCCAGTTCGTCGTGAGGGTCCCGCCCGAGTTGGTGCCGCAGGAGTTCACGCTTCGGAACTACCAGCGCCTTTTTGAGACGACGCCCGTCGTCCGCTGGGTCGTAAACTCGGTCGCGATCGCCGGCGCCGTGACGGCTTTCCACCTGCTGTTCGACAGCATGGCGGGCTATGCTTTCGCGAAGCGCCGCTTCCCCGGCAAGAACCTCATGTTCTGGCTGGTGGTGAGCACGCTCACGGTGCCCGCACAGGTCACTCTGATCCCTGTCTTCCTCATCCTCAGATCCCTGAACCTGCTCGATACCTATCCTGGCGTCATTCTTCCAGGGCTCGCCGATGTGTTCGGCGTCTTTCTCATGAGGCAGTACATCCAAACGTTGCCGACCGATCTCGAGAATGCCGCACGTGTCGACGGCGCGTCGGAATGGCAGGTCTACCGTCACATCATCCTGCCGCTCTGTACGCCAGCGCTCGCGGTGCTCGCGATCTTCACTTTCCAGCGGTACTGGAACGCCTTCATCTTTCCACTCGTGATCCTGCGCGATAGCGGGAAGTACCCGCTCCAGGTCGGACTGGCGACGCTCCAGGGAGAGTTCAACACCGACTACGGGATGCTGATGACGGGGGCGGCTATCGGAGCGATCCCGATGATCCTCGTCTTCTTTGCCTTCCAGCGGTACTTCGTCGCCGGCATCCGTATCGGCGCCGTCAAGGGGTAAGTGGGCTCCGGTAACCTAACCCGCGGTGCTGACGCTGCGCGCGGATCCGTGGATGCCGGAATACGGGATGGGTCTCGACGTGCGCTTCGACGAGCCCCCGGCCGATGTCGATCCGTTCGTCGAGACCGAGAATTGGTCGTCTCCTCGTCCCGCCGCCAGGCCGACGGGTCCCGCACACTTCGTCGATGGCGTTCGCCGGATCGAGCTGCGCGTCATCGCGGACGTCGATGGGCAGCGCGTAGGCGGGCTCTTCGGGTCGTACGCGTCCGGCAGCGCGCTGTGCGACTCGACCGCGACCTTCGGCGAGCCCGAGATCGGGCGCTGCCTGGTGCTGGGCGGCGGCGCACGCGCCGAGCAGATCGAGGTGGGCGTTGGAAACACGCGTTTGATCTTCGCCGCGGTCACGACCCCCGGGACCGATCCCGATGATCCCCTGCTGAAGCTCCAGGACCTCATGCGCACCAGCGAGTCGGCGGTGGCCGCGAGGCTCGCGGGGGCGGGAGCGGACCTGGTGGTCGTCGATGGACCGCTCGCCTTCTACGGCGAGACGCCCGGACCGGTCGTCGGACTCGTGAAGCGCTTCGGGCGGGTGTACCTCGACGCGCCGCACGCCGCGCTTATCGCGGCCCTGCCGGCCGGGCGCCGGACTCCGCTGTTCGCGATAGCGGGTCCCTCCGACGTGCGGCGACGCTACGCGTGGTACGCGCGGCTGGCAGCGGCGCGCGCGCCGTGGCACGACCAGGCCGGCGTCGTCCGCTGCGAGGTACGCGGCGGCATGGCCCTCGCCGACGCGGCCGCGCTCGCCGACGGCGTGACCGCACTGCTGCCGGCGTACGCCGGACGCGCTTCGGACCCGCGCACTCCTCAGAACCTCGTGCCTGTCGCGGGACTCGAGACGTGGCTTCGTCACCGGCTCGGCGATACCCGGTTGATCCGCAGGGCGCTGCTCGACGCCATCGCCCGGACCGCGGAGGCCGCATGAGAAGATCGCCGACTCCAGGATGTCAGGACAGGGTGCACCAGTGAGCGAAAGCGAGCGCGTCGGCTTCGTCATCGGCACGGAGGACTCGACCCCACTCAACTTCTGGGTCGGCGTCCGGAGCGACGCGTACCTGCAGCTCGACGACGCGGTGATCGTCGACACCGAGGTCCCGGGGCGCGGGAACGTCCGGATCTCGGGGATCGTCCAGAACGTACGCGCGCGGCACGAGGGCGCGCAGTTCGACAGCGACGTGTTCCTCGTGGACAGGGGAGTCCTTCCGGTCGAGACCTCTGTCGCCGCCGAGGTCGTCGCGACGCGCTTCGAGCCCGAGACCTTCGTGCCGCCGATGCCGGGCCTGGTGGCGTGCCGCGCGCGCGGTGCGGATCGCGACCACGCGATGTACTTCGATCAGATGCAGCGCCGGCTCGCCGCGGGCTTGTCCCGTGACGGCGAGCCGATCTACCTGGACCTCGATTTCCTCGACGGCACGCGCGGCGCTCACGTGAACATCTCCGGCATATCCGGGGTCGCGACCAAGACGACCTACGCGCTATTCCTGCTGTATGCGCTCTTTCACTCCGATGTCCTCGGCGCCTATCGCGCGAACACCAAGGCGGTCGTGTTCAACGTCAAGGGCGAGGACCTCCTATGGCTCGACAAACCCAACGTGCACCTCGACGACAGCGCACGCGCCGACTACGAGCGGCTCGGGCTGCCGGCTGGACCGTTCGACTCGGTGGCGCTCTGGGCGCCGCCGAGGGAGGATCACAGGGGCAGGGCCACACCGTCGGTCGAGAGCCGCTCCGAGGGCGTGCGCGCCTACTACTGGACGGTCCGCGAGTTCGTGGAGGAGCATTTCCTCCGGTTCATGTTCGTCGAGTCCGACGACGAACGTTCTCAGATCGCCGACCTCGTCGCACGCGTCGAAATGCACCTCGAGCGCGAGTGCCGTCCCGACCCGGACCACGTCGCTTCCGTCGTCCATCACGACCCGCGGAGCGGCGAGAGCCGGCCGATCGAGAGCTTCGATGCGCTGGTCGAGCTCATCCTCGCGAAGGTAGAGGATGAGCACGGGGGATGGCGCGGCCGCCTCGCCGACTCGACGATCGCGGCATTCGAGCGCCGCCTCGACGCGGGCCGTTACCGCATCCGGCACCTCATCTGGGGACGCGAGGCGGAGGACGCGGCGGCGCACCGCATCGGCTGGGATGCCGCCCAGGTCACGGTCGTCGACATCCACGGGTTGCACGACCGCGCCAAGCGCTTCGTCACGGGCGTCGTGATCAAGCGTCTCTTCGAGCAGAAAGAGAAGATGGGCCGCCGTCAGCCGCTGCATTTCCTCGTCCTCGACGAGCTGAACCGCTACGCGCCCAGCGAGGGACAGAGCCCGATCAAGGAGGTGCTCGTGGACCTCGCCGAGCGCGGGCGCTCGCTCGGCATGATCCTCGTCGGCGCGGAGCAGACGGCGAGCGAGGTGGAGCGGCGGATCATCGCCAACTCGGCATTCCGCGTGGTCGGCCGGCTCGACGCCGCGGAGGCCGCCCGCAGCGACTATGGATTCCTTCCCGCGGTCACGCGCGCACGGGCCGGGATCCTCAAGCCCGGGTCGATGATCCTGCAACAGCCGCACATCCCCGTGCCGCTCCAGCTCCGATTCCCGTTCCCCGCGTGGGCGACGCGCGCGGAGGAGGCGGCGGCGCCACCGGCCGGCGACGTCTTCAACCGCTTCCGGCGCTAGGTGCGCTTCCTCCACACCTCGGACTGGCACGTCGGCAAGACCATCCGCGAGCGCGACCGCACCGCGGAATTCGACGCGGCACTGCGCGAGGTCGTCGACATCGCCAGGAGCGAGATGGTCGACGCCATCCTGGTCTCCGGCGACGTCTTCGACCACCGCTCACCCGGACCCGATGCCGAGAGGGTCGTCTACGAAACGTTCGCGCGCCTTCACGCCGAGGGCATCCGCGCGGTCGTCATCGCGGGAAACCACGACTCGCCGCTTCGGTGGTCCGCCGTGCGCGCGATCCTGCGCCCACTCGGAGTCTCGGTCGTCGCGGACGTGGCGCCGCCGGAGGAGGGGACGGTCATCGAGGTGCCGTCGCGCGACGGGTCCGAGGCGGCCCTGGTCGCGTGCGTGCCGTTCGCCGCAGAGCGCTTCTTCGGCAGCGCCGCGCGGCTCTTCGCCGGATCGGAGAACTGGCCGCAGGATTACGCGCAGGGGATGGGCGACCTTCTCGCCGCGATGGCCGCCGCGTTCCGTCCCGACCGAGTGAACGTTCTGATGGCGCACCTCTTCGCCGGAGGAGCCGAGCTCGGCGGCGGAGAGACGCCGAATGCGGTCACGCTCGACTACGCGGTCTCCCCGGCGCGCCTGCCGGGTACGGCGACGTACATCGCGCTCGGCCACGTACACCGTCCGCAGAAGATCGCGGCGAGCCCATCGCCGACGTTCTACTCCGGCTCGCTGCTCCAGCTCGACTTCGGAGAACGCGACCAGCGCAAGTCGGTGCGCGTCGTCGAGGCGGCGGCCTCGAAGCCCGCACGCGTCACCGAGATCCCGATCCACGCCGGAAGGCGCCTCGTGGATGTGACCGGCACGCTCGAAGAGGTCCGCGGCGGCGCGGCGTCCGTGGGCGACGCCTTCCTCCGAGTCCGCGTGCGAACCGATGGACCTGTGCCCGGGATCGCCGACCAGGTGCGTCAGATCCTTCCCAACGCCGTCGACGTGCGCGCTGAGTACGAGCGCGAGCCTGAAGAGGATTCCGCCGGCGGCATCCTGATGGCCCTGCGCCCGCGCGACCAGTACGCCGCGTTCCACCGCGAGAAATACGGCGCCGAGGCCGGCGCGGAGGTCCTGGCCACCTTCGACGAGCTCCAGGCTGCCGTCGAGGCGTCTTCGTGAGGCCGCTTCGCCTCGAGCTGAAGGGATTCACATCATTCAGGCACCAGCAGGAGATCGACTTCTCCCGCCTCGATCTCTTCGCCATTGCCGGCCCCACCGGTGCCGGCAAGTCCTCGATCCTCGACGCGATCACCTACGCGCTCTACGGGAAGGTCGAGCGCGTCGGCAACCAGTGCTCTCAGCTCATCAGCCAGGGACTACCGGCCATGGCCGTCAGCTTCGAGTTCAGCTGCGGTGCGGACCGCTACCGCGTCGCGCGGCGCACCGCCCGTAAGCAGCCGACGACCGTCGTGCTCGAGCGCAACGACGGCGGTGAATGGCGCTCCGAAGCCGGAAAGGTGCACGAGGTGGGGGAGCGGATCGTGCGCATCGTGGGGCTCGACTACGACGGTTTCACGCGGGCGGTGCTGCTGCCGCAGGGCAAATTCGATCAGTTCCTCGCGGGCGACTCGGGCGTCCGCCGCCGACTTCTCACCGAGCTGCTCGGGCTCGAGCTCTTCGAGCGCATGTCGAAGTTGGCGAACGGCCGGGCGAAGGAAGCCGACGTCGCGCGAAAGACGAAGCAGGAGTTCCTGCTCAGCCACTACGCCTCGGTGACCGTGGAAGCCCTGGCCGCCCAGCGGCGGGCTGCGGCTGAAGCGCGCGAGCGGGAGGACCGCCTCGAGGCCGCGCGAGCGAGGGTCAGCGAGATCGTCAAACGGTGGGATGCGGTCCGGCAGGCGGCGCAGGAGCTAAGTGGTCTCGCGGAGGAGGCGGCCTCGCTCGCGCAGGAAGCGGCCGGACGCTCCGACCGATTGGAGATGCTCGGCCGCGACGCCCACGCGGCGCGGGCCGCCCAGAAGGGCGCGGCGTCCGCCGTTGCCGCTGCGAAGAAGCGCAAGGACCACGCGCAGGCGGAGCTCGACAAGGCCGTCGGCAAGCTCGGAAGCGGGGATCAGCTGCAGTCCGCCCGCGCGAAGGCGGAGCAGCTCGAGGCGGCGCGCCAGGAGTTGAGTGAGGCGAAGGTCCGGGTCGAGCGGGCGGAGGATGCCGAACCGAAGCAGCGGGCGATCGCCGCACGCGAAGCGACGCAGGCGAACGCCGCGGAGCAGGCGGTGGTCCGCGCGAATGCGGACGTCGAGGCCGCCCGGAAAGCGCTCGACGGCCTGCGGCACGACGACCGGTTGGCCGCTGTGGCGCATGGCCTCCGCAGCGGCGATCCCTGTCCGATATGCCGGACGCCCCTGAGGGCGCTGCCGCTCGCACCCGGCGCCCCCGCGCTGAAGAACGCCGAGGCACGCCTCCGTTCGGCGGACAAGCTGCTCGATGCGGCGCGGCAGAAGGCCTCGTCGCTCCTGGTGAACGCCGCCGATGCCGCGAACGCAGCGAAGGGGGCGGTGAACGAAGTAAGAGCCGCTCGGGAGGATCTGAGAAAGGAAGGGGCGCGGGTCGACGTTCTAGAGAAGGCCGTGGCCGCGGTCCTGGGACCGAAGCTCCCTGCCGCACCGCTCGCCGTTCTCGAGGAACGCATCGCGCGCCTTCAGAAGCTCCGCGGCGACGTCGATGACGCGAGCGACGCCGCGCATGCCGCGGAGATCGCACGATCCAGGACTGAGCTGAGCCTCGAACACATATCCGGGTCGATCGCATCCGAGGCAGCCGCCATCCCGGTCGCACGGGCGAAGGGCCTGCTCGAGCAGGGCAGAAAGCTGTTGTCGGACGAGGTGCTCCCTCCGGTGGAGATCGAGGTCGACATCAGAGGGGATGCGACGCGCGTCGCCCAGCGGACGAGGACCCTGAGCGCGAGCCTCTCACGCTACGCCGGCGAGCTGCGGCGCCTGCGCGAGGAGCGGCTTGCGTCAGAGCCGGGGGTCCTCAAGGAAGCAGCGGACGCGATCGAGGATTTGGTACCCCCCGCGGGCAGCCTCGATGCCATATCGAAGGCCGTTGCCCAGGCGACGAAGGCGGCCACGAACGAGGCCGCGGCCGCGGAGACTAGGGCTCACGCTCTCGCAGACGCGCTGGCGCAGAAGGCCGCGTTGATCGGCGAGATCGCCGAGCTCGTTCGTCGCGAGCAGCTCCTGCACGGCATCGCGCTCGATCTTCGCCAGGACGCGATCGTCGATTTCCTACAGGCCCAGGCCCTGCGTGGCCTCGCGCGAGAGGGCGGCGCACGGCTCCAGGAGCTCTCCGACAACCGGTACGACCTTCGCTACGGGGAGGACGAGTTCTATGTGGCCGACCTGTGGAACGGCGAGGAGGAGCGCAGCGTGAAGACGCTTTCGGGAGGGGAGACCTTCCTCGCCTCGCTCGCGCTCGCCCTGTCGCTGTCGATCCAGGTGTCGGCGCTCTCGTCCGGATCGCGCGCACAACTCGATAGCCTGTTCCTCGATGAGGGATTCGGATCGCTGGACAGGGAGGCGGTGCGTCTCGTGATCGAGGGCCTCGAGCGCCTCGGCTCGGACGGTCGGATGGTCGGGGTGATCACGCACGTCCGCGAGATCACCGACCGGCTGCCGAGGATCGAGGTCCATAAGTCTTCGACTGGCAGCCGGTTGGAAGTGGTGCCGTGACCGGCACCAGCGCGATGGAGCGCACGATGCTCGGGCAGCCCGAAGCATTGGCGCGGATCCTCACGGACGACGCGCCGGTCAGATCGTCCGCCGAACGGATACGTGGGCGTCGCATTTGGCTCGTCGGTACGGGGACGAGCTGGCACGCCGCGGGCATCGGCGCGTTCTGGCTTCGCCTCGCGGGGCTCGATGCGAGCGCCGTCCAGGCCGCCGACGCCGCGCTGTATGGACCCGTCGCGGCCAGGAACGACGCGCTCGTCCTCATCAGTCATCGCGGCACGAAGGCGTACACGAGCCGCGTGCTCGACGAAACGCGCGCGCGGGGCGTCGCGTGCGTCCTCGTCAGCCGGATCGGCATGGCCGGAGCCGACCTTCAGACCGTCGAGAGCGAGACGTCGTCGGCCCACACGGCCAGCTATACCGGCAGCCTGTTACGGCTCGCGCAGCTGGCCGTGGCCCTCGGCGCCGATCTCGGCCCCATGGCCGAGGTACCCCGGGCGGTCGACGCTGCGCTGCGCCGGCCGGACCACGCCGTGCCTCCTCCAGAACGATCGCTCGAGTTCATCGGGGCGGGGCCGAACCAGTGGACCGCGGCCGAGGGAGCGCTGAAGGTGCGGGAGACGGCGTACGTCGCGAGCGCCGCCCACTCGTTCGAGCAGTTCCTGCACGGGCCGAGCGTCGCTCTCACCCGCAAGGACGCTCTCGTCTGTTTCGACGGAGGTGGTGCGGGCGCGGAAAGGCTGCACGAGATAACGCGCGCAGCCGAACGCAGCGGCGTTCGCGTGCACCGCTTTTCGGAGACCGCCGTCGGCGAGGCGTTGTCTGTGTTCCCGCTGACGGTCGCCGCTCAGCGGATCGCCCTCGATTGCGCCGTGGCACTCGGCACCGATCCCGACAGCTTTGGCCTCGACCGCCCTGGTCACCGCGAGACCTGGGGCGCGATCAGCCTCTGAGCGTCGGGCGGTCTCGAGCTCATGACCGTCGTGCGGACCGCGAAGCTGCGGCTGTTGGCGCACGCGCTGTCGCTCCCCGGCGCGTGGGAGGATCACCCGTGGGAGGAAACGGTCGCGAAGGTGGGCAAGAAGGTCTTCGTGTTCTTCGGGCAGGATTCTGACGACCTCTTCGTCGGCGTGAAGCTCGAGCGCTCGCTCCTGTACGCGAGGTCGCTCCCGTGCGCGCGCAAGTTCGGGTATGGGCTGGACCGCGCGGGTTGGGTCGCGCTCCGCTTCACCAGGGACGACGAGGTGCCGGTTGACGCCGTGTGCGAATGGATCGATGAGAGTCACGACCTCGTGGCGCCGAAAAGCCGCGCCGCCCGGGTCGTACGCGAAAGCGCCTCGGGTGGAAGCATGAGAGAGCGGTCGATCGCGCAGTACATCGCGAAGGCGGGCGACTGGCGAGGGAGCGCGATGTCGGACCTCGATGCGATGGTCCGCAATGCCGCGCCCAAGGCGAGCTCATCCATCAAGTGGGCGCAGCCCGTCTACGAGCAGGACGGACCCTTCGCCTACATGAAGCTCAACGCCAGGCACGTGACCTTCGGGTTCTGGCGCGGCGGGGAGCTGACCGACCCGAAGGGGCTGCTCGAGGGCGGGGGCGGCCGCATGAAGCACGTGAAGATCAAGCAGCCGGCGGACATCGACAGGCGCCAGTTCACGGCGTGGGTCAAACAGGCGATCAAGCTCAACGCAGTAGAGGGGGACCCGACCAGGAGACGTTAGTCGCGGTCGGTGATCCCACCACCCCCGGACCTCGTACCGCCTGTCATGCCTCTGTCATGCACGGCAGCCATGGTCCGCCGTGGGATGCAGTGGGTGTCGGACCATGCCGCGGGAGATCAAGCCCAGGCGGCCCAGGCTTGAAGCTCGCGGTGACCGGCGCTGCCGGGTTCGTCGGATCCCATGTCGTGGACGCCCTCGTCGGACGCGGACATGAGGTGGTCGGGATCGACAACATCGACCCCCGTGTGCATCGCGCGGCGCCGGACTACCTGAATCCTGCGGCTCGCTACGTCTTCGCGGACGTTCTCGATGGCTCCATGCTCGAGCGCGAGCTGCGAGGAGTTGATGGGATCTCGCACCAGGCGGCGATGGTCGGCTACGGCGCGGGGCTCGCAGACGCGCCCTTGTTCGCCCGGGTCAACGATGTCGGCACCGCAACGCTCCTCCGCGCTGGGGCTCGAGCGCGTGTGAAGCGTCTGGTCCTCGCCAGCAGCATGGTCGTGTATGGCGACGGCGCGTACACCTGCCGGGTCCACGGTCCGCAGCGGCCCGGTCCTCGAGCGGGAGCTGACCTCGAGGCGCGGCGCTTCGACCCCGGGTGTCCACGCTGTGACGCTCGACTTGCCTCCGAGCTCACGTGCGAGGACGCACCGCTCGAGCCACGGAGCATCTACGCGGCGACGAAGGTGCATCAGGAGCATCTGTCCTTTGTCGCGATGCGGGAAGGTGGCCCGGTGGTCACGGCGCTTCGCTACCACAACATCTATGGCGCGAGGATGCCTCGCGACACTCCGTACGCCGGCGTCGCGAGCCACCTTCGCAGTCGGATCGCCTCTGGCCAAACCGCGAGGGTGTTCGAGGATGGCGGCCAGCGGCGTGACTTCGTGCACGTCGACCGGGTCGCCGCCGCCAATGTGGCCGCGCTCGAGAGATGTGAGCCCTTCATCGGTCCGCTCAACGTGGGTAGCGGCGAGCCGCGCACGATCCTCGATCTTGCGCGAGCGCTTGCGCGGGCGCTGGGTGCGCCCGCACCGCTCGTGACAGGTGAATACCGGATCGGAGACGTCCGCCACATCGTCGCGTCATCGAGGCGGGCGGAGGAAGAGCTGCGGCTGCCCCCAGCGATCCCATTCGAGCAGGGGATCGCCGGATTCGCGGGTGCTCCTCTACGCGAAGCGGTCTCTTGACCGGCGGCGCGCGTACGGTCGCGATCCTGACGAAATGGCCCCGAGTGGGTCGCGCAAAGCGGCGCCTCGGCCGAGACATCGGGCCTTTCGCGGCTCGGGATCTCGCGCGGGCATTCCTCCGCGACACGCTCGCTGTCGCGCACGCCGCCCGCCCTGACCGTATCGTGATCGCGTTCGCCCCTCGGGCGGCGGGGGGTCACTTCGCCCGCCTCGCGCCACAGGCGACCCTGGTCGCCCAGCCGCGAACAGGTTTCGGTCCGAGGCTCGCACACGCCTTGGATGCGGGGCTCGGTCAAGGCCGCGCGGTCGTGCTGGTCGCGACCGATACGCCGACCCTGCGGGCCGCTTCGATAACCGAAGCGTTCGAGTCGCTCGAATCAGGCCGCGACCTTGTGCTCGGGCCGAGCGATGACGGCGGCTACTACCTGATCGCATGCCGCGCGCCACTGCCGAGATCCCTGTTCGCGGGCATGCCGTGGAGCACCGCCGCCGTGTTGGGGATCACGCGGCAGCGTGCCGCCGCCGCCGGGATGCAGGTCGCGCTCCTGGACCCCTGGTACGACATCGACGACGAGGCCTCCCTCGGCCGCCTTCGCGCAGATACCGCGGGCCTCGCGCGGGCGGCACATACAGCGCGGGCCCTGCGCGACCTGGAGTTCATCCTGTGAGCGGAAGGCGCCGCGCGGCGGTCATCGTCCCCGCGCGGAACGAGGTGGAGACGATCGGCCCGGTCATCGCCGGCCTTCGCAGGGTCGGTGCCGGCCGGATCGTCGTGGTCGACAACGGCAGCACCGACGGGACCGCGATCGCTGCAGTCGAAAGCGGAGCGCACGTGATCGTCGCCCCGAGGGCCGGTTACGGTTGGAGCTGTCTCGCGGGCGTCCGGGCGACCGCCGGCTTCGAGATCGTCGCTTTCATCGATGGCGACGGCAGCTTCGATCCCGCCGACCTCGTCAGGCTCATGGAGCTCGTCGGATCGGGCAAGGCCGACCTCGCGCTCGGCGCGCGCGGCCGATCGTCGATGCCGGCTCACCAGCGCGCGGGGAACAGAATGACGCTCGCGTTACTGCGTTCCTGGTATGGGATCGCGGTCGCCGACGTCGCGCCCTTGCGCGCCGTCCGTCGAGATCTTCTCGGAGCGCTTGACATGCAGGGAACGCGCTACGGCTGGCTGGTCGAGATGCTTGCCAAGGCGGCCAGATGCGATCTACGCATCGCGGTCCGCAATGTGTCGTATCGACCTCGAGTGGCGGGAACGAGCAAGGTCTCCGGCTCTGTGAAGGGGAGCATGCTCGCGGGGACAGACTTCCTTCGCGCGCTCATCGCGTACCGCACCTGGTCGCCCTACGCGACGTCGCCCCGTGACAGGGTGTCGTGACGATCGGAAAAGCCGAGCGGCCGTTCGCGCCCTGTGGTCTCGAGCGCTGGTTCGCGGCGAACGCGACGGCGCGTATCGACCTTGCAAGCTCTGGCGCTTCCGCGCGGTCGCTCGCGGACCTCCTCTCATGGGCGGATCCGGTGGAGCGCGCTCGCATCGACGGGATCTCCCTGGGGTACGGGGCAGGTGAGGGAAGCCTCACGCTCCGCTCCGCCATCGCGGCGGCGCACCCGACCGTCCACTCTGACGACGTGGCCGTGACGTGCGGAGCCATCGAGGCGCTCCACCTATCGCTGGCCGCGCTGGTGGCGCGGGGCGACGAGGTGATCGTCCAGGAGCCGATGTACCCCGCCGCCGTTGGGATCGCCGAGGCCCGCGGCGCCCGCGTCGTCCCCTGGCGGCTCGTTCCCGAAAGTGGCTTCCGGGCATCGATCGACGAGCTCGGCGATCTCGTCACGCCGCGGACGCGTGTCGTGGTCATCGCTCAGCCCAACGGACCCTCAGGTTCGATCCTCGAGCGGGATGACCTCTACGCGCTGGTCCGTATCCTCGCGCCGCGGGGAGCCTGGCTGCTTTCGGATGAGGTGTACCGCGACCTCGTCCTCGAGCCCGGCCTTACGGTGTGCTCGGCCGCGCAGATGTACGACCGGGCGATCACCGTCGGCGACGTTAGCAAGCCGTTCGGGCTCGGCGGACTGCGCATCGGATGGCTCATCAGCCGTGATCCCGACCTGCGCCGGCGCATCGCGGCTCACCGGGATTACACGACGATCTCGGTGCCGACGCTCTCGGACGCGCTTGCGAGCATCGCCATCCGCCACGCGCAGCAGCTTCTCGCAAAGCCATTGAGCAACGCGCGTTCGAACCTGCGTCAGCTGGAAACGATCGGCGGGCGCACGAGTCTCACCTTCACGCGGCCCCGTGCGGGCGTCACCGCCTTCGTGCGGCTACCTCACGCGGAGGCCGCTCAGCGCAGGCTCGCGGAGCAGGGCGTGCTCACGGTCCCGGGCGCGCTCTTCGGTCACCCCGATCGCGTGCGCATCGGCCTGGCTGGATCGACAGACGAGTTCGAGAGCGGGATGAGCCATCTCGAGCAGGTCGCTTGATCGTCGCGCGCCACATCTCAGCGCGGCCGCTCCTCTTCATGTTCGCCGTGTTATGGCTCGGTTACGGCCTCGCTGGCATGTGGACGACCGCACGGATCAGCGCCACAGGTGACGAGCCGTTGTACCTGATGGCCGCGGACGCATTCGCGCACGGCGAGGGATTCGACATGTCGAAGCGATTCGAGTCGATCGCCACCAGCAGCTACGCGCCCGATCCGCCGCTCGGACGCGAGAGCTATCTCGCCCAGACCGCCCCGTCGCTCCGCGGCGACGGACGCTTCCCGCTGCACGACCTCGGCCTGTCGATGCTGCTCGCCGCACCCCTGGCCCTCGGCGGCCGGGCGCTCGTGGTCGTCCTCCTCGGCGGCGCGATGGCCGCTGCGGTCGTGTTGGGCACGCGCGCCGCGCTCCAGTTCGGCGTCTCCCGCGGGGCCGCCTTCGTGGGCGGCTCACTGACCGGGTTGGCTGCGCCCGCGCTGACGTACTCGGGGCAGGTGTTCCCCGACGCCCTGGCAGCGCTGCCCGTCGCCGTCGCGCTCTGCGTTCTGGTCGGATCGCTTCCGCGCGCCTGGCTCGGCGTTGCGGTCGCCGTCCTCCCGTCGCTGCACCTGCGCTTCTGGCCTCTTGCGGCCGCGCTGCTGCTGACGGGGTTCGCGCTCGGGGTCGTGCGCCGCGGGGACCTCGTGAAGCAGCTGCTTCCGCTCGCCGTCGTCATGACCACGATCGCGGCCGTCGACGGTCTCGTCTATGGCCTACCGGTCCCGCATGCCGGCTTCCTCCTGTTCTTCCGCGAAGGGGCAGCCGGATCGGTCGCCGCGTACACCGCTCATGACGCCGGCGGGATGCTCGGGCTCCTCTTCGATCGTTCGCGCGGACTGGTCCCCGCGGCTCCCGTCGCGCTGCTCGCCTTCATGGGCGCTGGAGAGTTCGCGACCCGCCGGCTCGGCCGGGCACTCCTGCTGGCGATCGTCCCGTACCTCCTGGTCGTTTCGCTCGTTGACTGGACCGGCGCGTACTCCCCCCATGCGCGCTACCTCGCGCCGCTTGTCGCGGTCCTTGTGGTCGCCATCGGCGCCGGCGTGACACGCGCTCCCCTCGCGGCTCTCGTGCTGGGAGCGTGGACCGTGTTCCAGTCCGGCATTTACGTGGTGGCCGCCGAGCTCCGGTACGACCGGCTGGGCGCCTTGCCGCTCGCCGACCAGGTGTGGACTGGGCTCCTGGGGTTCGCCCCGAGCGCGCTGTTCCCCGTCGTCGGGCGCGATGCGGCGCAGATGATCGGTGCGGTGCTCGCCGCCGGGATCCTCGTCCTCGTTGGCGCGTGGCCCATCCGTCCGGGCCGAGTGGTTCTCTCCCGCAGGGGCCTCGCTTGACGGTGAGGTCGAGAGCCCTGCTCGGGCTCGCCGCGGGGACGGTCGCGGCCGCGGGCATGACGGCGGTCCTGGGCGTCCTGCGGCTGACGGTGGGCACCTCCTGGCCCCCGGAGCTCGTCGGCGATCGCATCGCGCCGCTCATCACGATCGCGTTCTTCAACGAGATGCTCGTCCGTGCCGGCGGTTACAACGAGCTCAAGCAGCTCGGCGTGATCTCCGCGATCGCCGGGCAACTCGTCGCCGGGGCGCTCCTGGGCCTCGCGTACTTCGCGTTTCCCGGTCGCCGCGGTCCACGGCGAGCCCTGCTCGGTGCGCTCCTCGTCGCGATCTGGCTGGCGATCATCGGGCTGTTCTGGCCGATCCTCGACACGAGCTACCGGGGATTGCCGCGCATGGCGGCCGTCGCCGCGAACGGACTGGCGCACCTTGCGGCGATCTCCTTCTTCGGCACACTCCTCCTGCTACTGGAGTCCCGACTCGATCGCGCGAAGACGCCGGTCGCCGTCGTAGGGCGCGCGGTGTCGCGTCGAGCCGTCCTCGCGGCGGTGGGTGCCGGCGTCGGATTCGCTGCCATCGGCCTCGTCATCAACCGCCTCTTCGCGAACGCGACGTTCTACTACGACGGTCTGCGGTACAAGGGCCGCGACGTGCGGCCGATCACGCCGAACGACCGCTTCTACACCGTCACGAAGAACGTCTCCGATCCTGCGGTCAGGATCGGCGCATGGCGTCTCGAGATCGGCGGCCTCGTCGACCGCCCGCGCAGCTACACGTTCGACCAGCTGCGCGAGCTCGCGTCCACGGTGCAGGAGACGACGCTGATGTGCATCAGCAACGCCGTGGGCGACGGTCTCATGAGCAATGCGAGATGGAAGGGAATACCGCTGCGGGCGCTCCTCGAGGCCGCGGGCCCGCGTCCCGGCGCCGTCGAGGCCGTGCTTCGGGGCGCCGACAGCTACAGCGACACGATCGCGTTCGCCAAGGCCATGGACCCTGCGACGCTGGTCGCGTACGAGATGAACGGCGACCCGCTTCCGCAGCGCCACGGCTACCCCGTGCGCGTCATCGTGCCGGGGCTCTTCGGGGAGAAGAACGTGAAGTGGGTGACGCGGGTCGAGCTCGTCGACCACGATGCCAAGGGCTTCTACGAGAGCCAAGGGTGGGGTCCGAGCTTCGTCATCCCCACGCACTCCCGCTTCGATGAACCGGAGGACGGGTCACGCATCCCCGTGGGAGCGGCGACACTTCGCGGGATCGCCTTCGCGGGCGCGCGCGGTGTCCGCGCGGTCGAGGTCAGCGTCGATGCGGGGCGAACATGGCGCGGCGCCCAGATCGACTACCCGGGGACAACGCTGACCTGGGCGCTCTGGAGCTACGACTGGCGTCCTGGACCCGGCAATTTTGAAGCGGTCGTTCGGGCGACCGACGGCGAAGGGACCGTCCAGACCTCGGCGGAGCGTGGAACGATCCCCGAGGGCTCCACCGGATACCACCGTATCCGGTTCACGGTCCTCTAGCCGGACCTGACCCGGTCCGGGAAGTATTTGCGGACCTTCTGGACCTTCGGCAGCGCGTTGAAGACGATGTAGGGATCCCGCCCATTCCGCTCGGCGTAGTCCTGGTGATACGTCTCCGCCTCGTAGAACGCCTCGAGAGGGGTCACCTCCGTGACGATCGGAGCATCGAAGACGCGAGCCTTGTTCAGCTGGGCGATGTACGCCTCAGCGACGCCCTTCTGCTCGTCGTCGCCGTAGAAGATCGCGGAACGGTACTGCCTGCCGACGTCCGCGCCCTGGCGGTCGCGCTGCGTGGGGTCGTGGGCGATCGAGAAGAACACTTTCAGAAGTTGCCCGTAGCCCGTCCGGCTGGGATCGAAGCCGATCCGCACGGCCTCGGCGTGTCCGGTCCTGCCCGTGCAGACCGTCTTGTAGTCGGCGGTCTCAGCGGTCCCGCCAGCGTAGCCCGACGTGACCTCGGACACGCCGTCGAGCTGCTTGTACACCGCCTCGACGCACCAGAAACAGCCGCCCGCGAGGACCGCGCTACCGGGCTCGCTCGACGAGCCGGGCGTGATGTCGATGACGGGATCAGGGAATTGTTCGGGAGAGACCATGGAAGCACCTCGACCGCCGGATGGATGGTTCGCGGCTCAGTGTACGGGCCGAGGCGAGCTCGAGGTCAGCGCTCTCCACTGGCTGCGCGGGCCGGAGACGCCTCGAGAGCGGCGGCCAGCTCCTCGTACCCGTGCTCGCGCGCCAGGTCCGCCGCGGTCTTGCCCTCGCGAGTCGCCGAGCTCGCATCGGCGCCCGCCGCCAGGAGCGCCTCGACGACCTCGCGATCGCCCATCTCCGCGGCGCCGTGGAGCGCGGTCCAACCATGACGCTGCTGCGCGTTGACGTCTGCGCCGGCCGCGATCAGCGCGAGGGCGCTCTCCCGGTCACCGCCATCGGCGACCGCGCTGTGCAGGGCGGTCACTCGCATCGTGTTCCGCGCGACCGCTCGCACGTTCGCGCCCGCCGCGATGAGCTCGCGGATGACCCGATTGTGCTTGAAGAAGGCGGCAAGACCGAGCGGGAAGAAGCCGTCGGGGCTGAACGCTGAGGCGAGTGACGGATCCGCGTCGAGCAGCTCCCGCACGCGCGACGCGTCGCCGACCGCAGCCGCCTCGAACACATCGAGCTCGAGCCCCTGGGCGAGGAGCAGATCGCGAATATCGGTCTTCCCGTGGTAGACCGCCGTGAGCAGCACCGACACGCTGTCCGCATCGCGCGCGCCCGCGGCCGCGGGATCGTCAGCCAGGACGCGCTCCACCCCTTCCCGGTCACCGTTCCTGACGAGCGCAAAGATGTCGTCCACGTTCGACTCCCTTCGCGGCCGGATCGCCGCGCCACGCTCTCATCCTGCCAGACCCGTTCCCGACCGCGTAGGTTAGGCGGGTGAGTGCCGCGTGACCGCACCCGAAGAGTCGATCCCCGAGCAGCTCGCCGCGAACCGGCGGCTCTGGGACGAGCGGGTCGACGTCCACTACCGGTCGGCCTTCTACGACGTCGATTCGTTCAAGAGCGGCGGATCACGCATCTCGCATTTCGAGCTGGACGAGATCGGCGACGTCGCGAACCGGGATCTCCTGCATCTGCAGTGTCACTTCGGTCTCGACACGCTGTCCTTCGCGCGCCTCGGAGCGCACGCGACCGGCGTTGATTTCTCGCTGCCCGCGGTCGAGCGCGCTCGCGCGCTCGCGGCGGAGCTGAGCCTGGCCGCGACGTTCGTGCAGTCGGACATCCTCGACCTGCCCGAGCGGCTGCGCGGCGACTTCGACATCGTGTACACGTCGCACGGTGTCCTCGGTTGGCTCCCCGATCTCCGCCGGTGGGCGGAGGTGATCGCGCATTTCCTTCGGCCCGGCGGCACCTTCTACATCGCCGAGATGCACCCGATGGCCCAGGCACTCGACGACGCGGACGACGCCACCGAGCCGCGTCTTCGATACCCGTACTTCTCGTCGCCGGAGGCGGGCGCGTTCCCGATCGGTGGCTCGTACGCGGAGCCCACGGCGGTGTTCGCTGCCACGGTCGAATACTGTTGGTTCCACGACCTCGGGGAGATCGTCACCAGCATCGCCGGCGCGGGATTGCGGATCGACATGCTGCATGAGCACCCGTTCAACGCCTGGCGCCTTCCGTTCCTCGTCCAGCGCGATGGCCAATGGAGGCTGCCCCCGGAAGCGAAGGGCGAGCTACCGCTCTCCTTCTCGCTCAAGGCAACGAAGCCACCGCGCTGACCGCCACGGCCGTGCGAAGAAACGGCCGTTTGCCGCGACCCGGGCACGCGCGTACGCTCCAGCGCAACAACTTCATACGCGTCTCATCGAGAGGGTGGAGGGAAGACGGCCCGTTGAAGCCCGACAACCTGCGGCGAACGCCGCAAGGTGCCAAGTCCGGTGGCGGGGAGCCACGAGATGAGAAGCGAGTGGGACCGGTCCGTCGGACCGGTCTTTTTCGTTCCCGGACTGCTCGAGGCGAACGCGTGGAGAGGGGAGACGCATGCCTCGCTACAGCCTTCGCTGCCGCTCCTGCGGCGCCACCGGGGTCGCCGACGATCGCCACTCGTGTTTGGAATGTCTCGGACCGCTCGAGGTCGTCTACGACGACACGCTCGCGTCGGGGCGCGAGCTCCGCGAGGAGATCGAGTCCGGCCCGCGGTCGATCTGGCGTTACCGGTCGCTGCTTCCCGTCGATCGCGTCGACGACCCGGGGCACGTCGGGTGGACCCCGCTCGTACGCGCCGATCGCCTCGGCGCCGCGCTCGGGCTGCGGCAGCTGTACCTGAAGAACGACACAGTCACGCCGTCCTTCTCCTTCAAGGACCGCGTCGTCGCGATCGCGGCGGCGAAGGCGAAGGAGTTCGGCTACGACACGATCGCCTGCGCCTCCACCGGCAACCTCGCCGGTGCGGTCGCCGCGGCCGCCGCGCGCCTCGGGCTACGCGCGGTCGTCTTCGTTCCTGCGGGCATCGAACCCGCCAAGCTCGCGGCGCCTGTGGTCTACGGCGCGCAGCTGGTCGAGGTCACGGGCACGTACGACGACGTCAATCGTCTCGTCGCCCAGGTCGCGGACGAGCGCCACTGGGCGTTCGTGAACTTCACCCTGCGCCCCTACTACACCGAGGGTTCCAAGACCCTGCTGTTCGAGACCGCGGAGCAGCTTGGCTGGCGCCTCCCCGACGCGGTCGTCATTCCCGTCGCATCGGGGGCGCTGTTCGTGAACACTGCGAAGGCCGCGCGCGAGCTCGTCCGCACCGGACTCGTCGCCGACTCTCCCGTCAGATTGCTCGGGGCGCAGCCCGAGGGATGCGGTCCCGTCGCCGCTGCATACGCCGGACAACACCAGCGATACACGCCGGTACGGCGGCCTGCCACCGTCGCGCACTCGCTCGCGATCGGGTCGCCGGCGGACGGGAACGCCGTGCTGGCGCTCGCGCGGTCCAGCAACGGAGCGGTCGAGGCCGCGACGGACGAAGAGATCGTTGAGGCGATCCGCCTCGTCGCGCGAACCGAGGGCATCTTCGTCGAGCCCGCGGCCGGAACAACGGTCGCATGCCTTGGGCGGCTCGCGCGCGCGGGCGCGATCGACGCCGACGCGACGGTGGTCGCCTACCTCACGGGCAACGGCTTCAAGACGGCGGATGTGGCGGTCCCGGCGCACACCGGCACGATCCGCATCCCGGCGCGGCTCGACGCGTTCCTCGAGGCCTTCGAAGGCGCCGAAAAGGAGGCGGCGTGATGGCGACGATCAGGATCCCGACCGTCCTGCGACCGCTCGCCGGTGGCGCGCCCGTCCTCGATTCGCCGGCGCGCACTCTCTCCGGGCTGCGCACTGACCTGTCGTCGCGCTTTCCGACGCTGGCGGCGCGCCTCTACGGTCCGGACGGCGCTCTACAGGAATATGTGAACGTCTTCGTCGACGGCGAGGAGGCGCGCGAGCTCGCAAGCGACGCCCCCATCGCTCCCAACGCCGAGGTCGTCCTGCTGCCGGCGGTCTCCGGTGGCTAGCGCGCCCGCGGGCACGAGCCGCATGCGCGCGGTACCGCGGGCCGGCACGCCACCCGCTTGGTCTCTCTCACTTTGACGGTCCTTCAGTGCTGCGTGAATGGAAGCTGTTCTCGGGTGCACCACGCGGCGGTGCCGCTCACCTCTGCCGAGATCGGGGAGGATTGCCGTCGGGCGGTGCGCGCCGGCGCGGATGAGCTGCACGTCCATCCGCGCGATGGCGACGGGCGGCAGACGCTCGACCCGTGGTATTGCGACGCGGCCGTGAGCGCGATACGCGCGACCTGTCCCGGGATTCCGGTCGGGCTTACGACGATCGTCGATGCCGAGCGCGATCCGGCCCGGCGTCTCGCGCTGGTGGGAGCGTGGCGCGTGCCTCCCGACTACGTGTCGGTGAACTTTCGGGAAGACGGTGTGCCCGAGCTCTGCGAGCTCCTGCGCGAGCGACGGATCGGGATCGAGGCCGGGCTCTGGGCCGTTCCGGATGCGGAGCGATTCGTCGCCAGCGGCCTCGCCGCTGCGTGCGTCCGCGTGCTCGTCGAGCCCCTGGACCAGGATCCCGCGGCCGCGTTGCGAACGGCTCGTGCCACCAGCCGGCTCGTGCGCGATGCCGGCATCTCCCTGCCTCAATTGGTCCATGGTAGGAAGGGCGCCGCGTGGGCCGTGCTCGCCGCCGCGCTGCAGGATGGCGAGGACATCCGCATCGGCCTCGAGGACACGGCCGTACGGGACGACGGTGCGCCCGCGCGTGACAACGCCGAGCTGGTGGGGATCGCTGCCAAGTTGCTGAGCGAGGGACGCGACGGCAAGACGGACACCGGTGGGCCGCGCGGGCAGGTGGGCTAGCCTGGCCCGATGCCCGCGGTCCGCCGCAACGCCCTGGTCCTCGCGCTCTGGAGACTGCACCGCCGCGTGTACAGAGCCAGCGGCGGGCGCGTCGGATCTCGCCTGGGGCCTTGGCGCGTGCTGCTCCTGGAGACTCGAGGACGGACGAGCGGGCAGCCTCGCGCGGTGACGCTGAACTACTTCGAGGATGCCGGCGGGCTGGTGGTCATCGCGTCGAGCGCAGGTGATGACCGGCATCCCGCCTGGTGGCTCAACCTTCGCGCGCATCCTGACGCGAAGGTCCGCTTGGGCGGCGAGGCGCGGGATGTGCGAGCGCGCGAGGTCGAAGGGCCGGAGCGCGATCGCCTGTGGGCGCGACTGATCACGATCGACCCCAGTTACGAGGTCTACAGGACACGCACATCGCGGCGCATACCTGTCGTCGTGCTCGAGCGGCGCGAGCGACGGGACACCGATCGTTGACCGGGCTTCCGACAACGTCGCTCGGCCGCGTCTCGATCACGTACCCTCGCGCTGCCGGCTGCGCTCCGCACTGAAGCCATCGGGGTAGCGCCGCTCGAGCTTGCGGATGTTCTCGGCGGCGACCTCGTCGAGGGTCGTTCCCACCGCGCGCGCGGCAAAGGCCGCGTACCACAGGATATCGCCGAGTTCCTCAGCGACGTGACTGGCGTCGAGCTCGTGGCCGTGGAACGCCACCTTCTTGAAGTGATCGGCGACCTCGCCGGCCTCTCCCGCGAGACCGAGACCCGCGAGCAGCAGCGCCTCCCTTTGCGAGCCTGGCCTCGGTGCGGTCCGCGATGCGGATGCCTCATACGACGCGAAGTCCATCGCGGCCCCCTCTGCTGCGGCGATCAGTCGGTCGAGGCTACATCGGAGTTCCAGGGCGGAGTTCTTCGAGGGACGCGCAGCACCTCGCCGATCCGGTGCGCGACCGCGCCGAGCGCAGCGCAGTACCGAGGGCCAGCCCGACGTCGGCGAAAGGAGACTCAACGCTGGTACTGGGCGCGATAGGCCTCGAAGCGCGCGTAGAACGCGTCGGCGCTCTCGCCGAACGTCGCCAAGAATGCGCTCCGCCAGTCGGCGCCGGCTCCCACCCGCGCGCACCAGGTCCGTAGGCGTAGGGGGCCGCTCGTTGCGAGGAGCCGATCGACGGCGAGGTACGCGACAGCGAACGGGTTCGTGTCCGATGGCCAGCTCGATTCCAGCGATCGGAGCGCGATCGGCGTGCCATTCTGAAGCTGGCGCCTCTCGAACGTGTCGAGCGCCGCCCTGGTCACGAGCCCGTCGGTCTCCATCGCGCGGTACGCCAGCGACTCGGCCATGCCCTCGCTGATCCATCGCGGCCCCAGCATGCAGGCGTTCCCGCCGATCTCGTGCTGCCAGACGTGGACGTACTCGTGCGCGGAAAGCTCCTTGCGCTCGGTCGTGGCTGGCCAGGTATCCGGTGCGGCCGCTCCCGGGCTCCGCCATGCGGTGTTCTGTGTGACGATCTCGAATGCCGCGCCCGTCGTGATGCAGCAGTACCGCTGCGTGCCGTCGCCGGTGTAGACATGGGCGTCCGCTCGGCCCGAGCGATCGCCGCCCGCGAAGGAGCGCAGATAGCGCGCCTCGCGCGCGACTCCCTCGTGGACGTCGGCGATGTCCTGCGCGAGCACCCCCTGCCCGACCCGGTAGTACAGCCCGGCCGGGTCGCCCGGCGTAGGGGCGGGGCTGCTCCCGTCTGCCTGCAGCACCGTGATCTGCCAGAAGACGCCGAAGTCCTCCATCCAAGTGGCTCCCTCGACGAGCGGCCGGATCCCGATGCGATACGTACCCGGAGCGGCGGGCGCGCGCACCCTGAACTGGAACCACGCGGTCTGGCCGGGGCCGACGTACGCGGAGGGCTGCACCGCCACGCGGTCGAAGCGCGGCCAACCTGTGTCGGGCGATCCGAGCCGCCCGTCGCCGCCAACGACGCTCGGCTGGTCCTGACCGGGCTCCCATTGCCACGTCCCGAGGTACGCCGATTCCCCCATACGCCCCTGGACCCAGCCCCTCGAGCCCGAGTTGTAGTACGCGACGACGGCGGTCGCGCTCTCGCCCGGGCAGAGCCTCATGTAGCCACTCTGGCCGTACCACGACGCGTGGAATCCCGGGACGCCGGCCGCGACGCGCGCTGGAGGCGGGATGCCGGGCAGGACCGAGGACGTGCAGCCTGCGGCCGCCACGTGCTGCGAGGCCACTGCGGTGGCGAGCACGAGCGCGGCACCCGCGCTGCCCGCGATCGACCGAAGCACGGTCCCGTGAAGGGCAGCTCCTGCGCCCGCCAGCCCATGAGTCAGTCCGTCCAGCAGCGCCATCGTCACAGTGAGGTACAGCCTACCGGTGCGCTGGATCACGGACGGCTCGCGACCAACCAACGCGCGAGCAACCGTGACAACCCGCGAGCACCGTCCTGCGGCGCCGATAGACTCCACACCGTTGACGGACCCGCGGACGCTCCAGCGCTGGTGGGTCAGCTACGTGGCCGTCGCTGCCGCTGCAGTGGTCCTCGTCCTCGCCGCGGTCGAGGGGGTGGCGCGGGTGCTCCGTCCGCTGGCGCACCTCGGGCTGGTCGTGCTCTTCGCGATCGTCGTCGCGTTCGTGGTCGCGCCACTCGCGACGCGCCTACAGGAACTCGTCCGTTCGCGGACGCTCGCGGTCATCATCACCTTTCTCGTCGCGCTGGCGGTCCTCGTGGGCGCGATCGCCATGCTCGCCGCGCCCCTTGTCAGCGAGTCCGCCCGCCTCGCGGATCAGATCCCTGTGTACGTAAAACGGCTCCAGAGCAATGAGGCCGTGACGGTGCTCGGCGTGCAGATCCCGGACGAGCTGCGCGCGCGACTCGGCTCAGCGGTCGGCGACCTCGGCGGTCAGTTCGCCGTCCAGGCCGTCGCTGTCGTCGTGACGATCGTGTCCGGCGTCGTCGACCTGTTCCTGGTCCTGATCATCGCGCTGTACCTATTGCTCGACCAGCGGCGCATCCGCACGTTCGGGCTGCGCGCTCTACCCCGTCGCTATCGCGAACCAGTCGAGGGCGTCGAGGCGGAGGTGGCGCGGGTATTCGGCGCGTATGTGCGAGGCCAACTCATTCTCGCCCTCCTCGTCGGGATCGCCGCGACAGCCGCGCTCCTCGTCCTCGGAGTTCCATACGCGCTGTTCCTCGGCGTGTTCGCCGGTGTCGTCGAGCTCGTGCCGATCCTCGGCCCGGTCCTCGGCGCGGTACCGGCGGTGCTCGTCGCTCTCTTCCAGCCATTCCCGCTCGTGCTGTGGGTGATCCTCGCCTTCGTCCTCATCCAGCAGATCGAGTCCAACCTCCTCGTGCCGCGCATCTCGGGACATGCGGTCGGGCTGCACCCGCTCGCGGCCATGCTCGCATTGCTCGTCGGCCTCGAGGTCGGCGGGATCGTCGGCGCGCTCTTCGCGGTCCCGCTGGCCGGCGTTATCTGGGTCTTCACCTCAGCGGCCATGCGCGCCCGGTCGGGGCGCGCGCCGGCGGGCGGAGCCGCCCGCGCGTCCGGCGCGGACGCGCGGGCCGACGCTCCAGGCGTCAAGCCGTGACGGACCAGTCTCCAGGCGCCGCTTCCCCATAAGGAGTTGACGGCGCGTCGCCTGCAGCGCGTTGGACCTACGCGCCAGCCGCGCTCTCCATGACGAGCGGTCCGCCTTTGCGCTCTCGCAGTCGCGTCCGCACCTCCTCTACCAGTTCTGCTATGTCATCCAACCGGCGGACTTCTCCGGTCCTCGCGAATATGAACTGGACCGCACCGACCGGCGCCTTCGTCGCCTCTGCGACAAGGTACGCGTACGCGCCGCCCTGGACGCGGTAGGCCGCCATCCGCTCGTCGATGGCGGCTCGGCTGACGTCGTCCGTCTTGTAGTCCACCACGAAGAGGCTGCCGCCCTCTTCATAGAGGAGATCGACGACGCCCTCGAGCGTCGTGGCGCCTAGGGTCGCTCCGACAGGGACCTCCCGCCAGAACCTGCCGCTGGCGAGCGCCGCCCGCACGGGCGCGCTCGACCGGACGGTCTCCACCAGCTTCACGACCTCGCGCGCGCGGTGGCCGATGCCCTCGACCTCTGCCTCGACCTTCGCGAGTTCGGTGAGACCATCCAGGGTCTCGAGATCGATCGTCTCGAGGGCCGCGTGGACGGCTCGACCCAGGGCGGTCGCGCCGCGGCCTCGCCGGAACCTGCCTCCGTCGTCGCGCCTTAGGTCCGCTTCGTCGTCGGGTTCGTCAGCGTTCGCAGGGCGGCTGAGCGCCGCCCCACCGGCACGGTCGCCGTGAGCGATGCTCGTCGCGGTCTCCACGGGCATCGCCCCGAGCAGGTCGATCGATATTCGCCGATCGGCGCGCCACGCTTGCTCCGCCTCCAGGCTTTGCTCCGGGGTACGTGTTGGCCACGACGGAGCCACTCCCGCAGTCTCGGCCCGATGTCTGTCGAGCTGCATCTCGTTCGCGAGTTCGAACATCGGCAGATTCCTCGCGAAATCCGCTCCCTGGGGATCCGCGTCTTTCTTGCGGAACAGACTGATGACGAGGTGGTCGCGGGCTCGCGTCGATGCAACGTATGAGACGCGGAGCCCCTCCGCCGAGGCCAGCTCCTTCTCGCGGTCCCTTGCATCCTCGTAGCCCGCGGTCGCCCAGTCCCAGCTGTCGCCGCTTCGGAGCCCGACCTCGAGCCTGTCGTTCTTCCGATCAGCGATGACGGCGCCGGGGGTAGCCGGTCGCTTCGAACCCCACCCCGTGAGGATGACGACCGGGAACTCGAGGCCCTTCGAGCCGTGCACCGTCATCACTCGGACGGCGTCCTCGTCGGTCTCCGCGACCGCCGGCGAGACGCCACGGACCTGGTCCTTCTCGATCCCCTCTATCCAATCGACGAAGCTGCGCAGCGACGTCCGGCCCGTCTCGCCGAACGCGCGCGCACGGTCAACGAGATAGCGGTAGCGGCGCCAGATCTCCCGCGGTCGCGGGTGACCGAAGGCCGCAGGGACCAGGAGGCGTTCTCGCAGGATGCGCTCGATGAGCGCCGGCACCGACGTCTCGTGTCGGTCGATGTGCAGGCACCGAAGATCGTCGAGGGCGTCGTGGACCCGCCCCGATGGCAGATACGCCGCCATCCACTCGTACCCGAACCGCCCCCCGGCCTCGACCCATTCCAGCAGCTCGTCGTCGCTGCACCCGTAGATGGCCGAGCGCAGCGTGGCGACGAGCGCCACCTGGTCGGACGGGTCGTCGATGGCGCGAAGGCATGAAACGAGATCGCGGATCTCCTGGGTCGCGACGATCAGCTCGCCGCTCTCGAGCCGGTACGGCACCCCCACGTCGTCGAAAGCGCGCTCGAGCCTCTTCAGGTTGGTCCTCGAGGGGATAAGGACGCAGATGTCACGGTAGTGCGCGCCGCGCAGCGAACGCGCCGCTCCTTTGCCGTCGGAGACCTTCCACTCATCGGCGACGATGTCATGGGCGGACCAGGCCACGGCTCTGGCCTCGGCGCCCCACACCTCGGACTGCGCTCCCTCGAGTGCGTCGCCGAAGTACCACACGCCCTCGCCGGTGTCCGCTGGCTCAGCTGCGAGCGCCTGGTACCGAGGCTGGACGCCCGACTGGTGCTTCATCACGTCGTGGTAGTGGAGGTTGACCCAATCGACGATGTGCGGAACGGACCGGAAGTTCTGACTAAGTGGCAGGCGATCGGATATGACCTCCTGGACCTGCTGATAGAGCGAGATGTCGGCACGCCTGAATCGGTAGATGGATTGCTTGGGATCGCCTACCAGAAAAAGCTTCCCCGGTACGAGTGAGAAGTCGCGCCAGCGGCCGTCGAACCCTCCGTCGGGATCCGCGGCCAGGTAGAAGGCGAGCTCCGCCTGGAGCGGATCGGTATCCTGGAACTCATCGACGAATATCCGCGACCAGCGTCCCTGCGCGAGTCGCCGCACCTCCGCATTCGATCGCAAGAGATCACGTGACCACGTCAGCAGGTCCTGGAACGTCGCGACGCCCCGCCGCTTCCGCTCCGTGGACCATCGCAGGATCTCGGAGGCGAGCAGCTCGAGCAGCTCCACGAAGACGGCTTGCCGTCGCGCCTGGAGTGCCAGCCCGCTTTCCCTCTTGATCTTCTTCAGCGTCTGCTTCGCCTCTCTCAGGGTCTCGCCGGCTCCTTTGCCGTAGCGGTCGTCCCATTCCCCCATGTTCCCGTCGCCTGATGGCACGTGCTCGACCATGCGCAGCGCCGCCACTGCCTCGTCATCGGTCTGCGCGCCGCCCAGGTGCTCGGCCGCGAAACGCAGGCCGGCGACCAGCTTCGTGATCGATTCGCGCGGCATGTCCCGGAGCAGGCTTCGACAGTGCACGATGTGGCGTGCCGCCTCGTGGGCCGCTGCGGTCAACGAGATCTCCAGGCGTTGCGGCGTCCAGTTCGGCCGCGCATGAAGCAGGTCGTAGCTGTCATGCAGACCCTTCGCCGCCGCACGGATCTGGTCCGTGGTCAGCCCGAGGCGGAGCGCCTTCCGGATCGTCTCGGCGGGTGCCGGATCGCTGCTCGCCCGCTCGAACCACTCGCGGAAACGATCGTCGAATTCGATGTCCTGCTCGATCTCGTCCAGTCCCTCGAAGTTCGGCGGTAGTCCGGCCTCCAGAGGGAAGGTCCGGAGCAGGGAGCCGGCGAACGCATGGATCGTATCGATGGCGGCCTCGTCGATCCCTCGAGCCACCCGTTCGCAATTGGTCCTCTCGGGCCCGGTGCGCGTCGGGGTGCGAGCGGCCTCCTCGAGGCCTTCGCGCACGCGGGCGCGTAATTCGGCCGCCGCCGCGACGGTGAAGGTTATGGCCACGAGCGCGCGGGGCGATTCGATCCGTCCAGCGGCCGCGAGCTCGACGATCCGGGCGACGATCTCCGCGGTCTTCCCCGTACCCGCACCCGCTTCGACGAAGAAGGTCGTGTCGAGGTCGTGCCGCAGTCGGTGTCGGACCGCCTGATCAATGGGTACCACGATCATTCCGAGCCGTCCGCATCCGTCGCCAGCGAGCCGTGGAGCGTGCTCGCGGGATCCTTGCGCTTCGAGCTCCAGATCAGGTCTCGTCCGGAGGGACAAATGCGTGTGTAGGGGCAGTACACGCAGTTATCCCACGAGGCTCGAGTGCCCCGTTGCGTGTCGTCGCCGGGCACCTGCGGGAAGGCGCCGCTCCTCAGACCTTCGTCGACGATGTCGAGGGCGTCGCGAAGACGCCCCTCGACTCTGTAGTCCAACGTCAGGCCGACGCGCTGGAACTTCTCCTTGGCGCTGACGCCCCAGTACGCTGCGTCCACGGATGGACCCTTCGCGGCCATCACCTCCACCAGCCAGCGTCGGGTCGCGAGCGCGTACGCGGCAAGCTGCAGCTGCGTGCCAGCGACGACCGGATCGGCGGCGAGCTCCTTCGGATCCGCCATGGAGCCGCTCTTGTAGTCGAGCACCAGCGCGCGCTCGGGGCGGGGCTGGTCCGGCGGCAGATCCAACCGGTCGATGCGGCCCCTGATCCTGGCCTCTCCGCCGGCGGACAGCGCAACGGTGGCCGGCGGCCAGCTTTCCAACGAATCCATCCCGAAAGCCTGCTCGAACCTGGCCGGCACCAGGCCTGCGCGATCCTCCTGATCGACCGTAAGCGTGCTGTGCAGGTCGAGGAGGACGCTGTCACGCTCGTTGGCCCAGGAAAGCGCATGTCCGGCCTGCCCCGCGGCCTCGATCTCGGCGAACGTGCCGCTGGCGATCAGCTCCAGGCGGTCGTGGTCGGCCGCCGTGTAAGCGTCGTCGATCCGCGGGCGACCCTCCGCGTGCAGCTCACGGAAGAACCGCTCGAGGATGCTGTGGATGAGCGAACCCTTGAGCATCGGACTGATAGAAAGGCTCTCGCTGTCCTCCGGGTTCTCCGTCCTTTCGACCTTCAGCACGCGGCCCATGAGGTAGCTGAACGGGCACGCCGCCCATTCTTGGATCGCGGAGGCGGAGGTCGGGCGCCGCCCCAGGCCTTGGTCCGGCCGCGAGCGGACGTGGCCGTCGAACGCGGTCAGGTCGTGCGAGCGGCGCGCCCTCTGTACCTCGAGGTTTCGCCCGAGGGGGATATCGGCCCTTCGCGCGAGCCCAGATCGCTGGAGAGGCCCGGGGCCCGGCGTTCGGCGAGCTTCCTCGATGTGAAATTCGCCGATGTCGAGCAGCGCGGGTGCGGTCTCGAGGCTCTGGCTCGGCGACTCGACCCGAGTGAGCCAAGCCGAGCCGGTGAGCCCCCGCAGCTCGCCGGAGGTCAACGCGCGTCCGGCGAGTCCCGAGGACATCTCGAGAAGCCACGGCGCGGCGAAGGTCACACGGAGCTGGGTGTCCCACAAGGGGGCGCTCAGCTGCACGCGCCCGCCGTCGGCGGCCGCCATCGCGGCGAGAAATGAGGTCCTTTCCTCGCCTAGCCGTTCCTCGCGCCGGCCCAGCCGATCACCCTCCGGGAAGATAGGATCCGCAGGTTCCGGCGCCGGAAACACGCCCTCGCTGAGTCCGACGAGGTGGACCCGGTCGAACGCCATGCCCACAGCGCTCGCGGCGGTCCCGACGGTCACCCCTGTACCGAGGCGGCCCTCCGGCCGCAGCGCTCCACGTAGCGCCGCTTCGAGCGTGTCGATGAATGTCGGGACGTCGGTGCGCTGCTCGATCGTGCCGGCTGTCGCCAGCCTGCGGACGACCTCGTCGACGGCCTCGCCGGATTCCCTCTCAAAGCCCGACGACGGGTCGGGGACGTGCATCTCGCGGCAACGGAGCGCCCACTCCGTGAGGGCGGTCCACGTGGTCTCGGCCGGCGGCGCGGTGTCTGCCGAGATGCTCTCGATCGCACGCGCGACCGCCGCGACGCGTCCGCGCTCGGCCTCCAGGTACTTCTTCTGCGCTTCACCAAGGCTGGTGGGATCGTCGGCCAGCCGCTTGTCGAGCGCGGAGATGGAGCGCTCGAGGCCTCGCATCCATCCGGACTCGCCGCGCACCACGCCGGCTTCGCGTGAGATCCGGTTCCAGTCACTGAAGCTGGGCATCGCGCGTCCGGCGTGGGGCAGCGTGCTGCGCCAGTCCAGCACGGCGCGGCGCGCGAAGTTGTCCTCGCGGAGTCGCAAGAGGCCGATCAGGCCGCGACCGACGACGCTGTCCGCGAGGGGCCTTCCGCCGAGCGCTGCCCAGGGTAGGCCCGCGGCGTCGAGCGTCTCGCGCACCAACGCCGCGTACGGCTCTTCACGGCGGTACAGGATCGCCATGCGGTAGAGGGGTACGCCCGCCTTGAGGTCGGCGGCGAGCTTCCGGACCGCGCTGCGGACCTCGCCCGAAGGGTCCGCGGCCAGAACGACCCCGAGCTCCGGTGCTCCGGTCCCCGCGCTGGTCTCCGGCAGAGCGTTCCAATCGAGGCCAAGTGCCGTCGCAGCCTTCTTCGCCTGGGCGTCAGCAAGCTCGTCCTCGAAGGCCGGGAATGCGATCTCCATCGGCGTCCGCCGTGACAGGGCGAGAACGAACGCGGACGCGACCGGCCACCAGCGCTGTGTGAGGTAGACGACGACGTGACCCACCTCCCGGAGCCGCCACCGCATTGGTCCGTCGAGCCCATCGACCGCGGCACCCATGAGGTCGGTCGTGTCATATAGCCCGCGCTCGCGCAGGCGCTCTCGGTACGCGGTGAATGTGGCGAATGCCGCGTCCGCCACTCGACTGGCATGTGACCACTCCGTCAGCTGGTCGTCGCTGATGCTGCGTTCACGCACCTCACCGAACAGCTGCTTCAACAACTCGACGACCGCTCGGTGCTCGCGCACGGCTCCGAATCCCTCGCCGCTCCGGCGGAGCGATTCGCGGATGGCGGCCTCGTTCTCGATGTCGGTCAGTGGACTCTGCCCGCGGCCGGCGAGGACCGGGGCGCCAAAGGTCTCGGCGATGCTGGCGAGCCGTACGAACCGCACATTGGCGTAAGCCTTCGTGGCGAACTCGCGCCGCAGGGTGAGCCCGACGTAGTGGTTCGCGACGGCGACCGTCACCGGGCGCAGCGGAGCGCCGCTCTGGATCTCGTGGATCCGGTCGAGGAGCCACCGCATCGCGACCGGGCCAGGTCGCGCGCGGACAGCGTTCAGCGCCAGCCCCGCCCCCTCATGTCGGACACTCTACTCGCCGGTCCCTTGCCAGGGCGCCGGGCTTTCATGGACTCGGTCCGCACGCACGGAGGAGGCGTCGGCACGCTTCCTGCCGAGAGATTGCGACGAAAGGAGGTGCCCAAATGCTCCTCGCCATCGCAGGCGTCATCCTCGTGCTCTGGCTTCTCGGCCTGGTCGCGCTCCCCACGATCGGGGGCCTGATCCACATCCTCCTCATCGTCGCGCTGATCGTGATCGTGCTGCACTTCCTCGGCATCGGACGAAGCCGAACGACCGTCTAGACGCGAGGCTGCAGCTCGGAGCGACTCCGGGCTGCAGCCCATCTCTCGCTGACCAGCCGAAGCGGCGAGCGGAGCGATCCTCTGACGCTCGGACCATCAA
>JBBQVQ010000007.1:0-72969 GCA_038211425.1 Candidatus Limnocylindria bacterium | reverse complement strand
CTGCGCGAGTGGCTCGCCAAGGACCCGATCGACAAGGGTGCCGCGTATCTGCGCCAGCAGGACGTCAGCGAGGCCGAGCTCGCGGCGACGCGGGCCGAGATCGCCGCGGATATCGAGCGCGCGATCGATGCCGCGGAGTCGGCCCCAGACCCGCGGCCGGAGGACACCCTGCGCCACGTGTACGCGGAGGAGCGCCCGCTGCCGAACGGCACCCGCGCCTAGTGCACGCAGCGCGCATCCCGGAACCCAAGCTCCGCGTGCCGATCGGTCCTGCGCCGAGGACGCAGGGGTGACCTCCGAGGTCGACCGCCTCATCTACGACTGGAACCGGGAGGGCCGGGCCGCGCGCGCCGACTACCGCGCGGTCGAGCTCGACGACGAGACGCTGCGGGATGGACTGCAGGGACCGTCGGTCCGCAACCCGCCGCTCGAGGTCAAGATACGGCTGCTGCGGCTCATGGACGCGCTCGGCATCGAGAGCGCGGACATCGGGCTGCCCGGAGCGTCGCCACAGGCGCGGGCGACGATCGTGGCGCTGGCGAAGGAGACCGCGAGCCTGCGGCTGACCCCGAACTGCGCCGTCCGCACGCATCCCGCCGACGTGCGCGGCGCGATCGAGGCCTCGGTCGAGGCGGGCGTCGCGATCGAGACGTGCGCGTTCATCGGCTCGAGCCCGATCCGCAGGATCGCGGAAAGCTGGTCGCTCGACACGATGCGGCGCAACGTCGAGGAGTCGGTCTCGCTGGCGACACGCAACGGGCTGCCGGTCATGTTCGTGACCGAGGACACGACGCGCGCCGATCCCGAGACGCTCATCGCTCTCTACGAGGCGGCGATCGGCTGCGGCGCAACACGGATCTGCGTTTCGGATACGTGCGGACACGCGACGCCCGAGGGCGTTCGCAACCTGCTGACGTTCATCCGCGACGACGTCGTGCGCGGCCGATCGGTGAAGATCGACTATCACGGGCACAACGACCGCGGTTTGGGGACCATCAACGCGCTCACCGCCACGGCGATCGCCGACCGCGTCCACGGGTGCGCGCTCGGCATCGGGGAACGCGTTGGCAACACTTCCATGGATCAGCTGCTCATCAATCTCCAGCTCTGGCGTCTCATCGATCGCGACCTCACGCCGCTCGTCGAGTACGTCGCATTGGTCGCCGAGCACTGCGGCACACCCATCCCCGCGAACTACCCCGCGCTGGGAAGCGATGCCTTCCGCACCGGCACGGGTGTGCACGCGGCGGCCGTCGTGAAGGCGCTCAGACGAGGCGACCACGCGCTCGCCGACCTCGTGTACAGCGCGGTGCCGGCCTCGATGGTCGGGCGGCACCAGCGGATCGAGGTCGGCCCGATGAGCGGCGAATCGAACGTGATCTTCTGGCTCGAGCAGCACGGCCGGGAGGCCACGCGCGAGCGCGTCGACCGGGTGATGACCGCGGCGAAGGCGTCCGACCGGCTGCTCACGGACGCCGATCTCGAGTCCCTCGCAGGCTGAACCGGCTCGTATAGTGGCCGGCAGGTTGAAGGAGCGGACGACGCAGCGCATCGAGCCCGCGCGACTGCGGCCCGGCAAGACCATCGATGACATCAGCTCGCCGCGCGAGGCCGACGCGAGGTCGGGCGCGACCGCGACGATCCGCGGCAGGGCGCTGATCTTCTGGGACAAGTCCGGACGACGGCCGGGCAGGAAGCTCGATGCCATCGACACCGACCAGATCACGCCGACGACGGACTGCGTATCCGAGAGCCTCGATGCGTTGGACGAGCGATGGAAGGCGGGGTCGTTCCGCCACCTCATGCCCGGATTCCGCGAGCGAGTCCACCGCGGCGAGACGTTCCTCATCGCGGGCGACCGCTTCGCCATCGGCTCGTCGCGCGAGATGAGCCCGGCCGGACTGAAGGGCGTCGCGGAGGAGGCCGGGCTCGAGCTGGTCATCGTGTGCGGCGACAACATGGGGGACATCTTCCGGCGTAACGCGCTGAATCTCGGCCTGAATGTCGTGCAGTCCCGGGAAGCGGTGGACGATGCAAGCGACGGGGACGAGCTGAGCTTCGATCCCGCGTCGCGCCGCCTGCGAAATGAGACGCAGGCGAAGAGCTACGAGCCGCTGCCGCTGACGCCCAAAGAGGACGAGATACGGCGATTCGGGGGCATCTTCGCCATGGGGCGCCGCGACCTGCGCGACTCCGTCCGCACGACCCCTCGGATCGACTGGCCCGACGAGGCGACGGCGCGTCCGATGACGACGACCGAGCGCATCGTGTGGGCGCACCGCGTGGACAAGGACGCGGAGGTCCGCCCGGGCGCGACGATCCGGGTCTACGCGGACCTGCTGCCGGCATCGGACGGGACCGCCCCGTTCTCGATCCACACGTTCAACCAGATCACCGGCGGCGACATGATCTATCCGCGCCAGGCCGCGATCGCGAACGACCACTTCGTTTTCACCGGACGAGCGTCGGACGAGCGCCAGACGTCGATCGGCCGCGCGTTCGCAGACGTGCACGCGATCCGCAAGCCGTACTACGCGACCCCGGGAGACGGCATCTTCCACTTTTACTTTCCGGAACAGGGGCTCGTCGTCCCGGGGGCATTCGTACCGGGCGCCGATTCGCACAGCCGCGCCTACGGCGCGTACGGCGCGGTGGGCATCGGCGTCGGCTCGACCGCGCTCGGCTTCGGCTGGTCCACCGGGTACGTCCACTTCACGCTCGCACGACCGCGGCGCGTGGTGTTCGGTGGGCAGCTCCAGCCCTGGGTGAGCGGCAAGGACATCGTGCTCGCGCTCCTCGAGCGCTGGGGCAGCGGCCAGGCTCAGGGCATGTCCGTCGAGTTCGTGGACCGCGACCACCAGCTGCCGATCGCGTACAGGAACACGATCGCGAACATGATGGCCGAGGCGGAAGCGCAGAACGGCATCTTCGCGCCGGACGAGGTCACCTACGATTGGTACCGTGCGAACGGCTTCAGCGAGCTGCCGTATCCGCCGATCGCGCCTGGCGCGGATGCGCGCTATGACATCGATGAGATCCTCGACCTCTCAGGCGTCGTGCCGATGATCGCGAAGCCCTTCAGCCCGGGCAACGCATTTCCGGCGGACGAGGTCGCGCGAGAGCGCCTCCCCTTCGACAAGGCCTACATCGGCTCGTGCACCAACGGGAGCTACGGGGACCTGCTCCAGGCCGCGCTCGTCCTGCGCGCGGCGCGCGAGGCCGGCGCCGGCAGCGTCGCGAAGGAGTTCGTGATCTTCCCCGGCTCGGGAGGCGTGAAGCGCCTGATCGAGCGCCCGGAACCGCGGCTCGGCGGCGAATCGGTCGCGGACGTCATGCGCTCGGTGGGTGGGAAGATCCGTGCGTCGTGGTGCGGGCCGTGCTTCGGACAGGGCGAGGACGCGCTCGAGCCGGGCGAGCGCGCGATCACGTCGTTCAACCGCAACTGGCACAACCGCATGGGAGTGGGCGGCGAGGGCTACCTCGCGAGCCCCGCGGTCGTGGCGTCCTCGGCGCTCCTCGGATACATGGGGCCACCGGGGGAGCTCGGCCTTCGCTGGCGGCGCGAGGACTACGAGATCTAGTGCCGTATCGAAAAGGTCGGCGCCGCTAGATGGCCGACCAGGAGGGCGCGCGCGCGGTCGCGAAGCGCATCGGCCGTGTGGGCGCGTGGAGCTTCGCGCTCGAGCGCCTGACCGCCCCGCGCGCGCAGGACTTCACTCGCGAGGTCGAGTCGCTCGGATATACGGCTCTCTGGATCCCTGAGTCGCTGGGTAGCAAGGAGATCTTCAGCCACGCCGCGCTGATGCTCGCGGCCGGCGGCACCATCACGATCGCGTCAGGCATCGCCAGCATCTGGGCGAGGGATGCCGTCGCCATGGCCAATGGCGCGCGCACGCTCCTCGACGCCCATCCCGATCGCTTCCTGCTTGGCTTGGGCGCGAGCCACGCGCCGGTCGTGGAGAGACGCGGCGCTCGCTACGCGCGCCCTCTCTCATACATGCGCGAGTACCTCGACGCCATGGACCAGGCGCCGTACGTGGGGCCGAACCGGGGCGACCCTCGGCCCCCGCGCGTGCTGGCCGCGCTCGGGCCCAGGATGCTCGAGCTGTCGGCGGCTCGCGCGGAGGGCGCGCATCCCTATTTCGTCCCGGTGGAGCACACGCCCTTCGCGCGAAAGCAGCTCGGCTCCGGCCCGCTGCTGGCCGTGGAGCAGGCCGCGGTGCTCTCGACCGATCCCGCGGCCGCCCGGAAAGTGGCCCGGGCGCACATGAAGCGCTACCTCGACCTGGACAACTACGCGAACAACCTCCGCCGGCTGGGGTGGGGCGAGCGCGACATCGGAGGCGGTGGCAGCGACGCGATGGTCGACGCGATCGTCGCGTGGGGCGAACCCGAGCGCGTGGCGGAGCGCGTTCGGGCGCACCTGGACGGCGGCGCGGACCACGTTTGCCTTCAGATGCTCGGCGCCGACCCTGCGGACGAGCTTCGGCGGCTCGCCCCTCTCATCGTGTAAGGCCGCGCGCGCACCGCTGCCCGGCGATGGGCCGTGATGCGATCGCGTTCAGGCGATCGGCCGGCGCGCGGCGATCGCGCGCAGGTCGCCTGGATCGGATCGACCCGGGGAAATTTGTGGATAAGTAGCCAACACGCGGACAGCGAACAGGTGGCGGTCGCTCTGATGCTCGGTATGCTTCTAGATGCGACACGGGGAGGGCGAGCGGTGAGTGGTTCGTGCATCGACTACGTGTGCGTCGCGGCGGCGCATCTTGAGCCGGCGAAGGATAGCTCGGACACGCTGGTCAATGAGGGGAGCTGGGCGTACTGCCACGCGGGGGTCATCGAAGGGCACGAGTGGCGAAGGATCGCGCCGGTGACGATCCAGGAGCTGCGTGCGCAGAGCAAGGTGCGAGAGCCGGTGGCCCTGGCCTAGGACTGCGGCCTCAGTCGAGCGCGAGCAGAAGCAGGCCGCCGAGGATCGCCGCGTTCTTGAGGACTTGCGTTCGTATTGCGACACCTCACGGGCGAGATCTGATCTCGGCAATGTACAAGCGGCGCTCGGTAGAATGCCGCGCGAATGGTCCGCGCGCGCGTCGCCCACGCTCAAGGTCTTGAGTGACCGTCGACCGGCGGCCCCGCCACCCGCACTGCCACCGGGAGTACGCGTCGGGCACTGGACCGACGCGGTCGGGCGCACCGGCTGCACGGTCGTGCTCCCGAACGAGGCCGCAATCGGCGCGGTCGATGTCCGCGGTGGGGCGCCGGGGACGCGGGAGACGGACGTCGTGCGGCTCAGCAGCCTCGGCGACCAGGTGCACGCGGTCCTGCTGACCGGGGGGAGCGCCTTCGGCCTGGATGCGGCCGGAGGCGTCATGCGCTGGCTGGAGGAGCGCGGCCGCGGCTTCGCCGTCGGTCCGGTCCGCGTGCCGATCGTGCCGACGGCCGTCATCTTCGACCTGCTGAACGGCGACCCTTCGGCGCGGCCGGACGCCGCAGCGGGGTACGCCGCGTGCGACGCCGCGACCGCCGATCCCGCGGAAGGGCTCGTCGGCGCCGGCACGGGCGCGACCGTTGCGAAGCTGCGTGGGCGCGAGGGGGCGCGGCCGGGTGGCCTCGGGATCGCGGCCGCTCGCGCGGGCGATGTGGCGGTCTGCGCGGTCCTGGTCGCCAACGCGGTGGGTGGGATCTACGACGACGAGCGCGGCGAGTGGATCGCACCCCTACCGGCGGGATCCACGGGTCCCGAGCCGCCGGTCGGCGCGAGCACCACCATCGGAGCGGTGCTCACGGACGCGCCGCTGACGAAGGCGCAGGCGTACCGGGTGGCCGTCGCCGCGCACGACGGGATCGCCCGCGCGGTGCGGCCGGCACATACGGAGCGCGATGGCGACACGATCTTCTGCCTCTCGCTTCGAGGTCAGCGGACGGACCAGGCGGACGTCGTGGCGATCGAGACGGCGGCGGCGGAGGTGGTCGCGCGCGCGATCGTCCGCGGCGTCCGGCTCGCCGGCGGGCATGGGACAATCGGCAGGTGAGAGACGTGGTCCTCGTCGATGGCGCCCGGACGGCGTTCGGTACCTATGGTGGCGCCTTGCGCGGCGTTTCCGCGACGGACCTCGCGGTCATCGCGAGCAAGGCCGCGCTCGAGCGCTCGAGGGTGCCGGCCGATCGCATCGACCACGTGATCTTCGGGAACGTACTGCAGACCTCCGGCGACGCCGTGTACTTCGCGCGTCACGTGGGCCTGAAGGCGGGGGTGCCGAAGGAAATACCGGCGCTCACGGTCAACCGCCTCTGCGGCTCCGGGTTGCAGGCGATCCTCCTCGCGTCCCAGGAGATCCAGCTCGGCCAGGCCGAGTTCGTGCTCGCCGGCGGAGCCGAGAACATGAGCATGACCCCCCATATGATCCGCGGCGCACGGTGGGGCCTGCCGCTGGGCGAGCAGAAGCTCGAGGACTACCTTTGGGAAGCGCTCATCGATTCGTACAACGGTCTGGGTATGGCGAATACCGCCGAGAACCTGGGACGCCGGTACGGCATAACGCGGGAGCACGCCGACGAGTTCGCCGTCCTGAGCCACGCGCGAGCGGCGAAGGCGCGCGAGTCGTGCCGCTTCAGCGAGGAGATCGTCCCGGTGGAGGCGCGCGGAAAGAAGGGCGCCGTAGCCTCGGTCGACAAGGACGAGCACATTCGCGCCGATACGACGGTCGAGGCGCTCGCGAGGCTGACGACGCGATTCGACAAGAACGGCACAGTGACAGCGGGGAACGCCAGCGGCATCAACGACGGCGCGGCGGCCGTCGTCGTCGCGTCCGCCGAGGCCGCCTCTGCCGCGGGCCTGAAGCCTCTGGCGCGCATCGTCTCCGGCGGTGTATGTGGTGTGGACCCCGACATCATGGGCATCGGCCCGGCGCCGTCCAGCCGCAGGGCGCTGAAGAAGGCGGGCCTGCGCATCGAGGACATGGACCTCGTGGAGGTCAACGAGGCGTTCGCGACGCAGTACCTCTCCGTGGAGAAGGAGCTTGGCCTCGACCGCGCGAGGACCAACGTGAACGGCGGCGCGATCGCCCTCGGCCACCCTCTCGGTGCCTCCGGTGCGCGGCTCGCGCTCACGCTGACCAAGGAGCTGCGGCACCGCGATGGGCGGTACGGGCTCGCGTCGCTGTGCATCGGCGGCGGCCAGGGGATCGCCGCGATCTTCGAGCGCATCTAGCAGCCTCCCGCGTGCGCTGGGAGCGCGACGGCAACACGATCTCCACGGAACACGTCTCGATCGACGTCGTGCACGGGTTCCTTCGCGAGGCGTACTGGTCGACCGGAGTGCCTCGCGAGATCGTCGAAGATGCGATCCGCGGCTCGCTGTGCTTCAGCCTCTACCGCGGCGATCCCGATGACACCGCTTCGCCTCAGATCGGTTTCGCGCGAGTCGTGACGGATCGGGCGACGTTCGCGTGGATCGCCGACGTCTTCGTGCTGCCCGAGTTCAGGGGCCACGGCCTCGCGGTGTGGCTGATCGGAACGGTGGTCGCGCACCCGGACCTTCAGAGGCTGCGGCAGATCGTGCTCGCCACTCGCGACGCCCACGGCCTGTACGCGCGCTTCGGCTTCGAGCGCGCGCCCGACGGCCGGTACATGGTGCTCAGGCGGACGTATCAGGCCTGACCCGTCGTTGGGATCACCTGCCGATCGTTGACGTAGCTGCCCTCGATGATCCTTGACATCAGGTCAGCCTCCTCGGTGTGGAAGAGCCCGGCGATCCGAACGACCAACAGTCCGTCCGGCTGCTCCCTTTTGTCGTACGACACAAGGTACGTTCCGTCGTACCATCAAGCGGTGAACGTGCGCATGCTCACCGTGGCCGAGCTGCGCGCGCGTCTGGCGGACGTGCTCGGGGACCTCGAGCAGTCGGGGCCGACGTACGTGACCCAGCGCGGGCAAGCCCGTGCCGTACTCGTCCCCGTGGCCGATTACACGATGCTGCTCGAGCAGCTCGAATACCTGGAGGACTCGCTCGAGGTCATCCGTGCGGCCGAGCGTCGGAAGAAGGGCGAAGCGAGCCGCGACCTGGACTCAGTGAGGCGCGACGTGCAGAAGCGTGCGGGCCGACTACAGGGTCGAGCTTCAGCGAAGCGCTGAACGGGACCTGGGCCGGCTGGCGCCCTCGTTGGTCGTTAGGATCCTCGACCGGATAGCCGAGCTCGGGACCGACCCGCGCTCGTCGAACGCTGAGAAGCTCGCGGGTCTCGACGCATACCGCGCCCGGATCGGGGACTACCGCGTGATCTACGAGATCGACGACGCCGCGCGCCTCGTGCGCGTCGTCCGCATCCGCCATCGGCGCGAGGTCTATCGGAGGCTGTAGGGCCGTGCGGCTTCCTTACACTGCAAGGCTGAATCGGGCCGAGTCGTCGCCTTTCACCCGCTGCCCTTCGCGCCTTGCGGCGAAGTCATCCGCCCGCGGTGAACCTCCTGTTCATGTCACCGATGAGCGTTCCGAGCATGCTTGCGGCGCGCACCGATGGCGGCAATCCCCGCAGCACATCCCGAACGCTCGGGGAGGCGTGGGTCAGCTGCCATCGGACTTCCTACACTGCCCCGCTGATGGACTTCGATCTGAGCCCGGAGCAGCAGCAGATCAGGCAGCTCGCGCGCGACTTCGCCGACCGCGAGATCGCGCCGGGGGCGCGCGACCGCGACCGGAGTGAGACCTTTCCGCAGGACGTGCTCGCGAAGATGGCACCGCTCGGCCTGCTCGGCGGACCTGTGCCGGAGGCTTACGGGGGCATGGGCGTCGACTACGTGAGCCATGCGCTCATCACCGAGGAGATCGGCCGGGCCGACTCGTCCGTCCGCACGACGCTGTCCGTCCAGATCTCGCTCGTCGAGCTCACGATCCTGAGGTTCGGCAGCGAGGACCAGAAACGCAGCTACCTGCCGCCGCTCTGCCGTGGCGAGGTCATCGGCTGCTTCGCGTTGACGGAACCGGAGGTCGGGAGCGACGCGACGAAGCTTCGCTCGACGGCCCGCCGCGACGGCGACGGCTGGGTGTTGAGCGGGCGCAAGACGTGGATCAGCAACGGCAGCGTGAGCGGCCTGGCCCTCGTGTTCGCGCAGGCGGATCCCGCGAAGGGCCACAAGGGGATCACGGCGTTCCTGCTCGAGCGGGGCGCGCACGGATATCGCAGCCAGTCGATCCACGGGAAGCTCGGACTGCGTTCGTCGGACTCATCCGAGATCATCCTCGAGGACGTCCGCGTCCCCGATTCGCAGAGGCTCGGCGAGGTCGGGAAGGGCTTCGCGATCGCGATGGCCGCACTCGATTCGGGCCGCTACTCCGTCGCCGCGGGTGCGGTGGGAGTCGCGCAGGCCTGCATCGACGCGTCGGTCGCGTACGCGACCCAGCGGCACTCGTTCGGGAAGCCGCTCGCCGGGCACCAGCTCGTGCAGGAGCTCATCGCCGACATGGTGGTCGAGACGGAGGCCGCGCGGCTCCTCGTATGGCGCGCGGGCGACATGAAGGACAAGGGCCGTCCGAACACCCGCGAGACGAGCATCGCGAAGCTCTACGCGTCCGAGGCGGCGCAGCGCGCCGCCGACGGGGCGATACAGATACACGGCGGCTACGGCTTCTCTGACGAGTTCCCGGTCGAGCGCTATTGGCGCGACGCGCGCGTCAACCGGCTGTACGAGGGCACGACGCAGATCCAGAAGCTGATCATCGGTCGCTTCGCGACCGGCGTGGACGCGATGCAGTGAGGTGGAACGAGGCGGCCGAGAGCACCCTGCAGGCGCTGGTGCGAATGGTGCCGGAGACGCTGCGCGAGCTCGCCGAGGCCGCGACGCGCGAAGAGAGCGAGGAGCTCGCGGGCGCGCGCGACGCGGATGCCGTCGAGGCGGACGACGTCATCCGGGCGTGGATCCGCACGACGCCGCCGGAGCAGCGCGATGGGCTTGTCGCGGTGATCGAGAGCCTCGGCCTGGAGCCCGAGCGCTACGGGGAAGAGCTCGGATCGGTGGAGGGCTGGGAGGACCCGGAGGACTGAGGCTCGCCGAGATGGCTGCGCTCGCGGCGCGCCAGCGCTTCGCCGATCGTGTCGGGCGCGGCGGCCATCGCGGCCTCGAACGTGGCGCGGGCATCGCCCGATAGGCCCATCTCGCGCAGCGCGATTCCTCCGAGATAGCCGATGAACGCGCGGTCCGCGTCAGCCAGGGCGGAGAACGTCACCTCCGCTCCCGCCAGCGCCCGACGCGCCGTGGCGGGATCGCGGCGGGCCTGCGCCGCGGCGATCGCCTCGAGGGAATGAAGCATCGCCAGCCGCTCGGGGGCGGCCGCGGGGCCGAGCGTCGCCGCGAGATCCCGGACGAGCGAGCGTCCGCTGGCGCGATCACCGCCGAGCGCGACGAGCTCGCTCCACGCGAGCGCGAGCCGCACGTCGATCGCGGCGGGGTCGAGCGCGGACGCGCGACGGGCGTCGCCGGCCTTGTTCAGCGCGGCATACGCGGCCACGAGCCCCACCGCGATGCGCGGATCACGCGAGCTGCGCGCGGCCCGCTCGTAGAGCGCCGCCGCCGAGAGCGGGTCGCCGCCGGCGTAGAGAAGGTCGGCAGCGGCGCGCTCCAGCGGCCCAAAGCGCGGGTACCGGTCGAGCAGCGGCGCCAGGATCGCCCGGGCGTCGGCGAGCCGGCCCGCGTGCACCAGACCGTCCGCATGGGCGATCACGCGGAGGAAGCGCTGGTGCCGGACGAGGTACGCGACGAACCCACCGAGGAGCAGAGTCGCTCCGCCGGCCGCCAGGAAGGGGGCCGGAGGGGCGGATGCGAACGCCGAGATCGCCGCGGCGAGCAGGAGCGCCCCGCCGAGGACCCAGCCGGCCCGGATCGCGGGATGTCCACCGGGGGTGAGCGAAGTCCGTACACTGACGTTTTCCACACCCGTGGCCCTCAGAGGCCCCTGCAAGGCCGTTTATCCACGCGAAGTGGCCTGTTATCCACATCGACGCTTGCTCGCCGGCTTCCGCGCTGTCCGTACAGCGCACCGCTCAGGAAAGCAGCGCTCCCGCGATGACCATGCGCTGCACCTCGCTGGTGCCCTCGTAGATGCGGTAGATGCGCGCATCGCGGTACGCCCGCTCGATCCATAGCTCCCGCATGTAGCCCATGCCGCCGTGGACCTGGACGACGGCGTCCGCGACGCGGCCGAGGAGCTCGGTGGCGAAAAGTTTGGTCATGGCCGCGCGCTCGGTGACGCGCTCGCCGCGGTCAAGGCGCCATGCCGCGTCGTAGAGCATGAGCCGCGCGGCCTGCAGCTCGGTGGCCGCGTCCGCGAGCGGCCACTGGACCGCCTGGTTCGACCCGATCGGCCGGCCGAACTGGCTCCGCGTGCGCGCGTGCGCCACCCCTGCCTCGAGCAGGCGCTGCGCGGCCCCGATCGCGTGCGCCGCCAGGCCGAGGCGACCGCGGTCGAGCGTCGCGAGGGCGATGGCGAACCCGCGGCCCTCCTCGCCGATGCGCTGCTCGCCATCCACGCCGGCCTCTTGAAAGAAGACCTGCGCCGTCCTCGAGCCATGGAGTCCCATCTTCGGGTCGTCCGGACCGACCTCGAGTCCCGCTGTCGCCCTCTCGACGGCGAACGCAGTGATGCCCTTGCTTCCCGCCCCGCGGTCCACCGTCGCGAAGACGACGAACACGTCCGCGATCGGCGCATTCGTGATGAAGGTCTTGGCGCCGTCGAGCACGTACCGCGTGCCGTCGCGCCGCGCCGTCGTGCGGAGCGACCCGGCATCGCTGCCCGCGTTCGGCTCGGAGAGCGCGTACGCGCCGATGGCCCTGGCGCGAAGCAGGTCCGGCAGGTAGCGCCGCCGCAGCGCCTCCGGGCCGCCGATGTGGATCGCGGTGCCGCACAGGCCCGCCGAGCCGCCGATCACGTTCCAGAGCGCCGCATTCGTGCGCGCGAGCTGTTCCACCGCGACGCAGTACCCGAGGATCCCGAAACCCATCCCTCCGTAACGCTCGGGGAAGGCGACGCCGAAGAGGCCGGCTCCCGCCAGCTCATCGATCACCTCGCGGGGGATCTCCTCGCGATCCTCGATCTCGCGCGACCGGGGCTCGAGGCGATCCTCGACCAGCCGGCGCACGCTCGTCTGCAGCAGGCGAAGCTCCTGCGAGAGCTCGAAGTCCATCAGCCGCGGGCGGCTTCGAGGGTGGCGCGCAGCGGCGGCGGGATGCGCGTCGCCCGTTTAGTCGCGAGGTCGAGCATCACCTGCACCGTTCGCGCCTCGACGCAGTGCGTTCCGTCAGCGCGGTCGATCGCATATTCGAAGGCCCACGAGGAATGGCGGATCTCGCCGACGCGGACCTTGATGTCGAATTCCTCGTCGAACCGCAGCGGGGCGCGGTACCGGGCGCTGGCCTCCCCGATGGTGAAGTCGACGCCGTTCGGCAGGAAGTCCCGCCCGTAGTCGATGCCCAGATGGCGAAGGTAGGCGACGCGGCCGACCTCGGCGTACAGCAGGTAGTTCGCGTAGTAGACGACGCCCTGCATGTCGGTCTCGCCGAAGCGAACGCGCTGTCTGTGGGCGAAGGGGAAGTCCATTCCGCGAGATTAAGGTGCTCAGCGCCTGGGCATCTTCTCCACCCAGCCGGCGCGCCACGCGGTCGCCTCGAACGGCGCGGCGAAGTAGCTCGTCAGCCGGGAGATCTTCCCGTCGCGCAGCTCAACGACCTGAATGAAACCAGACCTCGCCGCTGGGATAGGTGATCTGGCCCGTGCCGACGTATTCATCACCGGTCCCGACGATGCGCATCGGGGTCATGCTCGGGGTCACGACCCAGCGATCCTCGCTGCCGATGACCCGGTCCGCCTTCTGCACGAACTCCTGAGCGGCCCTGCCGGGGTAGTGATCGAACATGGCGCGGCGCTTGGCTTTGCCGCGGAAGCGCTCGCCGGACTGCGGATAGTCCTCGATCAGGTCATCCGCCAGGAGCGCGTCCTGGGCGTCCAGGTCATTCGCCACGGCCGCTCGAACGTAGCGATCGATGATCTCGCGGTTGGTAAACGGGCTCATTCCCCCCTCCTCCCTGTCGAGCCGAGGCGTCTACCCGGCACGGCGGTACGACGGCACGGCGGCACGACGGCACGCGCAGCATCGCACCGGAGATACTGGCGCACGTCGGACCAATGGTGTTTACTGTCCCCAAGTGAGGGATCCCCGCGATCCGACCGAACGAGTCACGCGTACCGACCGCGTCGAACGGACGGACCGGGTCGTGGACCCGCCCGTCGGCGCCGTCACCCCCGGCGTCACCAGCCCACAGGCGAACGTCAACGTCACGGGGACCACGCGGGCGACCACGACGAACGCGTACGGCCCGGTCTGGGGCGTCGCCCGGGTCATCACCCTCATCTTCACCGTGATCGAGATCCTGCTGCTCCTCCGGTTCATCCTGCGCCTCGCCGCGGCCAACGCCGATCAGCCGCTCGTGGCGACCCTCTACAGCGTGACCGAGCCGCTGACCCGACCGTTCCAGGGCATCTTCGCGACGCCCACGGGCACGCCGGTGTTCGACGTGCCGGCGCTGCTCGCGATCCTGTTCTTCTTCCTCATCGGAGCGTTCATCGTCGCGCTGGTGCGTGCGATCGCAGGACGGGGGGCCGCCTAACGCAGCGCGGCGATCTCCTCGACCGCCGCCGGGTTCTCGAGAGCCGAGACGTCTCCCAGGTCCGTGCTTCCGAGATACGCGGCGCGGATGACGCGGCGCAGGATCTTCGCGTTGCGGGTCTTCGGCAGCTGGCTGACGAACCTCACGGCCTCGGGACGGAGCGGCTTCCCCAGGCGCTCGGCGACGGTGTCCTGCACCGAGCGTTCGAGGTCGGCGTCAGGCTCGTGCGCGGGCTTCAGCACGACGAACACGACGATCGCCTCGCCCTTGAGCTCGTGCGGGACCCCGATCGCGGCCGCCTCGGATACCGCGGGGTGGGCGACCGCGGCGGACTCCACCTCCGCCGGCCCGACGCGCTTCCCGGCGATCTTCAGCGTGTCGTCGCTGCGGCCTTCTATGTACCAGTAGCCCTCGTCGTCGATCCGCGCCCAGTCGCCGTGCACCCAGATGCCCGGGAGGCGTGACCAATACGCCTCGACGTAGCGGTCGGGGTCCCGCCAGAAACCGCGGGTCATCCCCGGCCACGGCTTGCGGATCACCAGCTCGCCGACGCTCCCGCGCACCGGACTTCCCCGCTCGTCCACGACGTCCACGTCCATGCCGGGGATCGGCCCGCTGAACGAGCCGGGCTTTATCGGCGACCAGGTCGTGCAGCCGAGGATGCCACCGGAGATCTCGGTGCCGCCCGAGTAATTGATGACCGGGCTGCGCTCCTGTCCGGCGGTGCGGAAATACCACCACCAGGGGTCCGGATTCCACGGCTCACCCGTCGAGCCGAGGACGAAGAGCGAGCTGCGGTCGTGACGGCGGACCGGCTCGTCGCCGGCCCGCATGAGGCCGCGGATCGCGGTCGGCGAGATCCCGAGGTGCGTGACGCGGTGGCGCTCGACCATCGACCAGATGCGCGACGCGTCGGGGAAGTCGGGCGTGCCGTCGTAGCAGACGATCGTCGCTCCGAGGACCAGCGCGCCAGCGATGAGCCAGGGGCCCATCATCCAGCCGATGTCCGTGAACCAGAACACGACGTCGCCCTCCTGGACGTCGAAACAGTGCGCCATGTCCTGTGCCGCCTTCACGGGGAAACCGCCGTGCACGTGGATCGCGCCCTTCGGCCGGCCGGTCGTGCCCGAGGTGTAGATGACCATGAACGGGTCCTCGGCGCCCATGTCGGCGGGCGCGGCGGGCTCGCCGGCGCGGGCGAGCACCTCGTCCCACGCGACGTCGCGCGCCTTACGCGCCCACTCCCGCCCGACGCGCTTGGCGACGACCACGTGGCGGACGCTGGGGGCGGCATCCGCGGCCGCGTCGGCCACCTCTTTCATCGGCACGAGCCTGCCGCGCCGGTAGAAGCCGTCCGCGCAGATCAGAACGCTCGCGTCACAGTCGCGCAGCCGGCCGGCGATCGCATCGGCCGCGTAGCCCGAGAAGATCGGCGTGTGGATCGCGCCGAGCGAGCCGATCGCCAGCATCGCGACGACGCATTCGACGCCCATTGGCAGAAAGAGCGCGACGCGGTCGCCCTTCGATACACCCAGCGCGCGCAGGCCGGCTGCGAAGCGGGCCACCTCCTGCGCGAGATCGCCGTAGCTCACGCGCCTCACGGGACCTTCCTCGCCCTCGGCGATGACGGCGACGCGGCCCGGGTCACGATCCGGACGCAGCGCGGTCGCCACGTAGTTCATGCGGCCGCCGGTCCACCACGTGGCCCAGGGCACCCCGTGGCTGGTGTCGAGGACCCGCTCGTAGGGCTTCGTCCACACCAGGCGGAGATCGCGGTCGACGGCGCGCCAAAAGCCCTCGGTGTCCCGGACCGACCACCGCAGGAGCGAGGAGAGATCCGGGTGGCCGTGCGCCTGGGCGAATCGGCGCAGACGGCTGCGACCGAGGTGGCGTTCACCGGGCGTCCAGGCCGCGCTCACGCCCGCAACGATATGGCGCGCCGGGTCGCGAAGGCGGCGCGCACGCCTGCGCTATCGGGGCGTGGGCAGTTGCTGGCGGCGTCCGATCATCTGGGCGCGAGCAGGAACGCCACGACGGCGTCGATCTCGTCGGGCCGAAGTCCGAGCTGCGGCATCATGACCTCGAACCCGGGGACGATGAACGCCTGCGGCGCGGCGATCGATTCGCGCACGTACGCGTCGGCCGACAGGCCCGGCTTGCGCGTGGGCGCGCGCGCCGGAAGGCCGGTGAGGTCGGGGCCGACCTCGATCGTGCCGGGGAGGCCGCTCAGCGTGTGACAGCCGTTACACCCCTTAGCCAGGAACAAGCTCCGGCCGCGCTCGGCCGCGGCCGTGAGCGGCGCGAAGCTCGCCGCGGCGGCCGGGATCGCGGTGTGGCCGGGCGTCGCGGTCGGCGCCCGGGCTGCGGGGCCACCGGTGAACGCCGCGGCCGTCGCGGCCAGGAGTACCGCCGCGAGGATCCCCGAGCCGACGACCGCCGCGAGGTCGCGATCCATCAGGCGATGCGGAGCGTTCCGCGACGCCGGTACCGGAGGAGCTGCCAGCCGAACAGCATCGACGCGGCGATGGCCGCCGCAGCGAGGGCCAGGCGCGTCCCGAGGTCGTTCGAGGTCGGCGGCGCGACCGGCGCAGGCGCCGCGGCGGCGGGCTCGGCGGGAGCCGGCGCGGCCGGTGGCGCGGGCTGCGCCTGGCCGGCGCTCGCCACGATCGTGAGCGGGCCAAGCTGCTGGTCTCCGAACGGGCGCTGGGTCACGAACCAGGTGAACGTGCCGGCGGACGCAAAGCGGACCGTCGCGACGTAGTGGCCGAGCGCGCCGTCGGCGGCGCCCGGGAAGCTCGCGACGATGCCTTCACCGCTCTGGAGGTAGATGCCGGTGGACTCCGCCTTGATCGGCGTGATGCCGTGCTGGCGGATCGTGTAGCCGAGCGTGTACGTCTGTCCGGCGACGAACTGCCCTGGCAGGTCGTCGAACGTGGTCACCGCCCAACCGCCGGCGTTCGCAGCCGGGCCAGGAAAGGCGAGGGCCGCGGTGAGCGCGAAGGTCGCCGCCAGGACGAAGCGTCGCCACATGAAAGTCACCTCCGGAGGCCGTCGCCTCACATCACCCGTACAGCGCACGCGCTCCGCCGGTTCCCTCACCCTCGGGCGGGCACGAGGTCGAGGAGGATCGCCGCCACGAGGATGGCGGCGCCCGCGACCAGGACGACGCCGAGGGGCGCGAGGTAGAACAGGGCGATGGCCACCGCCACGGAGGAGAGAGCGCGCTGTCCGGACATTTCGTAGAGCTCGGTCATCGTCGCCCACGCGAAGACGCCGAGCCACACCAGGGCCACAAGGCCGACAGCATGCGCCGCGGTGGCGCCCGGGCCGCGGGCACCCAAGGCTGCGGCGGCCGTCTCCGCCGGGAGCCGCGCGACGCCGGTGGCCGTGCCGAACACCACCAGCGTCGGCAGGAAGGGGCGCCGGACACCGAAGAGCCGACCCGCCGCCTGCAGCGCGCCGGCCCCGAGGAGCCAGGTGAAGAGCGGCCCGAGGGCCCCGGCGACGATGAGCGCGAACCACGACCGCTCCAGGAGATACACGACGACCGCGGTGCGCCCAGGACCGATCAGCTCGAGCAGCGCTCCGATCGCCGGGCTGCGTCCGCTGCCGAACGCGAACTGGTCGAATGGCACCTCGGCGCCGAAACGGAGCGCTGCCGCTGTGGCCGCTAGCGTGGCCAGTGCCACGAGGATCCCCGCCAGGAGGAGGCTGCCCTCGCACGCGACGGCCGCCACGCCCAGCCGTGGGGAGCGCGCGAGGAGAAGGAGCGCCCTCAGAACGCGGCCGCGAGCGCCGCTCCAGCGGCTTCGTCGGTCGCCGCATCGATCGCCGCGCGCGCGCGACCCTCGGCGATGGGAGGATCCTGGTCGTGCAATTCCTCCGGCACGTCCGCACCGAGCATCAGCAGGTACTCGATCGACCAGCCGCGGCGCACGGCGTCGAGGGAGTAGCCTCCGCCGCCCATCGCGACCCACGGAAGGGCACGCGATCGGAGTTCCGTCACGCAGTGCGCCCGCGCGCGCGTCGATACCTGCAGGTGCGTGAGGGGGTCGCTGAAGTGGGAGTCGATCCCCTGCTGCGTGACGAGCACATCGGGCCGAAAGCGATGGAGCAGCGGCGGCACGACCGCATCGAACGCGCGCACGTACGCGAGGTCGTCGGTGTAGGCGGGGAGGGCCACGTTGATGCTGTAACCGGCGCCGGGGCCGGTGCCGCGCTCGTCCGCGAAGCCGGTCCCCGGGAAAAGGGTGCGGCCGGTCTCGTGGAGCGAGATCGTCAGCACCTGGTCGGTGTCGTAGAACGCGGCCTGCACGCCGTCGCCGTGATGCGCGTCGATGTCCACGTATGCGACCTTCAGCCCTCGGTCCGCGAGCAGTCCACACGCGATGGCCGGGTCGTTGTAGATGCAAAAGCCGGACGCGTGGTCGGCCATCGCGTGGTGCAGGCCTCCCGCCCCGTTGAATCCCGCGCGCAGATCCCCCGCGAGCACGCCCTCCATCACCACGAGCGTCGCGCCGGTGGTGAGCAGCGAAGCTTCGTGCATGCCCGCGAACGGCGGCGTGTCGCCCCAGCGCTGTAGCCCCCACCGCGGACGATCGCGGTCGGGATCGCGCGAGGCCTGCTCGACGGCCGCGACGTACTCCGGACGGTGGACGCGCCCGATCTCCGCGACCGTCGCCTCGCGTGGCGGAAGCAGGACGGCGTCGGGATGGCCGAACGCTCCCAGCGCGGCGAGCGTGTCGTGCACGCCGATCAGCCGCTGTGGCTTCAGCGGGTGGTCGGACCGGTAGACATGCGCCGCGAGGCGCGGATCCCAGACGAATGCCGCGCGCTGGGTCAAGACCGGCCGAGCGTCTCCATGAGCTCGCGCCATTCTCCAGGCGACATGCCGCTGGACTCGCGCGCCACGTCCTCGCCGGCGAGCATCCGGCGCACCGTGGCGAACGCCTTGGCCGAAAGCTGAACGGCGCCCAACCGATGATCGACGAACGCGTCATACGTGAGCGGCACCCAGCGCTTGATGATGTCGAGGAGCACCTCGGCGTAGACGCGGATCTCGTACTGCGCGTGCGCGTCCGCGCGCAGCGCCACGAAGCCGAGCAGGTTGTGGAGGTCGATCTTCCAGTACCACTGCGTGTAGAAGTTGAGGGTGAGGCCCATGCGCGCGAGCTCTCGGGCGAGACCGATGCCGTCCTCTACGGGGTCGCCCTGTGCAGTCTCGCCGAGGAGCCGCTCGTAGTGATCGTACGCACGCTCGGCGTCGGTGCGCAGCATCTCGAGGACTCGCCCCGCGACGGCCGGCTCGAGCACCTCACCGCGTCCCTGGCGGTTCGCCGTCGCCTGCGACGCCAGCTGCTCGGGTTCGGGGACGTAGAACTCTCGGTCGAGGATCGAATATCGGCCGCTCGTCTCGTTGATGTTCGCCATCCGGTGTCGCACCTGTTGCCGGGCGACGAAGATCGGCAGCTTCATATGCACCTTGAGCTCGCACATCTCGAACGGCGAGGTGTGGCGATTGCGCATCAGGTAGTTGATGAGACCGGCGTCGTCGCGCCGCCGCTTGGTCCCCGCGCCGTACGACACCCGCGCGGCCTGCACGACCGCGGCGTCATCGCCCATGTAGTCGATGACGCGGACGAAGCCGTGGTCGAGGACCCGGATCGGCACGTAGAGCAGCTCTTCCATCGCGGCCGACGTCGCGCGGCGGGTGGTCGACGCGTTCGCGCGGAGCGCCTCGATGTCTCCCTGCTGCTCGGGGCCGACCCGCGCGAGGATGTCGGCGGCGGCTGTCCGCTCTTCCGTCCTCACGCGCCGGAGTTTACCGGCGTCGCGCCGGGCGTCCGCCGGAGTCCGGTTCAGCGCTGCGCGACCCCGGAGTAAGCCGCTTCCGTCGAGGCGTGGGCGGGGCTGCGGGCTCGAGCGGGATCTCGCTTGGACGCATGCCAAGGGCCGCGTCGAGCAGCTGTTGGTCGAGCGTCGCCAGCCGTGCGTGGCGTCTCTGTGCGACCGCGGCGTACACCGCGTCGTAGAAGGTGAGACCGTGGCGGGCAGCGATCTCGGCCGCGAGACCGAAGTCCTCCTGCCCGGGCCTCGTCGCCGGGCAGATCTCCGAAAGCGACTGGAGAACGGTGTTCACCTGGCTTGGGGTGGCTTTCGTCCGGCCGCGAAGCAGCGCGTTCCCGATCTCGTAGGCCGTGAGATCGAGCACCTGAAGCGCCACTGTTTGTGCTTCGTACGCGCCGATCAGGCCGCGGGAGGGTTCGACCTCCTCTTCACCCTCGGCGTGGAACCACTTGAGGGCGACGCTTGCGTCGCTAACGACGTCGATCGGAGGCATCACGGGCATCGCGGGCATCCCGCACGATCTTCCTGGACTCGAAGCGTCCAGCCCCGGAGAGGGCCGCGCGGCCGCGCGCTATGGCGGCCGCGACGGCTACGCGATCGGGCCAGCCAAGCTCCCGCCGCGCGGCCGCCTGGAGAAAGGCGCTGCGGCTGGTGCGCCGCTCGCCGGCCTCACGATCGATCCGCTCGAGCAGGTCTTCGGGCATGGAGATCATCACCTTTTGCACATGACCGAGTATAGCCGTCAGCTATACGCAAGCCAACGAGGCCCACGGTCAGCCCGTGCGGCGGATGGCGGGCGCGCCCACCTGGGCCGCGATCTCCTCGCGCTGCCTGACCACGAAGTACGCGACCAGGAGCTGCGTCAGCGCCAGGGGATCGCTATGGCGCGGCTCGCTACCGTCGAGGAAGGTGCCGATCTGGTCCGGTCTCAGGTGGCGATGGGAGTGCATGTGCTCCCAGAGGCGCTCTTCGACCTCGGCCGCCTTGTCGGCGTCCAGGGTCCCGTCGATCTCGAGCACGTCCATGGCGCGCTGCTCGTCGGCGGCGGGCGCGCGGCGAAGCGCGGGAGGCGTGCGACCGTCGCCCGGGCTGTCTTCCAGGATGTCGTCGAGCTCGAGCTTCGGCAGCCGGGTGGTCTGAGCGAGGCGAACGTTGAGGTGCGCGTCGGAGCGCTCCAGGGCCGCTCCGCTCGAAGGCGCGAAGCGCACGACGAGGTCGGCGTAGGAGCGCTGCGGCTCGATGTACCGGCGGACGTCCTCGCGGCGCTCTTCGATCTGGCGCTCGACCTCCTCGACTCCGTAGCCGCGCTGGGACACGTCGCGCTTGATCTTCCAGTGCCGCTTCAGCTGGGGGTCGGGATCGAGCCACACCCGGACGTCGAACGCCTGCCGCAGGACGTCGTTGAAGAGCGGAAAGAGCCCGCGGATCACCACGATCGGACGGGGTCTGACTTCCTCGGCCTCGCCGAATTTGCCCGTGCCGTGGTCGTAGACGGGCTTCACCACGCTTTCGCCGCCGCGAAGCGCCCAGATGTGCTCCTGCATGAGGTCGATGTTGTTCGCAGCGGGGTCGAGCGCCGTCACCCCGAGCGCGGCGCGTCCGGCGCGGTCGTGGAGGTGATAGTCGTCGAGGCAGATGTTGATGACGTTCTCTTTTCCGAAGATCTCGACGAGGCCGCGCGTGAGGGTCGTCTTCCCCGTGCCGCTGTCGCCCCCGACCGCGACCATCACCGGCCGCGCGCTGGCTCCGCCGCCAGTCGCGTGCCACACGCCCGAGTCCGAACGGGTCGGCCGATGTACGAGAAGGTCGACGACCTGCGTCTGGCGGCGGCGGTCGTACGCGATCAGGCGGACGTAGCAGTCGGGGTGCGCTGCGCGACACGACGCGAGCTCCGTCTGGACCTCGCCCGCTGTCTTCGCCGCGAAGAGAGGGAGCTTCCACATCGTCCAGTAGTGATCGCCCGGCGCCGGTGCGCGCGTGTACTCGACGGCGGGAACATGACCTGCAGCGATCAGCGGGTCGATCTGCGCAGCGAGCTCGGCCTCGCTGAGCTGCGGCAGGTAGGAGAACGTCCCGAGCCTCATCGCGCGATCCCGACGGTGCCCGGACGGTCCACCTCATCGAACTCGAAGGCGATGTCGCCCCAGAGGTCCATCGCGAGCCGGAGCTCGGAGGAGCGCTTCGCGGCGGCGCTCAGGATCTCTTTGCCCTCAGCGACGACGTCACGCCCCTCGTTCCGGGCCTTCACCACGGCCTCGAGAGCGACACGGTTGGCGGCGGCGCCGGCCGCGTTGCCCTGCGGGTGTCCCTGCGTCCCACCGCCGAACTGCATCACCGAGTCGTCGCCAAAGATCGCCACGAGCTCGGGGATGTGCCACACGTGGATGCCCCCTGATGCGGCCGGGAAGACCGCCGGAAGCGACGCCCACGACTGCGTGAAGTAGATGCCCCGCTCGAGGTCCTCTGGGATCGTCTCCTCGCGCAGGAGGTCGTTGATGCCCATGGTCGAAGCGCGGTTCCCCTCGAGCTTGCCGACGACCGTGCCGTTGTGAACGTGGTCGCCCCCGGCCATGCGCAGCCACTTCGCGAGGACGCGCCAGTGAATGCCATGGTTGCGCTGGCGGTCGATGACCGCATGCATTGCGCGATGGCAATGCAGCAGCACGCCGTTGCGCCGGCACCAGTGCGACAGCGAGGTGTGGGCGGTAAAGCCCATCGTGAGGTAGTCCGACATGATGATGGGCGCGCCGAGCTCCTTGGCGAACTCGGCGCGCTCGTACACGTCCTCCATCGTCGCCGCCGTGACGTTGAGGTAGTGGCCCTTGCGCTCACCCGTCTCCGCCTGCGCCTTCAGCACCGCCTCCATCGCGAACTCGAACCGCGCGCGCCAGCGCATGAACGGCTGCGAGTTGATGTTCTCGTCGTCCTTCGTGAAGTCGAGCCCACCGCGCAGGCATTCGTACACAGCGCGTCCGTAATTCTTCGCACTGAGGCCGAGCTTCGGCTTGATCGTGCAGCCCAAGAGCGGACGTCCGTGCTTGTTCAGTTTGTCGCGTTCCACCTGGATGCCGTGCGGCGGCCCCTGAAAGGTCTTCAGGTACGCGACCGGGAGCCGCAGGTCCTCGAGGCGCAGGGCGCGGATCGCCTTGAACCCGAACACGTTGCCGACGATCGACGACATCATGTTGACGACCGAGCCCTCTTCGAAGAGATCGAGGGGATAGGCGATGTAGGCCATGAGCTCGTCATCCGCACCGGTGGGTTCGATGCGGTACGCGCGCGCCTGGTAACGGCCGAGGTCCGTCAGCAGGTCGGTCCACACCGTCGTCCACGTTCCCGTCGACGACTCGGCCGCGACCGCCGCGGCTGCCTCCTCGGGCGCCACGCCTGGCTGCGGCATCACCCGGAAAGCGGCGAGGATCTCGGTGTCGGACGGCGAGTGATCCGGGTCCCAGTACGTCTCGCGGTACTCGCGGACGCCCGCTTCGAACGACGGCGCCCCCTGCTGGCGCGATCCGTGCCCACTCACGACGCACCTCCCCCTCGCCCGGCCGCGACGCGTAAGCCTAGGCTGCATCCTCGCCGGCCGCCGAGCGTGCGCCCTGCAGCCCCGCGCTAGAGGTCACTCGCGCGCCTGGCGGCTCTCCCAATCGCCGCGGAGCACCTCCGAGAGCCACACGTCGTGCCACCTTCCGCCGGTGAAAAAGTGCTCGCGCCGCCTTCCCACTTCGCGGTACCCCACGCGCTGCTGCGCGCGTTTGCTGGCCTCGTTCTCGTCGTACGCCTCGGACATCAGCTTGTGGAGGTTGAGCTCGCGAAAGGCGTAGCGCGTGCGCAGCGCCATCGACTCGCTCGCGTATCCTTTTCGCCACGCCGTCTTGTCGCCGATGACGGTGCCGGTCGTCCCGTGCGCGGCGATCCAATCGATGCGGTGGATCCCGCTCGCGCCGATGGCCCTGCCCTCCGCCTCCATCACCCAGAAGACGTCGTCCTTCGACTCGCCGATGCGCTTGAAGAACTCCTCCTCCTGATACAGCGCCATGGGCGTGCGCCGCCCGAGATAGCGCGTCACCTCCATGTCCGCGAACCAGTCCACGAAGCGCGGCGGGTCGGCTTCCTCCGCGGGACGGAGCGTGACGCGCGTACCTCGAAGCAGCGGCCCGTACATGGCGCGTCAGGATACCGGCCGCTTCGTCAGTGCGGCCTCGAGCAGCACGTCATCGCCGCGTTCATCCCCGACATCGAGCTTCGCGCGGATGCGCGTGAGGTGGACGCGCAGCGTGTTCGGCGACACCTTCAAGCGCCCGGCCAGACCGTCGCGGGCGAGCTGCGTGCCTTCCGACCGCACCTGCTCGATCTCCCGGAGCACCGCGAGCTCCCGCCAGGTCAGTCCGAGAGCTCGGAGATAGAAGGTCGCCTCGTCGAGCGCCGAGGTCCCCACCGGCACCGCGGCGTCCGTCTTCGCCCTGCGGATCGCGATGTCACCGTGCACGCGCATCGTCCGCGCCAGCTCGCGCGCGCCGGGCTCGTGCTCCGCGGCACGTCCCAGCCAGGCCGCGACATCCGGCAGGTAGTACGCGAAACCTTCACCGCCGCGTGCGGAGATCTCTCGCACCAGCTGCGCGGCACGTGAGGCTCCTCCGCCGCGCGCGACCGACTCCCTCCAGAAAGCCGCGTGCGCGGCCGCGCCGATCGCCCAGTGCCTCATGCCGCGCGACTCGAACTCCTTCGCGGACTCGTCGAGCACCCTGACCCCGCCCCGCGGGTCGCCGCGGCGCGCTCGGACGATGCCACGGACGAAGTCGCGGAAGTGCTCGTCCGCCGCGGACCCCTTCGGGGCGCGGGCCAGGATTCGGTGCGCGACGTCGGGCTGGCCCCGCAGCAGAGCGATGTGCGCCTGGTCCTCGGGCCCCCCGATCGCGCTCTGGCGCGCGAGCCGCTCGCCGTCGGCGAGCTCGCCGCGCTCCATGCGCGCGCGCGCCAGGCAGAGCAGCGTGTAACGCCACACGGACGAGCCGTACGAGCGCAGCGCCGCCTCGGCTTTGGCGAACTCGTCGACCGCGGGGTCGATCCTTCCGGCGTACCAGTGGACGAATCCCATCGTGTACGTCGCCCACGCCGTCTCCCACGGGTCGCCGACGCGCGTCGCGTGGCGGACCGTGGCTTCGGCGGCGGCGAGGGCGCCGACGTAGTCGCCGGCGTGGGACAACAGATGCGCGAGCTGCCGCTGGAGCCGGGTAGCGACCAGGTCGCGGCCACGGCCGCGTGCCGCCGCCGACAGCGCGTCCTCGCCCCAGCGCGCGTCGCGGAGAGCCCGCGCGATGTCGTTCGCGGCGGTGGCGTTGATCGACATGCCCAGGCGCAGCTCCGCGAGCATGAGAGGGTCGCTCGCGGCGTGCCGCTCCGCCGTCGTCTGCAGCCGCTCGACCTCGTCGCCGCGCACGAGGTAATACGCGAGGTGGACGAGGTCGACCGCGACGCGCGCCGCGAGCACGTCGTCGCCGGCGAGCTGCGGGAGCACCGCGTTCAGCTCGGCCCACGCCACGTCGAAGGACTCGAGGTACTTGAGGCAGCGCGCGTGGAGGACCCGCCGGTCGATGCCCTGGCGGCGCCCCGTCAGGAGCGGCAGCAGGCGCTCGGCATCGGCTCGGGAGAGCGGGGCGATCGCGAGGGCGCGGAAGCTGGTCATGGTCCAAGTATTACGTTCGCCCTAGCAGTTGGCCGCGATCTCGTGGCGTGCCCGGCCACGGGTCTAAGCGGGCTCCTCCTCCAGCCGCGCGAGCCGTTCGCTCTCATCCTGCGTCGACAGTGCGTCAAGGAGGTCGTCGATCTCGCCGTCCAGGAGGCGGTCGAGTCCCGACAGGTTATAGCCCAGGCGCCGGTCCGTGATGCGGTCCTGTGGAAAGTTGTAGGTGCGCATCTTCTCGGCACGCTCACCGCCACCGATCTGCGCCCGCCTCGTCTCTCCCTCCGCCGTCTCGCGCCGTTCCCGCTGGTACGCGAGCAGGCGGGCGCGAAGGACGGCCATCGCCTTTGCCTTGTTCTTGAGCTGCGAGCGCTCGTCCTGGCAGGTCACGACGATGCCCGTCGGCAGGTGGGTGATGCGCACCGCGGAATCCGTGGTGTTGACTCCCTGGCCGCCGTGTCCGCCGGCCCGGTAGACGTCGACCTTGAGGTCGGCTTCGTCGATCCCGACGTCCATCTCCTCAGCCTCGGGAAGCACGGCGACGGTGGCGGTCGATGTGTGGATCCGCCCCTGCGCCTCGGTCTGCGGAACGCGCTGCACGCGATGGACGCCGGACTCGTGCTTCAGGCGGCTGTACGCCCGACGACCGGCGATGCGGAAGATCACCTCCTTAAATCCGCCCTTCTCGGAGCCGCTCTGGGAGAGGATCTCGAGCTTCCACCGCTTGCGCTCGGCGTACCGCGCGTACATGCGGAACAGATCCGCCGCGAAGAGCGCGGCCTCCTCGCCGCCGGTCCCTCCACGGATCTCCACGATGACGCTCTTCTCGTCGAGCGGGTCGCGCGGTATGAGCTGCAGCCTCAGCTGCGCGGTGAGGCGCTCCACGTCCCTCCCGGCGATCGCCTCGTCCTCGCGCGCGATATCGCGCAGCTCGGCGTCGTCGCTCTCGACCAGGCCCCGCGCTTCCGCGAGGCGGGACTCCGCGTCGCGCAGATCGCGGATCGTCCCCGCTATGGGTCCGAGCCCGGCGTGTTCCTGTCCGATCGTGCGCATCCGGTCGCGGTCCGACTGCGTCGCGGGGTCGGCGAGGGATCGCGAGAGGTCGTCGTACCGCTCCTCGACCTGCGCCAGGCGTCTGCGCAGCCCGGGGGTGAGAGCGCTCACGCGGCGTCCCCGGCGAGCGCCTCCTCGAGTGACGCCACCGCGACTTCGATCATCGCGGCCTCGGGACGGCGCGTGGTGATGCGCTGGAGCAGAAGCCCCGGAGCGACGGCGAGCCGCATCAGCGGATCGCTTTCGTGGCGCGCGCCGAAACGCAGGATCTCGTACGAGATCGACGCCACCGGGATCACGAGCACGAGGCGCACGGCGAGATCGACCACCAGGTTCACGCGCGGAATGAACGCGAAGATGGCGATCGCGACGACGACGACGAACAGCAGGAAAGCGGTCCCGCAACGCGGGTGGGCGGTGGGGTACGGCTCGATGTGGGCGACGTCGAGCGGATCGCCGTGCTCGAAAGCGTGGATGGTCATGTGCTCGGCTCCGTGGTAGGCGAAGACCCGCCGGATCTCCGGAAGGCGCGAGATCGCCGCAAGGTAGCCGAGGAAGAGCCCGAGGCGGAGGATCCCCTCCGCGATGTTCATCAGCACCGACGAACCGACCGCCGCATGCAGCAGCTGCGTCGCCGCGTATGGGACGCCGACGAACAACACCAGGGCGACGCCGAGGGCGACCACCATCGCGCCCTTTGCCCCGCCGTCGGAGTCTGCCTGCTGGTCCTCGGCCAGCTGGATCTCGGCCGAGCGCATCAACATGCGGATGCCGTGCGCCAGGGATTCCCAGAGGACCACGAGGCCTCGCACGAGGGGCAGCCGGGCGACTGGCGAGCGCTGGAGCGGCGAATCCAGCGCCTCCCGGTAGCGGTAGATCTCGCCGGTCGGTCGGCGACAGGCGAGCGCGAGCGTTCGCCGGCCTCGGATGACTACGCCCTCGATGACCGCCTGTCCGCCGTATGGCGTCGCGGCGGCCGATGCGGGCGCTGACCGGGTCGCTGCCGCCGGCCTAACGGGTCGGGGCAGTCTCCGCGGCGGCGGGCGGCTGCTCCGCTTTCTTCGCGTAGCGGCGGTTGAAGCGGTCGACGCGGCCCTGGATGTCCATGAGGTGCTGCTTCCCGGTGAAGAAGGGGTGGCACTTCGCGCACACCTCGACCCGGAGCTCGGGCTTGGTCGATCCGGTCACGAACGTGTTCCCACACGCGCAGATGACCCTCGCGGGCATGTAGTTGGGGTGGATCTTTGCCTTCATATCGATCTCTCTATGCGGCCACGACGATGCTGACTCTGCGCCGATCGTCGCGCGCGGGCCCGTACTTCACGGTTCCCGTCGCGAGGGCGAACAGCGTGTGGTCTTTGCCGACGCCGACGTTGTCTCCGGGCAAGACCCTCGTCCCGCGCTGGCGGACGAGGACCGTGCCGGCGTGCACGCTCGCGCCCGCATATTCCTTCACGCCGAGCCGCTGGCCGGCGGAGTCCCGTCCATTGCGGGTCGAGCCCGCTCCCTTTTTGTGTGCCATCTCTTATGCCTCGATCTTCGTGATGCGCAGCGTCGCCTGCCTCGAGCGATGTCCGGTCAGCTTGCGCGACCGCGTCTTGTTCTTGTAGCGGAAGACCCTGATCTTCTCGCCCTTGCCGCGGGCGACCACCTCCGCCGTGACCGTCGCGCCCTCCAACAGCGGCGCCCCGGCCTTCACGGTATCGCCGTCCGCGATCAGGAGCACCTCGCTCATCGTGAGCGTGGTGCCGGGCTCCGCATCGAGGTCAGGGACGACGACGAGCGCTCCCTCTTCGACGCGATACTGCCTGCTGCCGCTGCGCACGATGGCGTACATCATGGCCCGGTCGCCGTGGTGACGAAGCTGACAACGATTTTCACGCCCTGAATATTCCCTCCGTGCCGCGCGTCGGCTCGATCGTCCCTGACGCGATGGTCCCGCAGCCTGTGTTATCCAGGGCCTGGGGTCCGAGGGGCCGGAGGCCACTCGTAACGACGGCGAGGGCCACGCGTGAAAAGTGTAGCCGTCCCCGCGCGGGGCGGTCAACCGTGCGCGCGCGGAGCGGCGGGCGATAGCATCGCTGTCGTCGTGATGGCGTGGACCCCGCGGGAGAGGCGCAGTTTCGGCACGGCGCTGCTGTACCTCGCGCCCTCGCTCCTGTTGTTCACCGCGTTCGTGTTCGTCCCGCTCGGACGGACGATCTACCTGAGCCTCTTCTTCACGACCCCGACCGGAAGGCTGTCGGTCTTCGCCGGTCTCGATCAGTACACCGAGCTGTTCACCTCGACGGTCTTCCGATCGGGCCTCCTCGCCACGACGTTGTTCGTGCTGTACGCGGTCCCCGTGGGCATCGCGATCGCGCTCATCCTCGGCGTGCTGGCGAACCAGCGGATCCGAGGGATCAACATCTTCCGCACCCTCCTCTCGAGCACCATCGCGGTGTCCGCGGCGGTGGGGTCGCTCATCTGGCTGCTTCTCTTCAATCCCAGCCTCGGCCTGCTCAACTTCGTCCTCTCGCGGCTCGGGCTGCCGGGCCCCAACTGGCTGAATGAGACGGGCCTGGCGATCGTCTCGCTCTCGATCGCCACGATCTGGCTGATGCTCGGCTTCAACCTCATCGTCCTCCTGGCGGGCCTGCAGGGCGTCCCGGAGGAGCTGTACGAGGCGGCGCGCATGGACGGTGCCGGAGGCTTGCTCCTGTTCCGCCGCATCACCGTGCCGCTCATGGGTCCGTTCCTGTTCTTCCTCCTCGTCGTCGACACGATCCAGCTTCTCCAGGCGTTCACGCAGGTCCACGTTCTGACGCGCGGGGGACCCGTCGACTCGACGCGCACCCTCGTCTACAGCATCTACCTGGATGCGTTCCAGAACTTTCAGTTCGGATTCGCGAGCGCGCAGGCACTCGTTCTGTTCCTCATCGTGCTCGCGCTCACCGTCATCCAGTTCACGGTCATCGAGCGCCGGATCCACTACCAGTGAGCGCCGTCGGCGCCCGCACCCTGGGATCGGCTCGCGGCGGCGCTAAGGTCGCGCGGCGCGGGCGGCTCCCGTTGCGCCCGATCGGCGTGTACGCGCTGCTCGTGCTCGCCTCGGTCCTGGTCGCCTTCCCGCTGCTGCTCGCCCTGTCCTACAGCTTCATGTCCGAGGCGCAGATCACCTCGTACCCGCCACCGATCCTCCCGGCCGGCCTCCGCCTCGACAACTACGACCGGGTGTTCAACACGATCCCGATCGGGCGCTACCTGCTCAACAGCTTCGTGGTCTCGGGGCTGGTGGTGGCCGGCCAGCTCGTGACCTCGAGCCTCGCCGCGTTCGCGTTCGCGTTCCTCGCCTTCCGCGGGCGCGACCTGCTGTTCTTCGTCTTTCTCAGCACGCTGATGATCCCGTGGGAGGCCACGATCATCCCGAACTACATGACCATCCGCGATCTCGGATGGATCGACACCTACCAGGCGCTCGCCGTGCCGTTCATGGCGACGGCCTTCGGGACCTTCCTGCTCCGCCAGAGCTTCCTCCAGATCCCACTGCAGCTTCGCGACGCCGCGGTCATAGACGGAGCGAGCAGCTTCCAGTTCTTCTCCCAGGTGATCCTCCCCCTCTCGCGTCCGGCGCTCAGCACCGTGGCGGTGTACGGGTTCCTGTCGACGTGGAACCAGTACTTCTGGCCGCTCCTGGTGACGAACCAGACGCTCATGCGAACGACGCAGGTGGGCATCGTGCAGCTGCGCTTCGAGGAGACGCTCCGGTGGGGCTTCGTGATGGCGGGTGTCATCATGGTGGCGGCGCCCACGCTGGCGCTCCTGGTGCTCGGGCAGCGGCAGCTGGTGCGCGGTCTCACCGCCGGCGCGGTGAAGGGATGACAAAGAGAATGGCGCGGAGGTTCGAGTGTGCGTAGGCTCATGGTGCTCGCGAGCACCCTGCTCTTCATCGTGTCCGCGTGCGGCGGAAGCGCCCCAGGTGCCGCGCCCGGCGGTGGAGACACCGGGGTCAAGGTACCGTCGAAGGAGACGACACCGGCGGGCAAGATCGTCTTCTGGCATGCGATGTCCGGCGTGAATGGCGACGCGGTCGCCCGGATCGTGAAGGACTTCAACGCGAGCCAGAGCAAGATCACCGTCGAGGCGATCTTCCAGGGCACCTACGACGACGCGCTCACGAAGCTGAATACCGCGCTCACCTCGAACAGCGGGCCGGCGCTCATGCAGGTGTTCGACATCGGGCAGCGGTTCATGGTCGACTCCGGCGAGGTCGTGCAAATGCAGGGCTTCATCGACCGCGACAAGTTCGACACGAGCGACTTCGAGCCCGCGGTGCTCAACTACTACAAGGTGCAGGACAAGCTGTACAGCATGCCCTTCAACTCGTCCTCCGCGATCCTCTACTACAACAAGGAGGCCTTCAAAGAGGTCGGCCTCGATCCCGAGAAGGCGCCGGCAACGTTCGACGACGTGCTCGCGTATGCGAAGAAGCTGACCAAGAAGGACGCCGGCGGCGCGACGGTGCGCTACGGCTTCGGCCCGTCGATCTACGGCTGGCTGTTCGAGCAGTGGCTGGCCGTCTCGGGCGGGTACTTCGCCGACAACGGGAACGGCCGCGACGCCAAGGCGACGAAGGTGATGTTCAACGACGAGAAGGGCAAGGCGATCCTCGACTGGTGGAAGGCCGGCTTCGACGCGGGCGCCTTCTACAACCCGGGAGTCGACAACGATGGGGCGGCGAACGCGTTCAATGCCGGTAAGACGGCGATGTACGTCGAGAGCACTGCGCGCCTTCGGGGCCACATCAACTCGACCCAGGGCAAGTTCACCGTCGGCACGGGCCGCTATCCCAAGCCCGCGAATGCGCCGGCCGACGGCGGCAACATCATCGGCGGCGCGAGCGTCTACATCATGAGCGGCAGGCCCGCGGAGGAGCAGCAGGCGGCGTGGGAGTTCGTGAAGTTCATCACGAGTCCCGCCGTCCAGGCCCAGTGGCAGTCGGACACGGGCTATTACCCGGTGCGAAAGGCCGCGTACAACGAAGGCCCGAGCAAGGAATGGGCGACGAAGTACCCGCAGTTCCTGACCGCCGTCGACCAGATCAGGACGGCGCCGCAGAACCGCAAGACGAACGGGGCGGTCCTCGGAGTCTTCGCCGAGGCCCGGCGCCGGATCCAGACCGCGATCGAGTCGGTGCTGCTCGGCAAGTCTTCCACACAACAGGCGCTCGACAGCGCCGCCACGGACATGAACGCCGCGATCGAGAAGTACAACAAGACGACCAAATAACGGGAAACGCAGGACCGCTCCGTGGGCGCGCCGAGATCATCGGCGCGCTCCGCGAGCGGTCATTCGACCTCCTCGTCGTGGGGGGAGGGATCATCGGCGCGGGCATAGCCCGAGATGCGGCGCGGCGCGGACTCTGCGTCGCGCTCGTTGAGGCGCACGACCTCGCCTCGGGCACGAGCTCCCGGCCGACGCGTCTGATCCACGGAGGGCTGCGCTACCTCGAGAACCTCGACTTCGCGCTCGTGCGCGAGGACATGCGCGAGCGCGAGGTGCTGCTGCGCGTCGCGCCCCACCTGGTCTTCCCCCTGCCATTCCACCTGCCGATGTACCGCCCGAGCCTCTTCGAGCGCGGGAAGCTGCGGGCCGGGATGCTCCTGTACGACGCGCTGTCGTTCGACAAGAGCCTTCCCCGGCGCACCTGGCTCTCCTCCGCCGAGGTGCGCCGGCTCGAACCGGGCCTCGAGCCCGACGGACTTCGCGGCGCGTGGCGCTTCTACGACGCGCAGGTGCCGTACGTCGAGCGCCTGGTCGTCGAGAACGCTCTGGACGCCGCCGCCCACGGCGCGGTCGTGCTGAATCACGCGCGCTCGTCGCGGTTCGCCCGGGACGCGACCGGCCGGGTGACCGGAGCCGCGGTCGAGGACGGCATCGGCGGGCGCGAGGTGACGGTGAGAGCGCGGCTGACGGTGAACGCGACGGGCCCTTGGCTCGACACGACGACGAGCGACCTGCGCCCGGCGAAGCCGCCGCTGCTGCGGCTCACGAAGGGGGTGCACCTCGTCACTGACCCCGGCACCACCACGGCGCAGGCGCTCTTGGCGAAGAGCGATGGGCGGCTTTTCTTCATCGTGCCGTGGAACGGCTTCTCGCTGATCGGGACGACCGATACCGACTACCACGGCGACCCCGGGGACGCCGCGGCGGACGAAGACGACGTCCGCTACCTGCTCGCCGAGTCGGGGCGCGCATTCCCGAAGGCACCCTTCCACCGGGTGCATTACACGTGGGCGGGCGTGCGCGCGCTGGTGCGGACCGAGGGCGTGAAGGAAGGCGAGGTCTCACGCAAGCACGAGATCCACGACCACGAGCGGCGCGACGGCGTGCCCGGCCTGCTCTCCGTGGTCGGGGGCAAGGTCACCGGCTACCGCGCGATCGCCGAAGAGGTCGTGAACGCGGTCGGGCGCAAGCTCGCGCACCGGGCCGCGTGCGGGACAGCGCTCGCGGCCCTCCCGGGCGGCTCGCTCGACGACGTCGCGCGCTTCGCCCGGTACGAGGTGCGCCCGCAGGCGGCGGATCTCGGCGTCGACGTGGCATCGAGCGATCACCTCGTTCGCACGTATGGCTCGCTCGCGCCCGCCGTGCTCGACCTCGTACGCCACGACCGGTCGCTGGCCGCACGACTGTGCCCGCACGAACCGGTCATCGCCGCCGAGCTCGTGCGCGCGGTCGATACCGAATGGGCGGCCTCGGTGGGGGACGCGCTCCTACGGCGCACGGGCCTCGGTCTCACCGCATGCCAGGGAGCCGAGTGCGTCACCAGCGTCGCCGCGCGCATGGCGGATCGGCTGGGCTGGGACAGAGCGGAGCGTGAGGCGCAGGTCGCCGCCTACCGGGGTGAGATCGAGCCGATGCGCCGCTTCCGAACGACCCAGGCGTGAAGGCGGTCCTGGCCCTCGACCAGGGCACGACCGGGTCGGCCGCGCTCGTTATCGGAAGTGACGGCCGGATCGTGGCGTCCGCGGACCGCGAGATCGCCCAGCATTATCCGGAGCCGGGTTGGGTCGAGCACGACGCCGAGGAGATCTTCGCGACGACCGTCGCTGTTGGGCGAGAGGCGCTCGAGGCGGCCCACGTCGGGGCACGCGAGGTCGCGGCCATCGGCATCACCAATCAGCGCGAGACGACGGTGGTGTGGGACCGCGAGACGGGCGTCCCCATCCACCCGGCCGTGGTGTGGCAGAGCCGGGCGTCGGCCGCGGTGTGCGAGGAGCTTCGCGCCGCGGGCCTCGAGCCGCTCTTCCACGAGCGGACCGGGCTGCGGCTCGACGCGTACTTCTCCGGCACGAAGGTGCGCTTCATCCTCGATCGCGTGCCGGGGGCGCAGGCCCGGGCGGACGCGGGCGAGCTGCTCTTCGGCACCATCGAAAGCTGGCTCGTGTGGAAGCTGACCGCCGGCCGCGTGCACGTGACGGACCTTGCGAACGCGTCACGCACGCTCCTGCTCGACATCGCACGGTGCGCCTGGGACGACGCGCTGCTGGGCGCGCTGGGCATCCCTCGCACGATGCTGCCCGCGCTGCGCGGCAACAGCGAGGTCTACGGGGAGACCGACCCGGGCATCTTCGGCGCGGCGATCCCCATCGCGGGGTCGGCGGGCGACCAGCAGGCGGCGCTCTTCGGCCAGCGATGTTTCACCGCCGGTGAAGCGAAGAACACCTACGGCACCGGCTGTTTTCTCCTCGCGAACACCGGAGGGACACCGCAGCGCTCGACAGCGGGCCTCCTCACGACCATCGCGTGGCGGCTCGGCGGCGAGACGACGTACGCGCTCGAGGGCAGCGCGTTCGTCACCGGCGCGGCCGTCCAGTGGCTGCGCGACGGACTCGGCGTGATCGCGGAGGCCGCGGAGACCGAGCCGCTGGCGCGCTCGCTCCGCGACAACGGAGGCCTGTACCTCGTGCCCGCCTTCACCGGTCTGGGTGCGCCGCACTGGGACATGTACGCGCGCGGCGCGCTCGTCGGCATCGAGCGCGGCACCACGCGCGCTCATCTCGCTCGTGCGACGCTCGAGAGCATCGCGTACCAAACCCGCGACCTCGTGGATCTGATGAAGGCCGCCGGCCGCCCACTCGAGGTGCTGCGCGTCGACGGGGGTGGCACCGCGAACGCATTCCTCATGCAGTTCCAGGCCGACATCCTCGCGGTGCCGGTCGAGGTCGCCGCGGTCACCGAGACGACCGCGCTCGGTGCCGCGTACCTCGCCGGACTGGCGACGGGCGTCTGGCGCGATCGCGCCGAGCTCGGCACGGCCGTCGCTCCGCCGCGCCGCTACGAGCCGCGGATGTCCGCTGACGAGCGCGACACCCTCTATGGCAAGTGGGTCCGCGCCGTGGAGCGCGCGAAAGGCTGGGCCGTCCCTACGTAGGACGTGCCCTGGGTACGCGAGGCACGCGCTCCGGATAGTCCGACGCGATGCCGTCGACCCCGGCGGCCACCAGGGCCGCGATGTCGCGCGGGTCGTTCGCCGTCCACGCGTTCACCCGCAGCCCCGCGTCGTGGGCCTGTCGCACGAGACGGGGCGTCGCGTAGTCGACGCGGGGATGCAGCGCCCAGAGGCCGATCCGGGATGCCGCCGCGAGCAGCGCCTCGAGCGGCGGATACGACGCGAAGATGAACGCGCGGCGCACCGCGGGAGCCGCATCCGCCGCGGCCACCAGCGCCGGCCACCAGAAGCTCGAGACGTACGCCTCGTCCCCGCCGCGCTCGGCGAGACGCCCCGCGACGCGCCGGCCCGTCGCGGCTGCCGCCTCCTCGCTGACAGGGCACTTCATCTCGACGTTCACCGCGACGCGCCCGCGGCAGAACTCCAGCACCTCGTCGAGCAGGAGCGCCGATGCGGAGCCGGCGGAGCGGTCGGGCGGATCGTGGCGGATCACCAGTCCCTCGGGGAGGGACCACACGTCCGTCTCGACCTCGTCGCACTCGAGCGCTATCGCGGCCTCGAAGGCGGCGATGGTGTTCTCGGGCGCGTGTCCCTTGGCGCCGCGGTGGCCGATGCGCCGCACCGCCACGCTACGGCCGCGCGCGCGGAGCCGGTCGATTGTGTAACGTAATGCAGGCTGTGCGGTCTGGGCAGCATGAATGGCCTAACGCATCACTGCGGACGACAAATGCGATGGAGGACTCCGCCGGCGTTCGGCTCTTCCAGACCCCCACGCTACTGGCGCGCGCGGGAGTCGAGCGCGACGACCTGGATGTTGTCGGGCAGGCTGCTGCGGGCGATCGAGAGCTTCGGGACCGGGATCAGCTCCTTGACGCCGAGCTCATGGAGCAGCCGCTCGAACGGCGTGTCCTTCAAGGCGGGACCCAACTCGTACGCCATCGGGACCACGACCTTGGGGTCGAGCTGATGCACGACCTCCGCGGCTTTCGCGGCGCTGAGGTTCACGTCCGGTCCGCTGATCGGGATGAGGACGATGTCGACGCCTGTGAGCCGCTCGAGGTCGCTCGTTGGCAGGGTGTGGCCGAGGTCCCCCAGGTGGCACACAACGAGGTCGTCCAGCTGGATGGTGAAGACCGTATTCCGTCCCCGGACCGCTCCCGCTTGGTCATCGTGGTAGGTCGCGAGGCCGGTGACGAGGATCTCGTGCGCCTCGTACTCGCCCGGGCCCTGGAGCACGACCGGTTCACCACCCACCGAGCGCAGGCTCGCATGGCCGGGATGGTCATGGGAGACGGTGACGAGATCGGCCACCGTCTTGGGTATCGCGTGGCCCGACCTGGGATCGGGGGGATCCGTCAGCACGACACCCTCACGCCCTCGGAGCCGGAAGCAAGCGTGGCCGAGCCAGGTGACGTCCACGGAGAAGGCGACAATACGCGAAACCCTCGCGTCCCCGAGCGGGTATGGGCATTAGACCCGGCCGTTGCGTTTTGGAGGTCCGGCTGACACGCACCGATCAGGAGATCGTGCGGCTGTGCCTCGCGGGAGACGCCGATGCCTACGCGACCCTGGTCGAGCGCTATGGAGGCCGCGTGTACAACATCGCCCTGCGCATCACCGGCGACGCGGACGCGGCGAGCGATTGCGCCCAGGAAGCCTTCATCCGCGCCTATCGCGCGCTTCACCAATACGACCCCGGTCAACCTTTCGGACCGTGGCTCTTCCGGATCACGACGAACGCGAGTCTGAACCAGGTCCAGCGATGGCACGCCCACCAGACCGCGGTCGACCTGGTCCCCGACGTCCGCGAGCCTGCGGAGACCGGGCCTGAGCAGACGGTGATGCGGCGGGAGGAAATGGGCGAGGTCCTGGCCGCGCTCTCCGAACTGCCGGCCAACTACCGGGCCGCGTTGACCCTCCGCCACCTTCAGCAGCTGTCCTATCGCGAGGTCGCCGATTCCCTCGGGATCCCACTCGGGACCGTCAAGACGCACCTTCATCGGGCACGCGCCGCGCTGCGGGCCAAGCTCGCTGAACGCGGACGGGCCCGGCGAGCGAGCTGACCATGCGGCGGATGGACGACCTCGAGGACGACGAGCTCGCGCTCGACCGCCTCTTCGCGGCCGTTCCGCCTGAAGCGCCGCCGGTCGGTTTCCGGGACGCCGTGATGGGTGCCCTCGTTGCGGAGCAGCGCTCATCGTGGGAGTGGATCGTGGCCGCGCTCCTCGCCCTGCCCAGCCTCGTCTTCGTCGCGTGGGAGCTGGCGCGCAGCGGGGCCGATCTCGCGCGCGCGTTCGAGAGCGCGCTCGCCTTCACGATGAGCGCCCAGGAGGACGCGGAGGCGTTCTTCTTCGTCGATGGCCTGTTCGTCCTCGCCGTGGCCCTGCTCGGACTCGCGAGCCTCATCGCGACGCACGCGCTCCTGCGGCGTACGCCTCACCGCGTGGCCGCCGCGAGGTGACGCGGCGCGACGCGGCGCTGGTGCTCGGGACCCTGGTGATCGCGGTGATGGTGGCCGGGATCCTGTTCGTGGGATCGATGGCCGCCGCGCGTCCGGGTGAGCGCCCACGGTTCTATTTCGGGCGCGACCAGGTCCCTGCCGGCCGGTCGCTCGTCGACGCGGAGCAGCGCGTTCCCGCGGCGTTCCGGCCGGTGCTCCCCCTCCAGCGCGGCGTGTCCGACACGGCTCGTGACGCGGCCGGCTTCGTCCTGGTGCTGCTCGGCGTGACCGGAGCGCTCGTGCTCGCGCGCGGCCCCGTCGTCGCCGCGTATCGAGCCTCGCTCGGAGGCTGGCTCGTTCAGCTGCGCGTGGTCGCGACCGGCCTTGCGGTCCTGGCCGCCATCGCTTCCGCCGCCTTCCTGTCGTTCGTCTTCGTGCTGGGCGGCGTCGCCGGCGGGGGTCTTCGGGCGGCCGGGCTTCGGGCGCAGCCGCTGCTGGAGACGGGACTCGTCGCCGTCACGCTTGCGGTCGCGATACTCGCGGCGGTCGCGCTCGTCGGCTTCGCCGCGGCCGCGTGGCGCCTCGGGGACGTGCTGATGGGATTGCCCCAGGCAGCCCGCTTCGGCTCGCAACTGCCGGCGACCCTGGCGGCGCTCATCGGGGCGACGCTGCTGTATGCGGCGTCGCAGATCCCCGTGGTGGGAGCCGCCGCGGCTTTGATCACCCTCGCATACGCGCTCGGAGCCGTGGTGACCGCCCGCCTCGGCGCGGCCACCGAGAGCCGCGCCATCGCGGCGTCGTCGTGACGACAGCCTCCCCCGCTCGGCAGCCGAAAGAGAGGTAGCGCATGTCTTCAGGAACCGCGGTCGCCCGGCGTTCATCCATCGGACGGGGTCTGGTCGGCTCCTGGCCGGGACGCCTGTTGGTCCTCGCTGTCGTCGGGATGATCGCAGCCGCAGCTGTCGTGAGCGGACAGTTGAGCAGCCCGGCGCCGGCAGCGGAGCTTCGGACCGCCCCGGTCGCGCGGAGCAGCGTCACGCAGACCGTCGCCGTATCCGGGTCCGTCAGCGCTGCGGGACAGGCGCGGCTCAATTTCAAGACGGCCGGCCGCCTGGCCGAGGTCTACGTCAGCGTGGGAAGCAAGGTGGAAGTGGCCCAGCCTCTCGCCCGCCTGGACATCACCGATCTGCAGAGCGCGCTGGCGCAGGCGCAGGCGAACCTCGTCGCCGCGCAGGCCAAGTACGACCAGGCCACCGCGGGGGCTGCTCCCGAGGACATCACCATCGCGCGACAGGGCGTCGATCATGCGCAGCGGTCCCTCGAACAGACACAGAAGACGACGCAGAACGACGTGGCGGCGGCGCAGCAATCCCTCCAGAAGGTCAAGACGAACTACCAGGCCGCCAAGACGAACTTCGTGAACTTCGCGTGGGGGGCCCGCCAGGATGTCGCGAGCTACCAGACCGCCCTGGGCGCCCCGTCGTCGCAGATCGCGGCGACGCTGAGCGAGCTGTCGCTCCTGAGCCAGACCACGGACGTGAAGGCGGCGATCGCGTCCCTGAACCAGGCGCAGGCAGCGCTCGCGAACGCGGCCGCGAACAGCAACGGCGTCCTCTCGAGCGCCCTGAACGATTACGCCGCCGCACAGGCGGCGCTGGTGGCCATCACCGACACGTTCGATGCGGCGATGAACAACGGCGGGGACACGTCGGGTCCCAGCGGTGCTTTCCAGACCGCGCAGGCCGCGTTCACCGCGGCCGCGACCCGGCTCTCGAGCGCGGCCGACGCGGTCGCGACGCAGATCGCCGCGGCGCAGACGGCGGTCACGAGCGCGCAGAACTCGCTGAACACCGCGGCGAGCCGAGCGGACCCCGGCCTGGACCGGGCGCGCACCGAGCTGGGATCGCTGCTGGTCCAGCTGACGGGCGAGCAGCAGCTCAGCGCCACGGTCAAGAGCAAGGTCACGCAGAGTGGCTCCGCGCTGACGCCCATCGCCGACACGGTGAGCGGGACGTACGTCGCGACACAGCAGTCCGTCGCGGCGACACAGGAGAAGGCCGCGTCGTCGGTCATATCGGCGCAGGGTTCGGTCGAGTCGGCGCAGGCGTCTCTCTCGAAGACCGCGGCCCCCCCGAAGTCGACCGACATCACTGCCGCGTACGCGAGCGTGCTCGCACAACAGACCGCGGTCGACACCGCTCAGAGCAACATCGATAGCGCGACGCTCCGGTCGACGATCCCGGGCCTGGTGGCACAGATCAACGCGCAGCCCGGGGAGTCGGTCGCCGCGGGCAGCGTCACCAACCCGTTCATCCTCATCGCGAACACGACCTCCCTCGCCCTTCATGGCACGGTCGGAGAGGCTGACGTGGCGAAGATGAACCCGGGCCAGGTCGCGACCGTCACGATCGATGCGGTGGGCCCCGAGAGGATGACCGGCAAGGTCACCGCGCTCGATCCGATCGCGACGATCCAGCAGGGCGTGCCGGTCTACGGGATCGACGTCACCATCGACGTCCCGGCGGCGAACGTCCGACCGGGGATGACCGGGACGGCCAACGTGATCCTCGCGAGCAGGCAGGGCGTGCTGACCGTGCCGAACCTCGCCATCCGCAGCGGGGGGGGCCGGCGCTTCGTGCAGGCGCTCCGCGACGGTCAGGCGCGGGACGTGGACGTCGCCTTCGGCATCTCGAACGACACGGTCACGGAAGTAACGGGTGGACTGCAGGACGGCGACCAGGTGGTGTTGCCGCAGCCTCGCGCGGGCGCTTCGGCACCCGGCGGCCGCGGCGTCACGATCCCCGGGGCGGGCGGCGGTGCGGGTGGCGCAGGTACGGGCCGATAAGCGTGCCCGAGCCAGTCATCCGGCTCCGCGGCATCACGAAGACATATCGCATGGGCCGGGAGAACATCGTCCACGCCCTTAGCGGCGCGGACCTCGACGTTCACCCCAGCGAGTTCGTCGCGCTCATGGGACCCTCGGGATCCGGGAAGTCCACGATGATGAATATCGTCGGCTGCCTCGACGTCCCCGATGCGGGCCGGTATCAGCTCGCCGGTGTGGACGTGGGACGCCTCTCCGACGACGAGCTCGCGGCGATCCGAAACAAGCACATAGGTTTCGTCTTCCAGACCTTCAATCTCCTCCCGCGCCTGAGCGCCGTCGAGAACGTCGAGCTCCCCCTCCTCTATGGGGGTGACCGCCGCGCGCGGCGTGCCCGAGCCATCGCCGCGCTCGAGGTCGTGGGGCTCGCCGACCGGGTCGATCACAAGCCGACGGAGCTCTCCGGCGGGCAACAGCAGCGGGTCGCGATCGCACGGGCGCTCCTGAACGATCCCTCGATGATCCTCGCGGACGAGCCCACCGGGAACCTCGATTCCCGCTCGAGCGCGGAGATCCTCGCGATCTTCCAGGGCTTGAACGAACAGGGAAAGACCATCGTCATGGTGACCCACGAGCCGGACGTGGCGATGCACTGCAAGCGCATCGTGCGCATGCGCGATGGGCTCGTCTCCGCGGACGAGGTCGTCGCCCGGCCGAGCCGCGCGGCGGACGAGCTGCTGACAGGGATCGGCGCCGCATGAAGATGCTCGACGCCTTTCGCTCCGCCCTTCAGTCGATCATCGTGAACAAGCTGCGGTCCACGCTCACGATGCTCGGGGTCGTGATCGGCGTCGCAGCGGTGATCGCGATGGTCGCCGTGGGGAACGGCGCGTCGGCGCAGGCGCAGTCGTCGCTGCTGGCGCTCGGCTCGAACCTTGTGACGGTCATGCCGGGCGCGCAGTCCGACTCGGGTCTCCGGGGTGCCGGCGCGCAGGCGCAGACCCTCACGCTCGACGACATGCGCGCCGTGCAGGACCAGCTCGGGCTGACGATCAGGGCGGTCGAGGCGGAGCAGCTCACGGGGCGCTGGCAGGTCGTCGCGGGCACCAACAACTGGAACACCCAGGTCACCGGGGCCACCGAGCAGTACCCGATCGTCCGGGACTGGAGCACGCAGAGTGGCGACTTCTTCACCGATTCGGACCTGCGCCTGAACGCGCAGGTCGCGGTGCTCGGCGCGACGACCGCCGACAACCTCTTCGCGGGCGCCGACGCCGTCGGCCAGACCATCCAGCTGCGGCAGGTCTTCGCCAACCGCGCGCGCATCATCAACTTCAAAGTCGTCGGCGTTCTCGAGCCGAAGGGAACGACGTTCGGGTTCAGCCGGGACGATCAGATCCTCGTTCCAACCACGACGGCGCAGCGCGTGCTGACCGGACGCACGAACGTGGTGAACGCGATCATCGTGAAAGCGGCCTCGAGCGACACGATGGCCGACACGACCGAGGACGTCCGCAGCGTCCTTCTCCAACGGCACAAGATCGGCGACGCGGCGAACGCCGACTTCACCGTGACCAATCAGAACGACACACTGGCCGCGATCAACAACGTCACCGCGATCTTCACGCTCCTGCTCGGCGCGATCGGCGGCATCTCGCTGCTGGTCGGCGGCATCGGGATCATGAACATCATGCTCGTGTCCGTGAACGAGCGGACGCGAGAGATCGGCATCCGGAAAGCCGTCGGCGCGCGCCGCGGCGACATCATGCGGCAGTTCCTGATCGAGGCCGTGGCGCTGACGGGACTCGGAGGCCTCCTCGGCATCACGCTTGGTTTCCTCATCGTGCAGCTCGTCCAGGAGATCGCGCGGCGCTCGCAGCTCCAGCTCCTGCCGATCGTGACCAGCGGCACGGTGTTCATCGCGGTCGGCGTATCCGTGGGCATCGGCGTCGTCTTCGGGCTATACCCGGCGATGCGCGCCGCCAGACTGCACCCGATCCAGGCACTTCGATATGAGTAGTACGGGAGTATGAGATGAATCGATCTACGCAGATCATCGGCGGCGTCGTGCTCGCGCTCGCGCTCGCCGGCGGAGGCTTCATAGCGGGCATGACCACGGCGCAGGCGCGAGTGGCCACCGCCGCGCCCTCGGCCACACCTTCGACCGGCCGTGGAGGCGCGGGGGGCCAGCCCGGCGCGAGCGGCGCCGGTGCCGCGAATGCGGCCAACCGCGGCGTGACCGGGCAGATCATCGCGGTGAACGCCGACTCGCTCACGATCATGACGCGCAGCGGCGGCCAGGGAGGCGCATCGCCGACCGTGGGATCGTCCATCGTGCTGGTGGGGCAGGGCACCCGCGTCGTGAAGACGACCGAGACCGACATCAAGCTCGGCGACCTGAAGGCAGGCGACCAGGTGACGATCCTCGGGACGCCCGACACGGCCACGGGCACCATCTCGGCGCAGGCGGTCGTGCTCGGCGGCGCGAACGTGCTGCAGCAGTTGTTCGGGGGCGCGGGCGGCCCGGGCGGGCGCGGGACGAGCCCGAGCCCATCGCCGGCGCGTTGAGTCTTCTGCGCCGCCGTGTTCGCCTGACGGCTCAAGCCGGGTCGTGGTCGCAGGCCAAGGGCGCATCTGGGAGTAGGCTGCGACCGCCGTGATCCGGACCCGCTTCACCAGGCTCGTCGGGGTCCAGCACCCGATCGTCCTCGGGGGCATGTCGGGGGGTACGTCGCCCGAGCTCGTCGCCGCCGTCAGCAGCGCCGGTGGCCTCGGCGTCTACGGCGCGTCGCAGCGGGTCCGACCCGGGACCCCTTTGGAGGCGGAGGAGATCCGCTCGCTCGGCGACAGGATCCGCGCGTTGACCGCCGCGCCGTTCGGGCTGAATCTTCTGCTCTTCGATTCGTCCCTGGGTGACGTCGACGCGCTGCTTTCATGTGGGCCGCGCGTGCTCTCCACCGCGTGGCGGCGGCCGGACCAGGATCTGCGAGCGGTGGCGGCGCGGGCGCACGCCTCCGGCGTGCTGTTCATGCACCAGGCCGACACTCTCGACGAGGCGAAGCGTGCCGCCGAGGCGGGGGCGGACATCGTGGTCGCCCAGGGCACCGAGGGCGGCGGGCATGTCGGCCTGATGGCCTCGCTGCCGCTGGCGCGGATGGCGGTGCGGGCGCTCGCGCCGGTGCCGGTCCTCGTTGCCGGCGGGATCGCGGACGGAGCAGGGATCGCCGCAGCGCTCATGCTCGGCGCGGATGGGGTGCTGCTTGGCACGCGATTCCTTGCGACCGACGAGTCGCCGCTTCCGGATGGATACAAGCGCGCGATCGTCGAGAGCGACGGGCACGACACGCTGCTCTCGGAGATCCCGGACATCGCGACCAGTCGGGTGTGGCCGGGCGCCTACGCGCGTGTGCGGCGAAACTCGTTCATCGAAGGATGGGCCGGACGTGAAGGGGAGCTACGGCGACGCTCGCACGACGTTCAGGCGCAGCTTCGGGCCGCACGCGAGGCCGGCGATGCCTCGCGCGGCAGCCTTCTGATCGGCCAGGACGCCGGGCTGATCGACGCGATCGAGCCGGCTGGCGCGCTGGTCGCGCGGCTCGCTGCTGACGCCGAGGACGTTCTCCGGGGGCGCGGCCCGGAGGTGCTCGTCTAGCTCCGCTTGCGTTGGGCGCCCTTCGGCGGAGTCGACTTGCGTTCGGCGCCCTTCGGCGGAGTCGACTTGGCCGCGGCCGTCTTCTTCGTGGCGCTCTTTTTCGCCGGGAGCGCCGCGGCGTGGGATAGTGCGCGCTCGATCCACGCCCGCAGCTCGGCTGTCCTGGCGACGATCGCCGGTGGCACGACCACGTACTCCTTCATCGGACGCCCGGCCATCGGCTCGAACTGCTGCGCTCCCCTGCGGGTCAGCAGCTCGGCGCGGTCCGCCTCCGCGAGGCGAACGACGACCTTGTCCTGGAATGTGCCGGCGAACATGTTCCCGTTCACGAACATCGCGGGGTAGCCGAACATCGGCTTGCGCGTGACGCGAGGGTCCTCGGGCGCCGCCCGATCGAAGCTCGCGATGAGCTCGGGCGGCGATTTCTTCCACTGCATCACATCGTCTCCGGCGCGTCGATCCCGAGGAGGCCGAGCGTCTGCCGCAGTACAAGCTGGACCGCGGCGGCGAGGCGCAACCGGGCCTTCGAGAGCGGGACGTCGTCGCTGACGACCCTGTGATCGCGATAGAAACCGTGGAACATCCCCGCGAGCTCGAGCGCGTAACCGGTCAGCAGGTGGACCGAGCGGTGCGCCTGGACCTCGCGGACCAGCTCCGGGAAACGCAGGCAGGCGCGTACCAGCTCGAGCTCCCCGGGCGCGACGAGGAGCGCCACGTCGGCGCCGCTCTGATCGAGGCCGCGTCCGGCCGCCGTGCGGAAGATGCTTGCGATCCGCGCATGCGCGTACTGAACGTAGTAGACGGGATTCTCGTTCGACTGCGCGATGGCGAGCTCGAGGTCGAAGTCCAGCGTGCTGTCGGCCCCGCGCTGCAGGAGGAAGAAACGCGCGGCGTCGGCACCGACCGCGTCGAGCACGTCCTCGAGCCAGACGACCTGCCCGAGGCGCTTGCCCATCTTCATGAGCACTCCCTCGCGCACCAGGCGGACGTACTGGTACAGCACCACCTCCCAGCGACCGTCATCGAGGCCGAGCGCGGCCATCGCGGTGCGCATGCGGCGCATGTGCCCGTGGGTGTTGGCGCCCCAGATGTCGATCTTCGTTTCGAATCCTCGATCGACCAGGCACTTGCGGTGATATGCGATGTCCATACCGAAATACGTCGGCTCGCCGTTCGAGCGGATGACGACGCTGTCGATGTCCTCACCGAGCGCTCGTGAGCGCAGCCACACGGCTCCATCGCGGTCCTCGATGTGCCCCGTGCGCCGCAGCTCCTCCACGGTCTCGGCGAAGTAGCCCGATTCGAGCAGGCTCCGGTCGCGGAACCACTCGTCGAAGGTGATGCGCAGCTTGGCGACAGTGCGCTTCTGGTCCTCGAGGATCCATGAGACCGCCGCCGGCGTGAACGCGCGCGCCTGCTCCTCCAGCGAAGCGCCGTCGTAGCGGCCGCCGTCGGCGTCGCGGATCCGCCGCGCGATCTCGACCACGTACTCGCCGGGATACGCGTCCTCGGCGATGGTCACCTCCTCGCCGCCCAGCTCGCGGTACCGCAGCGCCACGCTCCGTCCGAGCATCTCGACCTGGTTGCCGAGCTCGTCCACGTAGTACTCGCGCGTCACGTCGGCGCCGGCGAAGGCGAGCACGTTCGCCAGGACGTCGCCGAGCGGACCGCCCCGGGCGTTCGCGATGGTGAGCGGCCCGGTCGGGTTCGCCGAAACGTACTCGACCTGCATCCGATGGCCGGCCAGCGATTCCGACCGGCCGTACTCGACGCCCACCTCGAGGATCGCGTCCACCTGCCTGGCGAGCCACGGCGCACCCAGGCGCACGTTGACGAAGCCGACCCCGGCCACGTCGACCTCCGCGACAGCGCCGTCGGTCTCGACCCGTCCGCGGATGGCCTCGGCGATCTCGCGCGGCGGACGCCGGAGCGGGCGCGCGAGCTTCAGCGCGACGTTCGTCGCGTAATCGCCGTGATCGGGATTCGCCGGGCGCTCCACCTCGACCGGCATCGCCGCGGCCTCGCCCCATCCGAGCTCCGCCGCCGCCCGCCGGACGCCGGCGTCGAGCGCGGCGGCCACGAGGTCCATGGCGAGCGGCGGCCGGGTCACGACCGCGAGTCTGGGACAGGCGGAGGGTGTACGCCAACGTCGCCGGCCGGGACGTGGCGCCGAAACAGAACGAGCGTCAGCAGCGCGGCCGCGACGTACGCGACGCCCAGCGTCGCCAGGTTCGCGGTCCATCCGGCATCGCCGAGGACGGCCCTCACCGCTCCCGAGATCACCGCGCCGGCCCCGTCAGCGGCGCTGAAGGCGATGGCGGCCGCGATCTGCGCGCCCGCCCGTTCGGAGGGAGCGAATGACGAAAGGGTGAAGGCGCTGAACGACGGCGTCGCTCCGTACATGAGCATCGCGCGGACGGCGAGAAGGACGATCGCGACCTCGAGCCGGCCGGCGAGCCCGGCGCCGAGGGCGAAGACGACCGAGAGGAGCTCCGCGAGCACGACGGCGCGCAAGACGCCGAGCCGCGGGACGAGCGTGCGTCCGTGCAGGAAGGCGCCGATGCTCCCGACGGCCGACAGCGCGCCGAGGATCAGCCCCAGCGACTCGAACGGGACGGCGAAGCGGTCGCGGAAGAACAGGTTGAGGAACGGCAGGAAGCTCCCCGCGCCAAAGCCGAAGCACGCACTGACGAGAAGGAAGCGCAGCAGGAGCCGTCCACGCGGCGGCGTCCCGGTGGCGGCTCGCGGCACCGGGACGGCGCGAACGAGCAGCGTCGGGATGACCGATGCGCCCGCGATGAGGCCGCCGGCCGCGACGAGCACGCGCAGCACGAGGACCGAGTCGGGCGGAGCGCCCAGCACCGCCGACACCGGCATCGCCATCGCGCCCGCGACCACGCCCGCCACCAGCGCCGCGATCGTGGTGAGCGCGAGCTGGAGTCCGAAGCGCGCGGGACGCGCGGCGACACGGGTCGCATCGGCGAGGAGCGCGGTGCCAGACGCATACGCCAGGATGCCGCCACCGCCGAGGACCAGCGCCGACACGGCAAGCGGAACGAATGCGCTCGACACGAGGATCCCCCCCAGGCCGGTGCCGGTCACGATGCCCCCGACCAGGAGCGACGCGCGGCGCGAATGTGCACGCGCGAAGCGATCCGCGGGGAGCGCGCCGATCACGACGCCCGCGGCCTCGGCGCCCACGAGCGCGCCAAGAGCGATATCCGAGTGGCCGAGCGCCCGGTAGAGGAAGTTGAGGTAGAAGACGACGATGCCGAGGCCGAGGCTCGCGAGGATATTGGCGACGAGGTAGAGGTTCGCGTCGCGCGACGTGAGAGACGCGCGCTCCGCGCTACGCACCTCGGGGAGTGGCGATCAGGGCTGCCGGTCGAGCGTCACCGGTATGGACTGCGCGCTCCCTTCGCGGAAGACCGTGAGCGTCACGTGGTCGCCGGGGCGGAACTTCACCATGACCGAGAGCAGCGGGTGCAGCGCGTCGATCTGCTGGTCGTTGATCTTCGTGATCACGTCCTTCGCGTGTAGTCCCGCCTGAGCTCCGGCGGAGCCCGACTGCACGTCCGTGATCGTGATCCCGGTCGTCCCCACGGGCAGCCCCATCGCTTGCGCCTCGCGCGCCGAGAGCTGCGAATAGGAGATGCCGATATAGCCGCGTACGACGCGACCATTTTGGATGAGCTCGTTGGCTATCTGCCTCACCGTATTGCTCGAGATCGAGAAGCCGAGACCTTGCGCGGCGTTCTCGCGGTTCACCAATGTGTTCATGCCGACGACCTGCTTCGTCGCCGCCAGGATGAGCGGTCCGCCCGAATTGCCTTCGTTTATCGCGGCGTCCGTCTGGATCAAATCCTCGAGCACGATCTGGTCGTTCTCTGGGACGCGGCGCCCCTTCGCGGAGATCACGCCGGTCGTGACGGTGTTCTGGAACTCTCCGAGGGCGCTGCCGATCGCGACGACGGTCGCTCCGACCGGCGCCTCGTCACTATTGCCGAGGTCCGCGACCCGGAGGCCCCTCGCGCCGACCTGTAGCACCGCGACGTCCGTGAGCGGATCGCGCCCAATGAGCTTCGCGGCCTCGGTGCGGGCGTCGCTGAAGATCACGTCGAAGGAAGCGCCCGGATTCTTGTCGCGTACGTTCTCGACGACGTGGTTGTTCGTCACGATGTAACCGCGCGCCGCATCGATCACGAACCCGGAGCCGCTCGATTGGGTGCGTCCGTTCGGCAGCTTGTTGATCACCGTCACGACCGAAGGCAGCAGCTGGTTCACGACGTCGACCACCTGGTCGGTGCCGCTGCCCCCCGCGCGCACCGTCTGCGCGGAGGGAATGGGGGCGAGAGTGTTCCCGGCAGCCGAAGGGAGGATGTCACCCTGGTGCGTCGCGACGTAGCCGCCCGTCGCGCCGCCGGACACCGCGCCGATCAGTACCCCCGCCACGAAAAGAGCGGCGCCTCGTAGCATGCCGGCCGGCCGGAGACCGCCCGGAGGCGCTGACGGCGGTGCATGTCTCGGGAGCTCGCCGCCCGCAGGGTCCAATGCCGCGTCGTCTAGCGCGCGGCGCGCGCGGCCGTCTCGGTACCCGCGGCCGCGACCGTCGCCTTGCGGCGACGGGTCGGGGCGCGCTGCGCTTCGGGCTCGACCATCTGGCCGACGGCGGTCGCGCGGACCTCGAGGTCGACGTGCCCATCGGGCTCGATGCGGACCGCCCAAATGCAGGCGATCTCGGTCTGTTCGTAGATGCGCTCGAAACCCTGCTCGGAGCTGGCGATCGCGTAGACCGGGCGGCTCACCACCTCCGCGGGCGGATCGATGGCGAACGTGATGTCAAAGTGGCGCAGCTCCGAGTGCACGACGATCTCGGCCACGCCCTTGTGGTCGAGCTGCTTTCCAGGCGTGGTCTTGCGAGTGCCGAGGGCGATCGAGTCACCGGCGTGCGCCTCGGACAGGAGCGCGATATTCGACGTGCTGGTGAAGACGACCGAAAGGGGATCGTCGCCTTCGTTGCGCAGCCTGTAGCGCACCCCCGCCGCCAGCCCTTCGTCCGCGATGCGGACATCCTTGCGGAGGGCCAGTCCCGGGATGGCGGCGAGCGCGCCCGCGGGAGGCTCGAGGATGAGGCTCACCGTGCGCGCCTCGCGCTGCGGCGTCAGCTGGTACGTCAGCGACTGGAGCGCGATCGGCTCGTTCTTGCCGACGCGGACGCTGTCCTGGAAGAACGCGCGCCGCGCGGTGTCGTACTCGAGGAGCTTGGACAGCCCACGCTCCTTGGCGCGGACGGTCTCGTGGATGGACTTGCTGTCCTTGTCGACGTTCTTGCCGACCTTCACCTTTCCGGTCTTCTCGGCCCGCTTCAGCACCTCATGCTCGCTCTCGGGCCGCCGGGCCAGCGTGTCGATGAGGTTGGTCGCCGACGCGTACAGGTCCCATTCGATGACCGCGCCACCCTGGCTGTGCACGAAGACCGCCCCGGCGTTGCCGCGGAAGAGATACTCGTCGTGGCCGTCGATGTCGTAATCGCGCTGCTCGCCGGCCGCGACTCGGCGCTCCGCGAGGATGCGCTCGGCTTTGAGGAGCGAGCCGTACGCGTCCGCGCGCAGGTGGGGCAGGTACAGCCCACCGAAGATCCCGTGCCAGTAGACGTCGTTGCCCTGCGCCCGCCACAGGTTCTGTTGCGCCGTGCGCACCTCGGCCGAGCTATCGAGGATGCTGCGACGCGCGAGCTCGTCGGACACCATCAGCATCCGCTTGTGCAGCGCGTTCGACTCGGGGTATTTCGCGAAGAAGTTGCGCCACGGTGGCGATACCACGAGCCCGGACAGCTCGTCCTTCAACGCGTTCCGCGCCTGCGCGAAGCGCCGTGCCGCGCCGACGTCGAGCGCCCACTCCGCCATCTCGGGATACGAGCCGCCGGGGAGATATACGCGCCGCGCGGGCTTCTGGAAGATCCAGCCATCCTCGAGCGTGGTCGTCTGGACGAAGTCCGACTGCACCAGGGCGGTGAAGAACTGCTCGAGCCAGCCGTCCTTGTGCACCCGCTGATATGTCCCCGGCCAGGCGCCGAACTTCTCGCCGTCGTCCGCATACACGACGAGGCGCGCCCCCGCCGCGTGCCGCTCGCGCAGCTCCTTCATGACGGCTCCGACGTCGCGGAACGGGATCAGGTAACGCAGCCGCATGCTCCCCGGGAACACGACGAGCGGGAAACCCTGGTCCTCCGTGATGAAGGACTCGCCGAGCTCGTCGCGGCGAAGTCCCGCCTGCAGGAAATGCTCGTCGTCGAGCGTCGTGTAGGCGACGCCCGCTTCCGCGAGCAGCGACGGCAGGTGGGGCTCCCAGACGCGCTCGGTCAGCCAGGCGCCGAGGGGACGGCGACCGAAGAGGGAGACGACCCGGTCGGTCAGCGCGCGGATCTGGCCCACCGCGTCGCGCCGGGGGACGCCGACGAGGATCGGCTCGTGGTAGCCGCCGGTCAGGATCTCGATCTGCCCGCGTCGCACGAGGTCGTTCACGTCCCCGGTCACGTCTGGACGGTTGGCGTCCAGCCAGTCGAGAAGTGGGCCGGAGAAGTGGAGGGTCGCCCGCACCTCCGGGTGGCGGTACAGCGCCTGCACGAGCGGCAGGTAGGCACGCTCCGCGGCCTCTTGGAACACAGACGGGAAGTTCCCGGCCGGCTGGTGCTGGTGGAACACCAGCGCCAATCGCAGGCGGTCGGTCATCGGGCCGCATCTTACCGCACCTGCCGCCCACGGCTCCGTTGGACGCTTTGCGTACGTGAATGTCGGTCAACGGGACGTGCGTCTCGACACGGCCCATCCAAGGGATACGGAGCACTAAGTGCAGCATCTGTGCGGCCACTTCCCACGCGGTCTTCGCTAGCTCTCACCCCGCGACCTTCCCATGGGGCGACTTTGAGGCGGCCGCGCGCCCAACCGGGCCTGCGGGAGGAGGGCGCCGCTCCGGGCTGCGGCGAGCCTCGAATAATCACGCGTGGACCTTCCGGCGGCTCCCTGAGATAATCCCTGCTTCATGGCCGAAGCACAGAAGCTCCCCGTGCGCCCCCGCCACCTCCGCGGCAAGCGGGTCGGTCGCCTCCGCCGGTCCGGGGTCCTTCCGGCTGTGGTCTTCGGTGGGCGCGCGGAATCCGTCGCGGTCGAGACGGACCAGCGCCCCTTCGAGCTCGGGTATCGCCGCTGGGGCAACACCACGCTCCTGTCTCTCGATGGCCTGGAGGGCGGAGGCGTGTCCGCGCTGATCCACGGCGTCTCGCGAGACCCCCGCAGCGGCCGAATTCTCCACGTCGACTTCCAGCGCGTCAGCCTGACGGAAAAGACCCACGCGGACGTCCCACTGCACTTCACGGGCGACTCGCCCGCGGTCCGAACGCTCGGCGCCGTGCTCGTCCATGCGATGGACCACGTGCGGATCGAGGCGTTCCCTCAGGACATGCCGCACCAGATCGACGTGGACCAGAGCGGACTCGAGCAGGTCGACGACGCGATCCACGTCCGCGACCTTGTCGTCGACCCCTCGGCACTGCGGATCCTCGACGAGCCGGCCGAGCTGGTCGTCAAGGTGGTACCGGCGCGGGTCGAGGAGGCGGTCGAGCCTGTCGCCGCCGAGGCCGCCGCCGAGACGCCGGAGGGCGAGGCCGCGATCGAAGGCGCGGAGTCGGAGCGACCCGAAAGGACCTAGTCCGAGCCGGAGCGTCGCCGGGCCGGAGGCGCCGCTCGCGACCAGGTCCCATGCCCTGGGATCGGCTCTACCGGGCGCGACCTCCGAGCGTGGCCACGGACGCGCCCGCCTCGAATGCGGACAGGTCGGCGTCCGGGAACGGATCGTCCACGCGCTCGAGGGTGCGCAGCTCGGCTTCGTCGTCGTCGCTCCCGATCTCCGCGAGGGCGGCCGCGCGGTCGAACCGCTGGACGTGACTGCGGAATCGCTCGATCGCGTAGTCCACCGCCTGGCCCGTCGTCGCGAGGAACGGCCAGTCGCTCGACTGGGCCAGTAGCAGCTCCCGCACCGCCTGTCGCGCGGCGCGCGCGCGCAGCGGATCGGAAGGCGGGGATGAGCGCAGGGTGGAAAGCCGCTCGGCTCTGGCCGCGAGCTCGTCCCACATCCACCGGGTGTCCGCGTTGAGCCACGTCGAATGGTCGTTCTGCTTTCCCCACGAGCCCTCGCGCAGCGCGATCCGCTCGTTCGGCGGCCGCCGCTCGAGGTACGCGGCGACGCTCGTCGATGCGATCCCACGATCCGCGGCCCCGCGCAGGACGAGTCCGAGCCAGTCGATGCCCTCGAACCACCAGTGCCCGAACAGCTCGCTGTCGAACGTGGCAGCGAGCAGCCCTTCGCGGCCGGTGGCCGCGCGGTATGCATCGAGCTCGGCCGCCACGAGGTCGAGAAAGTGCTCCGCGTGCGCGCGGACGCGGCCCGCCGCCGCGCCGACCGAGTATTCGGCCTTGTCCCCGAGCCCCGCCGCGGTGTCCGTCACCCGCCAGTAGCGGATGCCGGTCTGGTCGTCCTTGCGGTGGAACTCGCGATAGAAGGGGTCCCCCGGGTAGCCGATGGCCGCTGACCACACCTGGCCCGACACGGCCTGATGACGCGCGACCGCCGCCACGCTGGAATCGCCCACGTAGTACGGCTCGAGAAGCTCGGCCCCGGTCTTCGCGAGCGGCAGCGAGAGCCCGGCCCCCGACCGGTCCCACTCGGGCCGCGGTGCAGGCATCTCGGAAGCGGTGTCCACGACGAGCTTCGCGTCGGTGAAAAAGTGTGTGAGACCGTGAGCCTCGAGCCGCCGCTCGAGGCCAGGCGCGTAGGCGCACTCGGGGAGCCAGACACCCGTCGCGTCCACACCCAACAGGCGGCGCGTCGATGACCGGCCGATCCGCAGCTGCGCCTCGACGGAAGCCGCGTCGAGAAGCGGGAGATACCCGTGCGTCGCTGCGGAGGTGAGGACATCCACGTGACCGGTGCGATGAAGATCGGCGAACGCCCCGGCGAGATCGCGTGAGAACCGCCGCCGATAGTTGTCGCGCGCGGTCCGATAGGAATCGACGTAGAACGACGCGAGTGCCGCGCGGCTCGCTGATCCCTCCTCCGCGAATCGGCTGGTATCAGCCTCCGCGCGACCGATCTGATCGTCGACGTATTCGAGGAAGCGACGGTCGATGTCCGGATCGGCGAGCTGCTCGAGGAGGATCGGGGTGATGCCGACGCTGATCTGGAAGGGCACGCCATCACGCCGGAGGTCGAAAAGCAGAACGAGCAGCGGAACGTAGGTGCCGAGGATGGCCTCGTGCAGCCACTCCTCTCCGTGTGGCCAGCGGCCCGCGCCGCGGCAGTACGGCAGGTGCGAGTGCAGCACGAAGGAGAAGGCCACCGTCTACACCTTATTCCACGGGCTGCGCGCGCCTACGCGCGCGTCACATGGTGGTGCGCTCCTGCCGCGGCCGGCCACCGTGACGCGACATGATCTCGTCGGGATCCTTCACGCCTTCGCGGGGATGCACGGTGAGTTCGAGCGCCCCACGCCTGAACGATCCCTCGACCTGGTCGAGAGCGTGTCCGCCGCTCGCCGTCAGCGTCACGTCAGCGTCGTCGTAGCCCGAGCCCAAGAGCTCCTCGAGCGCCGCCTCTGCTTTCCTCCTCTCGAAGAAGACGCGGACGACGACGGCCTCGGTCACGGCCGCGGGTGAAGGTCCTGCGGCGGTCGAAGGGGGGGCCGCCGCAGCCACCGGTTCGTCCGCTGCGCCCTGCGGATCCGCGGCGACCCGCGCCGATGCGGGTGTGGCGGAGCGGGATCGTCCGCCGGGCGGCGGTGCGGGTGTGGCCAGGCGCGATCCCGCGGTGGGGCGCGACGGTTCGGCGGGGCGCGATCCCCCGACCGCACGCGACGGCTCCGCCGTGCGGGACCGTCCCCGCGACGCACCCCGCGATGGGGCCACGGCAGCGGGCCTGGCCGCGTCGCTCCCCGACTCGCGCCGGTCGCGCGTCGCCTTGGGCGGCGCGCCGATCGGCTCCCGCGCCGGGGCCGGCGGCTGCGGCACCGCGGGCGTCCGCGCGGGCTGCGCGGGACGGGCGTGACCCGTTGTCGGTCGCTCACCCTTGGATGCCATCAGCGCCTGGCGGTCTGCCGCGAGCGATCGGATCCAGAGCGAGGCGAACACGAGCTCGATGGCGGCGTCCAAGAGGTACAGGCGCGAGATGCGGCCGCGCGCCCCGTAGACCGCGGCGATGCCGCCCAGCCCCGCGCCCGCGGCCGCCGCCGCCAGGCGCATCTCGAGTGGCACCTTGCCTCGCCGTGCCGACACAGCCAGCGAGGCGCCGAGGCCGGTGATGATCAGCGCGACCGTCTGGACGAGCCAGGCGTCCCGCTTTCGGCCGAGCACCGCTTCGAAGCTGCCAAGGTGGATCAGGGGCCAGAGTCCACCGAACAGGAAGTACGCGCTGTGCCCGCGAGCCAGGCCGAGCGGTTCGCGATCCATCACCGCCACCCTCCATTCGCCGTCACAAGAGAGCGTGCACGCGAGGGGCCAACGCGCGAGACGGCCGGTTCGAAGCGCGCGGCGTAGGCCACGCCTAACATCGAAAGGCCATGCGCCCAGTTGCCGCCAATGCGGCCTGCCGACCATGAGCGGCGGTCTGGTCTCGTCCGTGTATGCGGTGAGCTTCGCCGCGTACATCGCGCTCGCTCTCCGGATCCGGCATGCAGCGGTCAGGCGCGGCAGGCGCTCGGTGCGACGGGGCCATCGCCTCTCACAGGCGCTCCCCTACTTCATCTGGGTGCCCTATCTCGTGGTCGCGCTGCGTCCCGGGCCCGAGCTCGCGATGCCCGACCGGGTGCGGTGGCTCGGCCTCGGCGTGGTGGTCGGCGGGGTCGTGATCGCCGCGTGGGCCGCGCTCACCCTCGGCGCGCACTTCGATCACGAGGTCGAAGTCCATGAGGGTCACGAAGTGGTCCGCCGCGGTCCGTACCGGATCGTGCGGCACCCGGTGTACAGCGGGCTCGCGCTGCACGACGTCGGCGCGTTCCTCGCGACGGGGAACCTGCTCTTTCTCGCGGGCACCCTCGCCGTCTCGTTCCCGGCCTTCTACATGCGGGCCAGGGAGGAAGAGCGGCTGCTGCGCGCGCAGCTCGGCGAGTCGTATGAGGATTACTCGCGCCAGGTCGCGATGCTTGTGCCGGGCGTGCGGTGACCAGGGCGGCGCGCCGACGACCCCGCCTCGGGAGTGGCCGAGAACGAGGTAGCCGACTCGGAGGACGCGAGATCTACGGGTTCTTCACGGTGAACCAGATCGTGCCGACGTTCTCGCCGATCACGTCGCCAGGCTTTGTGTCCTTGTTGTAGAAATAGAGCGGCTGGTCATCGATCGTCACCTGCTTCGCGCCGTCCTTGCGCGCGGCCGTGGAGAGCTTGCCCTTGACGTCGCTTGGTGCGACCGGGTCGCTCGTCACCACGAACGGCGGCCACGTCGTGGCGCACGCGTCGTAGCAATTGCTGACGCCCGCGGTATCGCGCTTGAAGATGTACAGCGTCATCCCGTTGCCGGCCGCGGCAAGCACCTTGCCGAGCGTCGTGTCGGCGGTCTTCACTGTCGGCGCCTTCGTCGGCGCGGGAGTCGCGCTGGGCGTGGGCGATGGAGCGGCGACGCCGCCACTTCCCGCGGAGCCGCATGCGCCAAGGACGATGACCGCGGCGAGGCCGCTTGCGAGTAGACGGAACATGATTCCCTCCGAGCGATGTCCTACCCACCATTCGGATGGGCAGGTCGATCGGATGCATGTCGCACGGAGATCGTCAGGGCCGCCAGCCGGCCGAGCGTCGGCGCTGCCCGGTGCTACGCCTGCTTCAGGTACTGGATGGCGCCGTCGATCGGGCCGAAACCCATGTCCTGGTTCAGGTGGAGGATGGGCGCGTTCGTCGCGTCGTTGCCGGTGCGAACGCGGGGAACACCCAGCTCGAGCGCCTGGATCATCGACTCAGCCTTGAGAGCGCGCGCGATCCCCTTGCCGCGCGCCTCGCGCACGGTCGCGGTGCCGTTGTTCCAAACATTCCCTCGGACGGGCGGGTAGGTCAGCATCGAGTAGCCCACCATGTCAGCACCCTGAAGAGCGATCCAGATGCGATCCTGGCGGACGCTTGGCGCATCCATCCAGCCGCGGACGAAGTCCGCGAAGGGGATCGACACGTACGGCACCGTCGACGGCATGTCGGGAGTCGTGAGCTCGAACAGCATCCAGAACCTGCGGACGGGCTCGTCTCCACCGACCTTGTCGAGGGTCGTCACGCGGATCCCCTGCGCGCCCATTCGCTCCCGGGACGACGCCGCGATGCTCTCGACCCGCTCCCGGTTGGCCACGAGGTCGACCTGCCACAGCTTCGCCCGACGCTCTTCGGCGTACCCGCGCGATGACAGAACGTCGATGCGCGCGGCATCCGCTTCGAGGACCCAGGTGGTGATGATCGTGGCGCCGCTCTGACCGGATCGGTCCTCGGCAAAGGCGAAGGCCTCGTCGAGCCGGTCAGCATTCATGTGCGCGGAAAAGAGGCCGGCTCTGACCTGGCCATAGCGCGTCGGCATCTTGTCCCAAGGTCCATGGAAGTGTGCGGCGCCACCGACCCGCCCACCGTCCGGTGCGATCGCGATGAACCGCTCAACGACGTGGTCGGCGGGCTGGTTCTTCCAGAAGTGGCGCATCAGCACGGGGTCGCTCGGATCGTCAGGGTCGACGTCGGTCCACAGGTCCGCCCAGTAATCCGCGTCGTCAATGGTCGCGGGCGTGAAGCGAAGCGGTCCGGTCATGGCTGGGAGCGTATCCGAGGACGGTGCAAGAGAGATGTGGTCATTGTCATTCTCGATGCGTCCGGCGGGATGCGACATCGACGTGTCTTCGGACCGGGTCAGGCCGCCGGGCGCTCGTCATTCTCCTTCGCGACGGTCCCCGCCGAGCCGTCGACGACGACGCGCTCGCCCGTCGCGATCCGCAGGGTGGCACCCGGCACGCCGACCACGGCCGGGATCCCATACTCGCGTGCCACGACGGCGCCGTGCGACATCATGCCGCCCATCTCCATGACCAGGGCGCTCGCGGTCAGAAAGAGCGGCGTCCACCCAGGATCGGTCGCGGGCGCGATCAGGACCTCGCCCGGCTCGAGTACCGCACCCGATGGCGAGCGCAGGACGCGCGCGACGCCGCGCGCGATACCCGGGGAGGCCGGTGTCCCGAGAAGATCCCCTTCGGCCGCCGGCGCCGCGAACGCCGCCTCCGCGTCCGTCCCGTCGGACAGCAACACGCGGGGTATGTGCCTGCGCGCGAACTCACGACGGTATTCGTCTCGGCGGCGCCGGACGATCTCGTGCATCCGCTCGCCTGCGACGGCGCGCCGCAGCTCGGGGAGCGTGAGGAACCACATGTCCTCGGCGGCGTCGATGTTTCCGGCCGCGGCGAGTTCGGGCCCGACCGGAGCAATGACCCCCCGCCCGATCGCGAAGAGGCGGATGATCGTGAACTTCGGCAGCTCGCGAAGTCCCAAGAGCATCCGTGCCCGCCGGAAGAGCACGCGCGCGAGCACCCGCCGGGGGCCCTCCACCCTCCCAAGCAATGTTTCGATCATCGCCTCTGCCTCACGCGCGCCGCGAGCGAACTGGACGTCGGGCGCCAGCGCGGCGTCCTCGAGGCGCTGGTAGTTCGCGAGCGCACCAAGGAGATGCGCCGCATCCTCGGACCACCGCGGCACACCGAGATCGATCTCCGCGATCGTGCGATGGCCGTAGCGTTCGAGGAATCGGCCGAGCCTGCGCTGCAGGAGCGGGGGCAGAGCACCGGAGCGATGGTCCGCGGACAACGCCGTCGGCGATCGCTCGGCGAGAGCGGCGCGCGAGGCGGGATCGGTCTTCACCTCGCGCGCGATCGCCCAGAGCTCGAGGTCCATCTGGGTGGTCGGGTTGTGCGGCAACCCGCGAAGCACGGTCTGAAGCTCGTCCGGTCGCGCGACGTCCTTCAGCAGGTGGGCCGCGGCCCGGTACGAAGCGAAGCCGCCGACGGCCAATGCGACGAGCCGGGGGAAGAGCCGCGGGGGTACGCCGAGGAACAGGCGCTCGAACGCATCCAGGCGCTCGGCCGCCGTCGAGACGGGTCCGGGATCCGAACCGAGGAGCGAATCGACCGCGCGGAGGATCTGCAAGCGAGCGTCATCCGGCCGCAGCAACGCGCGAAGGACGATCGGTGGCGCGCCCGTGCGCCGGAGAGCGCTGACCAGACCCGCGATTGACCGCCTCGGGGAGCCGCGGGCCCGCAGCCGAGGGTCCTCGAGCAGTCGAGTGATGACGGGCTTGCTCCGCGCCTCCATGCCCGACAGGAGGCGCGCGGGCACGCCGCGGCCGACGCGGCTGCGCAGGACCGGAGTGAGATCGATCCAGAGCCGCATGCCCGCTTCGGCGAGGATCTGCGGCCCCGCCGTGGCGTCGCGCACCGGGGCGCCGAGCAATGCCGACATGCCCGACCCGATGAGCCGGAAGGTCTGCGCTCCCATCGGCGTGAACGGCTGGAGCATCCCCTGCGCGACGTTCGCGGAGAGGTACACGCGCAGTTCGCCCTCCCCATCGGGCGCGCCGGCCGGGAGCGGGTACAGCGTCGTGATCGCGCGGGATTGCACGAGGAAGAGTCCGCCGCGCTTGTCGAGGGCCCACTCGATGTCCTGCGGCCGGCCGTAGTGCGCTTCCACACGGGCTCCGAGCTCGGCGATCTCCCGCAGACGCGCGTCATCGAGGAGGTTGCCGCGCCGCTCGATCACCTCACCGCTTCGCGTATCGACGAGGAAATGGTCCGGGTTCACGGCGCCGGAGACGAGGCGCTCTCCGAGGCCCCTGACGGCATCGATCGCGGCGCGGTGACGACGTCCGGTGATCGGGTCGGCCGTGAAGAGGACGCCCGCGACGGCCGCATCCACCATCCGTTGGACCACGACCGCGAGCCCCAGCCCGGGATCTGCCACGGAGTGTGTCGCGCGATACGCGACCGCGCGCTCGTTCCACAGCGACGCCCAGCAGCGCCGCACCGCGTCGAGCACCGCGTCGGTGCCCTCGATCTCGAGGAACGTGTCCTGCTGCCCCGCGAAGCTCGCGTCGGCGAGATCCTCGGCCGTCGCGGACGAGCGAACCGCGACGCGACCGCCGCCGAGTGAGCGGTATGCGGCGACGATCGCCGTCGCGACGTCGCTCGGCACCGGGGTGGTCGTCAGACGGACGCGCGCGGCCGCCGTGTCGTGCGCATCGGCCGAGTGCGCCACCCGCGCGTAGGCGTCGGTCGTGATGACGAATCCATTGGGCACGGGGAAGCCGGCGCGGACGAGCTCGCCGAGGTTCGCGCCTTTTCCCCCGGCGATCGCGACATCCGCGGCACCGACCTCCGCGAGCGCTCGAACGAGAGGCGTCGGCGTCATGACCCCGATCTCCGCGGGCGCGCGTCGATCAGCGCGCGCTGCTTTGGACGACGCTTCGCACGCGTCACGCCGCGAAGAGCGGGGCCATCCCTCGCTGCCGCAGCAATCCGTTCATCTCGGCGTCCGACGGGCGGGGCCCCCCGCGGCTGGCGGCGTCCAGGATCTTCGCGAGCAGACCGATGTCGCTGGCGGTATTCAGGAAGATGCCGTCGCGGCCGAGGACCCAGCGCACCGCGAGGTCGATGTCGGACTGCTCGGTGAGAGGCTCGTACCAGGTGCTGGGCTCCGCCGGGCGTTCCTGCCAGGGACCGAGCGTGATGCTCTTGATCGTCTGCACCGCGACGCCGCGTTCAGCGCACGTGCTGAACAGCAACTCGGCATCGGCCGCATAGGCCTCGTCGCGCATCTGCGTGTGGTTGTAGGGAAACAGGACGGAATCAAAGTCGAAGCGATCGAGGCTGCGGCGGTGCTGTGCTGAGACGGTGAACCCGTGCCCGGTGACGCCGATGAACCGTACGAGGCCGGCGTTGCGCGCTTCGATCGCCGCGCGAAGCGCGCCGTCCGCACCCATGGCGACGTCCCACTCGGCAGGATCCACGAGGTTGTGGAGCTGGATGAGGTCGACGTGGTCCACGCGCAGCCGTGCTAGCGACCGCCGGATCTCATCGCGCGCTCCGCGATAGGTGCGCTCGCCTGTCTTCGTCGCAAGGAAGAAACGGTCGCGGCCATTTCCGGCGAGCCACGGCGCGACGCGCAGCTCAGACTCGCCGTAGCTGGCTGCGGTGTCGATGTGGTCGATGTCATGGCGGACCAGCAGCTCCAGCGCGCGATCCGCATCCGCCTCGGATGCGCGGCCAAGCGCTGCGGCGCCGAAGATCGTGCGCCTGCTTTCGTGGCCGGTGCGTCCGAACGGCGCGCGGGGGATCACGCCCGTCACAGTACGCGCTCGCGCGAACGCCAACGTGAGGAACGGACCCTAGGGAGCGGTCACTCGCAGCTGGTTGATGTAGACCGAGTGCGCCGCGCCGGGCGGGGTGAAGCAGATGCGGTCGACGCCGTCGAGCGGCCTCTTCCAGCCACCGTCCTGCGCGATGACCGATGCCGGAGGGTCGGCGCGCGAGACGATCATGTGGTAGGTGCGGCTCGTGGTGTCGAGCTGCAGGGAGATGTCGTACCACGCGCCCGGAGCGATCGCCGCCGCGCCGGCTCGCACGCCTGCGTCAGCAGGGCCGAGGATCTTGCCTTCGGGGCTCAGTCGGAGGCCCACCATTTCGTCAGCGCCCGAACGGACGGAGGCGATCGTCATGTCGCTCGCGGCGAAACCATCCACCAGAATTCGGGTCTCGACCAGCAGCGGACCGCTGACCTTGGGGATGGAGCGGCACGCCGAGAAAGGCTGATCGGCCCCACCGGCTTGCACGCGCAGGCTCCGGTCGACGCTCGTGGGCAGGGGATCGACCCGCATGCTACCCGCGGGCCCACCGGGACCGGACGTGTCCCACCCAGGGTCGCTGCCGAGAGGGAGAGCGGCGAAGGTGTCGTTCACCGCGAGCGCCGGTCCGGCTTGCCCCTCGGACACCGGGCCGGCCGGCCTTGCGCTCTGGGAGGCGATGACCGATCCGACCAGGCTGCCGAGAACGATCGCTGCGACGCTCGCCCCCGCGACCTCCAGCACCTTCCGGCCGTTCGCGGCGAGCCTGGGCCCGGAGCGAACACCTGGCGCAGGCCTCGGTCGCGCGCTGAACTCCTCGGACTCGAGGTTCGCCGCGACGGTGGGACCTGGCAGGGCGATCGCGGCCACCTCCATCGGCGGCTCGTCGACCTCCAGCGGAAGGGCGGGAGCCTCGTGCACCCCAGTTAGGGCAACATCCGGTGGCGCGCCCGGGGACGGCTTGCTCGGCGGCTCCTGGACCTCGACCGCAGAGGCGGGACCCTCGTCCAGCTCGGGGGGGGCGTCGGCTACCGGCGCGGCCGCGACCCGGGAGTCGCGGCCCTCAGGGACGTCCTGGACCGGCGAGTCGTGGATTTCCAGGACGTCCTCGACCGGAGTCGTCGCGATCGACGCGCGGCCATGATCGGCGCCCGACGGAGAGGGCTGTTCTGCGGGCCGGAGTGCCTGCAGGCCGGCGCGGATGTCGGCAGCGGCGTGATCACAAGCGCTCCACCGGCCAAAGTGCTCGAGCCAGGACTCCTCGGCGTACTCAGGGTGTTCCCCGAAGTGGCGGCCCCCGGGTCGCCGGGTCTTCTTGTTCACGATGAGCGAGTCGAGGCGCACCTTGATGTCGCCGTGCGCGCGCGCCGCCGTTCCCCGCGCGACCTGGAGCACCATCGGCACGTGGATCAAGCTCCGCCACGGTCCGATCCACGGCCCGAGCATGCCGCGATACGCCGACCCGTACGAGATCGTCTCCTGGTGCGCGAGCAGGTGGTCGAACAGCGCTTCAGCGGCTAGGGTGACGGGGACCAATTCGACCGCCGGTTTCGTGATCGCCGGTACGTGCGCTGCGTCTCCCTCGACGCCGGAAGGCCGGGCGGCGACGGACGCTGTCCCCGGCGCCAGCGGATCGAGAACGAACCGGTCAGCGAGCCCGGCCTCCTCGAAGATCGGCCGCATGAACTCGTTCAGACCTTGATCGTCCAGCGCCGCGATGGCGGCCGTTTCGGTGAGCTGCTTCGCGAACGGTGCTAGTTCCTCGACCCGCGACCGAGCCGCCGGTTCGAGGGCGGCGCACAGGCCCGTCAGGGCGCGCCGATGGTCGTCGAGAAGCATGCCGATGTCGGTCGGGAGTGCGGGTGACCGATCCTCGAGGGTTTCCCGGAGGGCGGCCTGGGTGCGGACGGACTCGAGATCATGCGATGCCGCCGCCGCCAGAACGGCGCCCAGCAGACCCGGCCCACCGGTGCGGATCGTGTCGCGTGCGTGAGACATCGCCATCTGGCCCCCTCTACAGCACGAAGCGTCTCCCTGCTCTCTTGCAGAGTAAACGCTCGAGCGCGTGTTGAGGTGTGGCGTTTTGTCCGGCCGCGGAGGGTGGGACTCTTACTTTCTCGTGGCCGGCGTCCGTCGCTCGGCCATCCGCGGAGCCTGCCGGTGCCTCACAGCAGGGCAGCGCCCGCAGACAGCGGCGGCGCTGGGACTGCTCGTTGGCCACCACTCGTGCATCCCAAGCCTGCAGAGCAGCCGAGCGATCATGTCTGGGCCACATGCGAATCCCGTGCCAAACAGACAGGCAGGCGTCGAATCGGGACGTCCGACCGCCGCGCACGCCGGCGAACTCCATGGCCTGCGGAGAGCGATCCATGGCGGACTGCCGGGCTGAATCTGCGTAAACCTCGGAAGCCGGGTTGCCCGATCGGAGGCGGAGGATATGTTCGCGGAAATGTCCGAGCAGGCCGCACTCGGCGTGGTCAAGTTGCACCAGCGGGACGCGCCGCTCGACGCGCGGGAGCGTTTCGCGGCGACCGCGGCCACGCGGGTCGGCCCGGACCTGCTGCTGCTGTCGACGTGTCACCGCGTCGAGTGCTACGTCGCGATCCCGCCGGGCGTTGACCAGGCGGCGATGGCGCGCCAACGAGTTTTCGAAGTCGACGATCGCGTCGCGGCCGAGGTGACCGTCGAGACGGGCGAAGCCGCCGTTCTGCACCTCTTTCGCGCGGCGATGGGCCTCGACTCGGTCGTGCGCGGCGAGGGGCAGATCCTCGTCCAACTGCGGGATGCCTACGGCCGCGCCCGTTCGACCGGCGGACTCGATCCGCTGCTCAGCGAGGCGATCCAGCGCGCGCTGCACCTCGCGCGCGAAGTGCGCTCAGCGACGTCGCTCGGACGCGTCCGACGCTCGGTCGGATCGCTGGCCGTGGATTCGGTCGTCGCCCTTCTCGCGCGACCGTCCGCCTCCACGGTCCTGGTGGTCGGGGCGGGCGAGGTCGGCAAGCTCGCCTCCCGCGCGCTCGCCTCGCGGGTCGGCACGGTCCGGATCGCGAACCGGGACGCCGCGCGGGCACGCCAGGTCGCTGGGGAGATCGGCGCGACCGCGCTGAGGCTCGATGACCTGGACGGCGCGCTGCTCGAGGCGGACGCTCTCATCTCCGCCGCCGATACCCGCGGGACCCTGTTGACCGCCGAGCGCCTCGAGCGGCGTTTGACACGCGGCCCGCTCATCCTCGTCGATGTCGCTGTGCCGCGCAGCGTCGGCGAGGACGCGCGCCGTTTGCGCGGACTCGTCTACCGCAGCGTCGACGACCTCGACGCCGCCGAGGATCCAGAGCGCGACGGGGACGCCGAACGCGCCGAGCGGTCGTGCGAGCAGGAAGCACGACGCTTCGCGGAGGCGCGGCGAGGGCGTCTGGCCTCGCCGACGATCGAAGCACTTCGGGACCAGGCTGAGCGCATCCGGCGGGCGCAGCTGGATCGCGCACTTGGCAAACTTCGCCACCTCGATGCGCGCGACCGCCGCGTCGTCGAGGCACTGTCCAGCGCGCTCACCGGAGCGCTGCTGCATGGGCCGACCGTCGCCCTGCGAGATGACCCGCTGAAAGAGCGGAGCGCGCGCGAGCTGTTCGGCCTCGAAGCCTCGTGACGATCGTCGTCGGCACCCGGGGCAGTCCCCTCGCCATGGCCCAGACACGGCTCGTCGCCGAGCGGCTCGAGGACGACGTGGACATCCGCATCGTCCACACGGAAGGCGACCGCTCGGGCCGGCCGCTGCGTGAGCTCGGCGACGGCGTCTTCGTCACGGCCTTGGAGGATGCGCTGCGCTCCGGCGCGATCGATGTCGCGGTCCACTCGCTCAAGGACCTGCCCACCGAGGAGCGCGGTGACCTCGTGATCGCCGCGATACCGGAGCGCGGCGATCCGCGGGATGTGCTGATCACCGCTTCCCGTGGCGGTGTGGCGTCCCTGCGCTCGTGCCCGGTCGTGGGCACCTCGAGCCCCCGCCGGGCCGCATTCCTTCACGCCCTGCGGCCGGATGCGGTGGCGAGGGACATCCGGGGGAACGTGGGGACGCGCGTGCGCAAGGTGTTGGACGGCGAATTCGACGCGACCATCGTCGCGCGCGCGGGCCTGTGTCGCCTGGGCGTCGAAGTCGCCGAGGAGGAGACGCTCGACGGGGTCGAGTGGCCCACCGCCCCAGGTCAGGCCGCGCTGGCGGCCCAGTGCCGTGCGGACGATGGCGGGCTGCGCGCGCGCCTGTCCCTCCTGGATCACCAAGCCTCCCGCCTCGCCGTGACCGCCGAGCGCGCGCTGCTGCGGTCGCTCGGCGGAAGCTGCGCGATCCCGCTCGGAGCGTGGGCGCGGGTCGAAGGCGGCGCCATCGCGATGGACGCGGCGCTCGCGCTCCCGAATGGTGTCGTGCGAGTGTTCGTTCGCGGGTCCGATCCGCTCGCCGTCGCCGCGGCGGCCGCTGAACAGCTCGGACAGCCGGCGCATGCGTGACCGCGTCGATGCCTCGGTCATCCTCACGCGCGCCACCGCCGACAACGCGCCCCTGGCGACCGTGCTGCGCGAGCTCGGCGCGATCGTGATCGACCTCCCCTGCATCGACGTCCAGCCCGTCGCCGATGGCAGCGAGCTCGAGCGGTGTTTGCAGGCTCTCACGAGCGACGACCTGCTGGTCGTCACGAGCCGTGCCGGCGCGCGAGCTGTCGCGACGGCGCTGGGTGGCGAGCCGCTACGCGCCCCGCTCGCGGTCGTGGGACGGGCGACCGAACACGTCGCGCGCGAGCTGGGCCTCGAGGCGGACTTTCGGCCGAGCCGGCAGGACGCCGAGGCGCTCGCTGACGAGCTGCCCCTGCCGCGTGGCGCCGTCGTTCTTGCCCGCTCCGATCACGCCCGGCCCGGGCTCGTCGAGCGCCTACGTGCGCGCGGCGCGACCGTGCGCGACGTCGTGGCATATCGCACGACCGTCGGATCAGCGGCCCCGAACGCCTCGTCCGCACGCACGGCCTGCGAGCGTGGAGCGGTCGCGGTGCTCGCGTCGCCGAGTGCCGTCGATGGATTCGCGTTCGCGGTCGGCATCCAGGCCGCGCGCCGCTGCACCGCGATCGCGATCGGCCCGACCACGGCTGCCCACGTGAGGCAGGTGCTGGGACAGGAACCGTTCGTCGCGGCGACTCCTGACCAGGACGGGGTCGTGGCCGCGATCCGCGGCGTTCCTTCGGCGCGAGTGGTCGCATGACACGTCCACGCGCCGACGTCCCTGCGCATCTGGGCGCGATCGTCCAGGTCATCGGCGAAGTTGCTTCCTCGGAGGTGTCAGCATGACGCTCGCGCCCACTCGCACAACACAATTCCGCCGTGGCCGAAGGCTGCGACGGTCGCCCGCGCTTCGGCGCCTGGTCCGCGAGACGCGCCTCGACCCGGCGATGCTGATCCTGCCGATCTTCGTCGACGCCCGCCTCGACACGCCGGCCCCGATCGCCTCGCTTCCCGGACACCAACGATGGCCCATCACGCAGGTCGTCGACATCGCGGGACGGGCGGCGGCCGCCGAGATCGGCGGACTGCTTCTCTTCGGCCTTCCGGCGGAAAAGGACCAGGAAGGGGTCGCCGCCGCCGATCCGCTCGGACCGGTTCCGATGGCGCTGCGCGCGATCCGCGCTGCGGGGGCCGATCTCTCGCTCATCGCGGACGTCTGCCTCTGCGAATACACCTCGCACGGACACTGCGGAGTACTTCGTACCGACGGGACGATCGACAACGACCGCACGCTGCCGGTACTAGCCGAAGCCGCCCGCGTGTACGCCGCTGCGGGCGCCGATCTCGTCGCGCCCTCGGACATGATGGATGGACGCGTCGCCGCGATACGCCGTGAGCTTGATGACGCCGGGTACGCCGAGACCGCGATCCTGTCGTACGCGGCGAAGTTCGCGTCGGCTTTCTATGGGCCATTCCGCGACGCCGCCGATTGCGCGCCCCAGTTCGGCGACCGCTCCGCATACCAGCTCGACCCGGCGAACGCGAGGGAGGCGCGCCTCGAGCTCGACGCGGACGCGACCGAAGGCGCGGACATGCTGATGGTGAAGCCTGCTGGTCCCTACCTCGACGTACTCGCGGCGGCGCGGTCGCGTTCCGAACTTCCGCTCGCCGCCTACCAGGTCAGCGGCGAGTTCGCGGCGCTCGTTGCGGCATCGGAGCGCGGATGGATCGACCTACGGCGCGCCGCACTGGAGTCGCTCATTGGGATCGCGCGCGCCGGCGCCGACGTCATCATCACGTACTTCGCGCTCGACGCCGCCGAGTGGCTGTCGGAGGGTGGACGATGAACGCGATCGCGTCCGACCGGCTGATCGATCGTGCCGGACGGGTGATGCCCGGAGGCGTTTCGAGCCCGGTGCGCGCGTACCGCGCGGTGCGCGGCGAGCCGCCCTTCATCGCACGCGGCCAGGGCGCGCGCGTGTGGGACGTGGCGGGCCGCGAGTACATCGACATGGTGTCTTCGTGGGGTCCGCTCATCGTCGGACATGCGCACCCCATCGTCGTGGAGGCGATCGAGCGGCAGGCGCGCAATGGCACGAGCTACGGCGCCCCGTCCCCGCTCGAGGTCGAGCTGGCGGAAGCGATCACCGCTTCGCTCCCGGCGGTGGAGATGCTCCGGTTCGTTTCGTCGGGGACCGAGGCCACGATGAGCGCGGTGCGGCTCGCCCGCGCGGCCACCGGCCGCGAGAAGATCCTCAAGTTCGCCGGCTGCTATCACGGACACTCCGACGCACTCCTGGCGAAGGCCGGTTCCGGCGTCGCCACCTTCGGACTTCCCGATTCCGCCGGCGTGACCGCCGGCACCGCGCGGGACACCCTCACCGTCGCGTTCAACGATCTCGCTGGCGCTGGATCGCTGGCGCGGGAGGTCCCGCTCGCGGCGATCCTCGTCGAACCGTACGCCGGGAACATGGGATGTATCCCGCCTGAGCCCGGGTTCCTCCAGGGACTGCGCCAGATCTGCGATGAAACGGGGGCGCTGCTCGTCTTCGATGAGGTGATCACCGGATTCCGGTTGGGGCGCGGCGGGGCTCAGGGCGTCACCGGCGTTCGGCCGGATGTCACATGCCTCGGCAAGGTGATCGGTGGCGGACTCCCGGTCGGCGCCTATGGCGCGTCGAGGTCCCTCATGGCGCTCGTCGCTCCGCTTGGACCGATGTACCAGGCAGGGACGCTCTCCGGCAATCCGCTCGCGATGGCCGCCGGCATCGCCACGCTTTCGCTGCTGGATACATCCGCATACGAGCGGCTGGAACGAAGCAGCGGCCACCTCGAGCGCGGCCTCGTCGGTGCCCTGTCCCGGATCGGCGTGGAAGGCTGCGTACAGCGCTCTGGCTCGCTGCTGACGCTCTTCTTCGCGCGCGGGCCGATCAGGAACGACATGGACGCGGCCGGCGCCGACCGGGACACATTCGCCGCGTTCCACGGGGCGATGCTCGGCCGCGGGGTCATGCTGCCGCCGTCGCAGCTCGAATGCTGGTTCGTCTCGCTCGCGCACGACGAGGCTGTGATCGACAGCGTAATCCGGGCGGCAAGCGCTTCGCTGATGGAGATCGCCGGATGAACGAGATGTACCGCTTTCTCACCATCGCCGTCTCGAGCGAGTGGCGTCGGCTGAGCACGGGCGAGCGCGCGGAGCACAAGCGCGAGTTCGCGGAGGCGTTCGAGCGCTGCGGCGTCGGAGCGCATGCGTATTCGCTCGTCGGTACTCGCAGCGACGCGGACCTGCTCCTGTGGCTCGTCGGCGAAGATGCGCGCGCGCTGCAGCGGGCCGAGGCGCGGCTCGCCGGCACGACACTTTGGACGTTCAGCGTGCGGCCCCACGGATATCTCGCCGCTCGGCGGAAGTCGCAGTACCTCGGCGAGCATGCGCACGCCGGGAACGAGCATGGGCGCGGTACGGCCGGGCCCGTCGGCGACAGGCGGTACGTCGTCGTGTACCCGATGACCAAGAAGCGCTCGTGGTATGCGCTGCCGGTCGAGGAGCGGACGCGCATCATGGCCGCCCACTTCGCGGCCGGCCACCGCTATCCGGACATAAGGATCCACACCGGCTACAGCTTCGGGATCGACGATCACGAGTTCGTGGTCGCGTTCGAGGCCCCGGACCCACGCCAGTTCCTCGCCCTCGTGGCGGACCTGCGCGAGACGGAATCATCGTCGTACACCGAGCGGGAGACGCCCATCTTCGTTGGCGAGGCGATGGCCTGTCGCGAGGCGCTCGACCTCATCGACGGGGTCGCCGTTCGCGACAAGGCGCTGGTGTGACGGCCTCGTCCTTGGTGGACGCGTGTTGACACGCGCTCGACCTCCTCGAAGGCGTCGCAAGAGCAAGGCGGAGCTGACGTGACCGCGCCCCTCCTGGTGCGTGCGTGCCGGCGCGAGGCCGTCGAGCGGACGCCGGTCTGGTTCATGCGCCAGGCTGGCCGTTGTCTCGCCGAGTATCGGGCGCTGCGCGAGCGCCATGGGATCCTCGAGATGGCGCGCACCCCCGAGCTCTGCGCGCGCGTGACACGGATGCCCGTCGACCGCCTCGGCGTCGATGCAGCCGTGCTGTACGCGGACATCATGCTGCCGCTCGACGGGATGGGCGTGCCGTTCCATATCGAACCGGACGTCGGGCCGATCGTGGAACGACCGCTCCGTTCCGACGCCGACGTGCGTGCCATCCGCGTCGTCGACGCGGAGGAGGCGACGCCCTACCTTTTCGAGACCATCCGCGCGCTCCGCCGGGACCTACCGGCCGGGATCGCGCTGATCGGCTTCGCTGGGGCGCCGTTCACGCTCGCGTCCTATCTCATCGAGGGTCGCCCATCGCGCGACCACGCGCTGACGAAGACCATGCTGCTCGGCGAGCCGGAAGGATGGGCGCGGCTGATGGGCACGCTCGTCGACGTCCTATCCCGTTATCTCATGGCCCAGATCGAGGCCGGCGCCGATGTGGTCCAGCTCTTCGATTCCTGGGCCGGATCCCTTACGACGACCGATTACGAGGCGAGCGTCCTCCCGTACAGCCGGGCGATCTTCGATCGGCTCGCGAAAGCGGACGTTCCGCGCATTCATTTCGCGACCGGCAACCCGGCGCTCACGCCGCTCCTCGCCGCGGCCGGTGCCGACGTCGTGAGCGTCGACTGGCGGCAGCCGCTCGACGCCGCATGGTCCGCCGTCGGCACCGGGCACGGGATCCAGGGCAATCTCGACCCCGCGGCGTGCCTCGCACCGTTCCCGGTCGTCGCGCGCGCCGCGCGTGATGTGCTGCGGCGGGCTGACGGCCGGCCGGGGCACATCTTCAACCTCGGCCACGGAGTCCTGCCGGGCACCGAGGCCGATGTCCTCGCGCGCCTGACGGAGCTGGTCCACGAGGAGTCGGCCGAGCCGGTCGCGGCATGACGGTGGGCGTCGCGCTGATGACCTACGGCGCGCCAGCCGGCCCCGAGGACGTCGCGGCCTACCTCGCGCGCGTACGTGGGGGAAAGGCGCCGACGGACGAACTCGCCAGTGAGATGCGCCGCCGCTATGAGCTCATCGGCGGCTCGCCGCTCATCGAGATCACCCGCTCGCAGGCCGCCTGCCTCGAGCATGAGCTCGGTCGCGGCCATCGAGTGGTCGCGGGTATGCGCTTCTCCGATCCCTCGATCGACGAGGCGGTCGCGGAGCTCCTCACTTCCGGTTGCAGCCGCATCGTTGGCGTGTGCCTCTCTCCGCAATGGTCACCGGCGCTGATGGGCGGCTATGAGCGTGCGCTCGAGGACGCGGTCGCCTCGCAGGCGCCCGGGACGCCCCGTCTGATGGTGCGCGCGTGGTACCGGACCCCCGAGCTCATCGACGCGCTCGCCGCGAACATCGCGAGAGCACTCGCGACTCTGCCCGCGGAGGTGCCCGTTCTTCTCACCGCGCACAGCCTTCCCCGTCGCGTGTTCGAGGCGGAACCGGACTACATCGCGCAACTGCGCGAGACCGGCGAGCTCGTGGCCGCACGCGCGCAGCTGCACGCCGACCGCTGGCGGTGGGCGTACCAGAGCGCGGGCCATTCCGCGGAGGAATGGCTGCGCCCGGACCTGAAGGAGCTCTTCCCACGGGTCGCCGCGGCCGGACACCGCGAGGTCCTGGTCGCGCCGGTCCAGTTCCTGGCCGACCATCTCGAGGTGCTCTACGACCTCGATGTCGCCGCCCGCGCCGAAGCCGAGGCCGCCGGCCTGCGCTATCACCGCGCGCGGATGCCCAATACCGATCCCGCGTTCATCCGCGCGCTCGCCGCTATCGTGCTGTCGGCCGCGTAGCCGCGCCGAAGGCGCCCGGGCATCGTTCCACATGCCGGTGTTCGCGAGCCGCCCGAGCGGGTTCTGCAGGCATAGGCGCCCGCCGCTGCCGCAGCTGGATCAGCCCGGCCGATCGCGAAGCGAGCGCTCCGCCCCCGCCCGCATCCCCGAAGGTGCGCGCGACGGAGGCTTGTGGGCGACGGAGGCTTGTGGGCGCGGTCGGTGACGACGCGGCGGCGCGGCATGCCACGGCAGAGAATGCGCAGTTCGGAACCATTCCGGTGCTCGCGCGTCACATCGGTGATGAGGATCCGGATGGCAGTGGCGATGCTCGTCTTGGTGGCCACGTTCGCTGTGGCCACGTTCGCGATCGGCACGTTCCCGGCAGGGGCTTCGTGCGCCCCGCCCTCCTCGATCCGCGACGACGCGGACCGCGCGGACGCCGTCGTCTACGGCCGGGTGACCGGTTTCGAGGGTCCGCCGGGGCGGCCGAGCAGGTTCATGTTCGTCCGCGTGGAACGCGTGCTGAAGGGCGCCGCGTACGAGAGAATCGGCGTCGGCCTCGGCCCCGAGTCGGCAGGCGGCGGTGGCCCGGCCGCGACGAGCGTCGACTACCAGGCGGGAAACGGGACCGACCACGTGCTCTACCTCAAGCGGCACGCGCCGGCCGGCTACGCGACGGATGCGTGCAGCGGGAGCCACCCGGGTCCGTTGACCGACGACGAGCAGGCGCTCTTCGGCGCGGGAAGGGCACCCGACAGGACGCCGCAGGGCATTGGCGACGTCCGCGAAGGCGACCGAACGATCGCGGCGCTCGGGACGCTGGCGGCGCTGGCAGCGGCCGTCGGCGCGACGTTCTTCGCGTTCAGCCCGACGCTCCACCGCGTCACCAGACTTGGCCGTTCCAGCGCGCGGCTCGCACTCGCGGGCGGGATCGGCAGCGGCGTCGCCATCGCCCTGGTCACCTCGGCGGTCGAAGGCTCGCGCATCGCCTTCGGCCCCTACGCGCTGTTTGGAAATGGAGCGCTCGGCGTCCCGGCGATCCTCGTGCCGCTGGCCCTATTCATCGGTTGGACCGCGCTTCTGCGCGGCCGCGATCGCCCACCCGTGGGGTCGGCGGTGCTGTTCGCGCTCGGCCTCGATCTCGGATCCGGAGCCAAGGGGGTCCTCGGGCAAGGGTTGCCGGGGATTCTCGGCGGGGTCCTGGCGAGCGCGCTGTTCGTGATCCCGACGGCGCTCCTCGCGGCGGCAACGATCGCACTCTTCCGCTCTCGGCGGGTACCGACGAGCGCCATCGCGGTGTCGGCCGCGCTGGTCCTGGGAACGCTCGTCCTGGTCATCCCGCCGGTCTCGTACTTCGGTGGCTTCGGCGTCGGCGGCATCGCGTCCGGCGCCGCGACGGTCGCCGCATCGCACCGCGGCGACATCGCAGCCCCGTTCGCGCTCGGGCTGGCGCTCCTCGCGCTGATGCTCGCGCAGGCCTTCGCCTTGCCGATCCTCGGGCAGATCATCGCGTCGTAGCCCCGCAGCGGAGCATCGCTGGCTCGGGTGGGTCGCAGAAGCCGCGGCCGCGCGATGCATCATCGGAGCGAGTGATAGAGCGTTCGAAGCTGCGCGGGCCTTGCCTCGGTCGCGTCGGCTGGGTGGCCGCGCTCGCCGCCGCCGCGCTCGCGGCCTGCTCCTCCGGGACTCCGGCCGCGCCGTCTGATCCGGCGCTCCAGGGCGGCTGGCGGGTGTACCGCGACAAGAACTGCGGCTCCTGCCACCAGATCGATGGCGCAGGAGGGCGCATCGGGCCACCGCTCAGTCAGGTCGGCACCGTCGCAGGGACCCGTAAGACGGGCAGCTCGGCAACCGACTACCTGCGTGAATCGATCATCGACCCGAGCGCCTACATCGTGCCCGGGTATCCGGACTCGATGCCACACGGCCTCGCGCGCGAGCTGTCCGATCAGGACCTGGACGATCTGGTGCGGTACCTCGCGAGCCTCCGTTGACTCGCAGTCGACCCTGGCCGACGTGCGCCTCCATCGCCCGCACAAGCTCGTCGTCGGAGTCCCCACGGACCCGCATCCCCGCGTCGTGCCCCATTTCTGTGCGGTCGACCACCTTTGCCATCATCCCGTCCTCTCCCGGATCCGGCAGGGTTCACCTCGGCGAGGGCGACGCTCGAGTAGACGCTCCTGATGACCCGCCGCGTGAGTCTCGCGTACTGGTCGGGACCGTCCGGCGGCCACGATAATTGGCGTCGTGACGGAAAGCCGCGCGCCACTCGACCGCGATGAGTACCAGCGCTGGCGCATTGAAGCAGGGCACGCGCTCGACAGCTCTCGCCGGGAAGGGGCTGCCGGCGCGCACACCTGGTCCTGCTTTCTGGCGGAGCAGTCGGCCCAGCTGGCCATGAAGGCGTTACTACACGGGCTCGGACGAGGGGCGTGGGGGCACGACCTCATGCGACTCGGAGAAGAGACCGCCGAGGCGGGAATGCCGGTTTCGACGGAGATGCGTGATGCGCTCGCGCGGCTGTCGCGCCACTACATCCCCGCGCGTTATCCCGATGCACATCCGGCCGGATCGGCCGCATCCAGGTATCGCGCCTCAGACGCGACCGCGGCGATCGCCGACGCCGAGCAGGCGCTTCGGTTCGCGGACGACTCGTGGCGGTCACTCGGTGGGTGATCCACTCG